>NZ_JBFBAF010000023.1:0-174727 GCF_040682095.1 Amycolatopsis sp. NPDC051372
GACACCCACCGCGACACTCTCGCCGCGGCCGCGGTCACCGCGGTCGGCGCAACACTGGGACATGCCGATGCCCCGGCCAGCGCCGAGGGCTACCAGCAACTGCTCGACTTCGCGCGAGCGCAGGTGCCCGGCCAGCGGTGCTGGGCCGTCGAAGGAACCAGCAGCTACGGTGCCGGACTCGCCGCCTTCCTCAGCGAACAGGGCGAACGGGTCGTCGAAGTCTGCCGACCCAAGCGTCCACCGCGGCGCGGTGGACGCAAGAGCGACGCCCTTGATGCCGTTCGAGCCGCCCGGGAAATCCTCAGCAGCGATCGCCTGATCGAGCCGCGCACCCGCGGACAGCGAGAAGCCCTGCGCGTCCTGGTGAGCACACGAGCCGGCGCGGTCTCCGCCCGCACCGCCGCCATCAACCACCTCAAAGCGCTGATCGTTTCCGCTCCCGAGAACCTACGCGCGGAACTACGTGGGCAGACCAGCGACGCACAGATCAGCTACTGCGCGAAACTGCGTGACCGTCCCGCCCAGGACCTCGAGCTTCGCACCACCATCCGGGCGATGCGCTCCACCGCCCACCGCATCCAAGCACTCAAGGCCGAGGCGAACGCACTCGAACGCGACATCGCGCGTTTGGTCGACGACGTTCACCCCGAGCTGGCACAGCTGCCCGGCGTCGGTGCCCTGAGCGCCGCTCAAATCCTGATCAGCTGGTCCCACCACGGCAGGCTTCGTTCAGAAGCAGCGTTCGCCAGCCTCGCCGGCGCCGCACCGATCCCGGCCTCATCAGGGCTGACCAACCGCCATCGCCTCAACCGAGGCGGCGATCGTCAACTCAACCGAGCACTCCACACCATCGTGCTCACCCGCAGCCGGATCGACCCCGCGACCCGCGACTACATCACCCGCCGACTGGCCGAAGGCAAGACCCTCCGAGAGATCAAACGCTGCCTCAAGCGAATCATCGCCCGCCAACTCTTCCGCACTCTCCAACAACACCACAACACCGCACCTACGACCCCTTGACGCCACATAGCAGCGTCATAGGGACACCCCCCCCGCCGGAATTGACCGCGCGCAGGACGACGTCGCGGGTGTGGTGAGTGCCCTCCGGCCCCGGCCGATTCCGGGGCCGCGACTCGTGGACCAGGATCGTCCACTCCTCGCCGAGGAGCCGCGCGATCTCGTCGGGCCGGTAGTAGCCGCCGTAGTCCACGCCCTCGTCGCCGGGATCGTGTCCGGCGACGAGCAGCGTGCCCCCGGGCGCGACCGCCGCGAGCAACCGGTGCAGCGCCTCGTGCTCCGGCCGGTGCGGCAACGGAAAGTACTGCGCCGACACGAGATCGAACACCCCGGCCGGCAACCCGACGGTGCTCAGATCGGCCCGCGTCCACGCCACCCGCCCGGCCACGTCGGCGCCCGCTGCCGCACCCCGGCGCAACGCCGTCTCCGCGACGTCCACCGCCGTCACCCGCCACCCCCGGCGCGCCAGCCACACCGCATCGGCCCCCTCCCCGCACCCGACGTCCAGCGCCTCCCCCGGCGCCAGCCCCGCGGCCTCCGCCACGAGCACCTCGTTGGGCTCCCCGCTGAACACCTGCGGGCGACCGCGGTACATCTCGTCCCAGGACTGCGTGTTCATACGCCTCGCCTTCGTCTGTCCGCCGGGCACCAATCTGCCGAGTGGGCGACCTTCTCGGCAAGCTTCATTGCCGAAACGGCAACGCCCCTCGCGATGCCCGGTAGGCTCCCGGCCGTGCCGAATTCGCTTGGGTCGAACTCGATGGGGAGCTTCAGCGCGAACTGTGGGCCGAGTTCGCCACCGAATTCGGCTTCGGGCCGTGCACGAGTCGGCCCAGTACCGGCCGCACCGCGTCACGGACATCACGGATCTCGACGGCTGGGAGTACACCCACTACCCCAACGGGGACTACCTGATCTTCGTGTCGAAAGACCTGTCGTTCGGCATCGTCGGCAACCACCACGAGAAGAGCCTGTGTTTCTTCGGTGAGGCAGCCGTGCCGGCGGCCACCGAGTTGAACCGCGGGACTCTCGGCCCTCTGCTCCGCCGTGACGGGCAGACCATGAGACAGGCCTCAGCCACCGAACAGTGACGTCACCAGGGTTTCCGCGATCGCCCGCAGCTCGTCCGGCTCGTAGCGCACCCGTTCCATCACCGCGAGACCGCGTGTGGTGCTGACGACGAGCCGGGCTGCGCCGTGGAGGTCCACGGGGGACTCGACGCCGTCGTCCAGAGTGGACAGCTTGGCGTGCACCAGAGTTTCCAGCTCGTGCAGCAGGGCCCGCACGGCGGACTCCGCGCGGGGCGACTCCGTGGCCGCTTCGATGGCGGTGCGGGTGGAAAGGCAGCCGTGGGGCGGGGTGCCGGCGGTGAAAGTCTCGATGCAGTAGTCGAAGAACGACAGGAGCGCCGCGCGTTTCGTCGGCCGGTCGAGGGCCGCGGAGGCGCCGGCGAGGAAGTCGGCTGTGTATTCGCCGAAGGCGCGCAGGAAGATTTCTTCCTTGCCGCCGTAGGCGTTGTAGAGGGAGCCGCGCTGGACGCCGGTGCCGGTGGCCAGGTCGAGCATCGACGTGGCGCGAAAGCCGCGGTCGGTGAAGACGTCGAGGGCGCGCGAGAGGGCCTCGCGCTCGTCGAACTGGCGTACGCCCGCCATGGAACCCCTTTCCCTACTCGCCGGCCAGCCTAGTCGGCTCCGGAAGATCGAAGACGCCGTGCCTCGTGAGCAGCCCGGCCAGCCAGCCCAGCGCCGTCGCCAGCACGATCGGCGGCAGCAGGTCGAGCCCGCTGAGCTCGACCGCGAGCACGACGGCCGTCGCCGGTGCCTTCGACGCCGCGGCCAGGCACGCGGCCATCCCCGCCGCCGCGCCGCCCGCGATGGGCAGCGCCGAGCCCACCGTCGCCCCGACGAACAACGCCGGCCCGATCGTCCCGACCACCCCGCCCGCCCCGACGGTCACCCCCGTCGCCACGACCTTCACCACCGCCAGCACCAGCAACACACTCAGCCCGCCCGCCGCGGCCCCCGGCTGGCCGACGCCGGCGACACCGGGCACCGCGAACACGATCAGCCCGACGGCCACCCCGCCGACAACAGCGCGGACCCAGCCTGAGCAGGCCCAGCGAACGAGAGCCCTGGGCCGGTCCGGCCGAGCAGCACCCACCGCGGCACGAGCATCGCCAGAGCCACCGGCGACAACCCCAGGTCGGCCCGGGCCATCAGCCTCGCCCATCCAGTCCTCGTCGGCAACGAAACGCCGCGAGCCGGCCACGCCGCGAACCCACCCGGACCACGCCCCACCGACGTACAACGACCACGCCAGCACCACACCGAACAACCCCGCCACCACACCACCGAACGCAGACCCGCCCACCGCGACATCCGGCAGCCGCAGCGGTTCACCCGGCAGTGCCCAGCCCGTCAGCGCGCCCGCGGCCGAGCCGATCGCCACCGCGACGAGCTCCGCCCCGCCGAGGCCCTCGACGAGCACCTCCGCCACGAGCACCACGCCCGCCAGCGGGGCGCCGAACGAAGCCGCCACCCCGCCCGCCACGGCGGCAGCCGCGACGGGACGCACCGAAGCAGGAGGCAGCCGCACCGCGCCGGCCAAAGCGGACCCCAGCGCCGCCGAGATGTGGACGACCGGGCCTTCCGCGCCACCCGAACCGCCGAAGCCGAGCAGCACGCCCGACGCCAGCGCCTTGGCGCCCGCGACACGTCCGCGCAGGGGTGAGCCCGCGAACGCCTGGCGCACCTGGGGAATCCCGCCGCCACCGGCATCCGGCACGAAGCGCACCACCGCCACGCACAGCAGCGCCCCGGCGACCGGCGCGAGCACGACGACGGCGGGCGGCGCACCGGCCACCAGCGACCGGAGCGCGCCCACCGTCTGTCCGAACGCGACAGCCGCGACCCCTGAGACCGCGCCGGCCAGGGCGGCCGCGAGTAGCAGGCCCGAGCGCACGCGTCAGGCCGCGAACAGTCGCTGGTGCAGCTCGTACGAAGCCCGCTCGACGTGGTTGTGAACCAGCTTGCCGTCCTCGATCTCCCACACGGCGGTGCCGCTGAAGGAGATGGGGCGACCGTCCGGTTCGGACCCGAGCACGCCGTTGTTGCGCCCGTGCACGTGCCACCGCGAGGCGACGCGGCTGCCGTCGTGGTTCTCGAACGTTTCGACGATCTCCAGCTCCAGGTCGTGCACCTGCTCGAGGAACGCGCCGATCCAGGCCTTGAAGTTCTCGCGGCCCTCGATGCGCACGCCCGCGTTGGTGATCACGAAGTCCTCGACCACGAAATCGTCGGCCGCGTCCGGGTTGTGCCCGTTCCAGACCTCGTTCCAGAACGATTCGACCAGCTCCGCCGAGTTCGGCACGGTGACCTCCAAAGTCATGTTTGACATTGCTGTCAAAGATAGCTCCGGGACGTGCCGGTCGCGCCTGTTTGCGAGCAGCACCACACCAACGGCTAGCCGGCGAACGCGTCGGCGAACCGGTAGCCCTCCAGCAGCTCCCGCGCGGCAACCAGGTACTGGATCGTGGGAGTGCCCTCCTCCAGCCAGTTGAGGCGCGCGTCGCGGTACAACCGCTCGATCGGGTACTTGCGGGTGTAGCCGATGCCGCCGTGCACCAGCAGCGCCCGGTCGGTGACGCGCCCGACAGCCTCCAGCCCGAACTGCTTCAGCAGCGAAGACTCGGCCGGGATCCGCTTGCCGGCGTCCCACTTGGCCGCGGCGTCGGCCAGCATGCCGCGCAGCGCGTACACGTCCGCCGCCATCTCGGCGAGGTAGCGCTGGATCGCCTGCCGCGACGCGATCGGCTTGCCGAACGTCACCCGCTCCTGCGAGTACTTCACCGAAAGCTCGAGCGCCCGCGTCGCCGTACCGAGCGAAGACGCCGCGATGAACACCCGGCTGACCTCAAGCGCCCGTTCCAGGTGCGCACCGCCCTCACCCTCGGCCCCGACCAGCGAAGACGCGGGCACCCGCACGTCGGTGAACGTCAGCTCGCCGTGCTCGGCACCCTTGCAGCCCATGGTCTCCGGCAGCGGCGCGATGGTGAACCCAGGCGCGTCCCGGGGCACGATGAGCGCGGAGACGTCCACTTCGGACGTCTTCGCGAACACCAGGAAGTGTGACGCGATGTCGGAGTTGGTGATGAGCCACTTGCGCCCGTTCAGCACGTACTCGTCACCTTCGCGACGAGCCACAGTGGACAGATCGGCGCCCGTCCCGTTGCCGGGCTCGGTGAGTGCGAATGCCAGGGACTTCTCACCCGTCGCCGCACCCGGCAGGATCTCGTTCTTCTGCGCGGCGTTCCCGATCTCCGACAACGCGTGGGCGAACGAGTTGTGGACGTGCACGATCGCCCGGATCCCGCCCTGGATCTTGGCGAACTCGGCGAGGATCGGCAGGTACTGCGCGATCGACAGGCCGGAGCCGCCGTACTCGCGCGGCACGATCAGGCCGAACGCGCCGCACGCGCGCAGCGCCGGCAGCACCACGTCGTAGGGGATCTTCTCAGTGTCCTCGATCTGGTGTTCCAGCGGGTCGAGCTCGTCCCAGATCGTGGCGAAGACGGCGTCGCGCAGCTTGCGGTAGTCGTCTTCGGGCAGGCCAGTGGTCATCGGTTCCTCCTTGAGTTCGCAGTCTCGGGTTTCACGGTCTCGGGTTTCACGGTCTCGGAATTCACGGTCTCGGAATTCACAGCGTCCAGCCGCCGTCGGCGGCGAGTACCGCGCCCGTGCAGAAGGTGGCGTCCTCGGCGAGGAACACCGCAGCGCGGGCGATCTCCTCGACAGTGCCGAAGCGGCCGAGCACGGTGGCGTCGGCGATCTTCTGCCGCGCCCCGTCGGGAATCGCGGCGGTCATGTCGGTCTCGACGAATCCGGGCGCCAGCACGTTCACGCGCACCCCTTGGGGCGCAAGCTCTTTCGCCAGCGACCGGGCGAAGCCCACCGCCGCGGCCTTCACGCTCGCGTACGCGGTGTCACCGGGGAAGCCGACCGTTCCGACGGCTGACCCGACGAGCACGACGCTGGGGTTCGCGCCCTCGGCCAGCCACGGGATCGCGGCGCGCACCAGCGCGGCCGTGCTGCGCAGGTTCTCCTCGATCACGCGCCACCAGTCGCCGGGGTCGGCGCGGGCGAGCTTGCCGCCGTGCCACACCGCGGCGTTGAGCACGAGCGAGTCGAGCCGGCCCCAGTGCCGGGCGACCTGGTCGACGAGCGCCTCGGCCGTGTCGGGCGCGGCGAGGTCGAACGCCACCGGCAGCACCCGGCCGGGCGCGTCCGCGGCCAGCTTCACGACGCGGTCCCCGCCGGAGCGATACGTGCCGGCGACCCGCAGCCCCCGGTCGAGCAGCTGCCGCGCGATGCCCTCGCCGATCCCTCGTGAAGCACCGGTGATCAGCGCGACCCTGGCCTCTTCTGCATTCATGAATTGATTGTACCGATCGGTCCAGACGGATAAGTGTGACAAAAATCAGACCCGTTCGACGATCGTGGCGTTGGCCATGCCGCCCCACTCGCACATCGTCTGCAGCCCGTAGCGGGCGCCGCGGTGTTCGAGCGCGCCGACGAGCGTGGTCAGGATCCGGGCGCCGCTCGCCCCCAGCGGGTGGCCGAGCGCGATCGCTCCCCCGTGGACGTTGAGGCGTTCGGCCTCCACCTTGGTCTCGCGCTGCCAGGCCAGCGGTACCGGCGCGAACGCCTCGTTGACCTCGAACAGGTCGATGTCGTCGACAGTCAGCCCGGCCCGCGCGAGCACGGTGCGCGTGGCCGGCACGACACCCATGAGCATGAGGATCGGATCGTCGCCCACCACGGCCGTCGTGTGGATCCGGGCGCGCGGGGTGAGCCCCAGCGCCTCGGCCTTGGCCGCGCTCATCAGCAGCACGCCGGCCGCGCCGTCGGACAGCGGCGACGAGTTGCCCGGCGTGATCTTCCAGTCGATCTCGGGAAACCGGCTCGCGGCGGCTTCGTCCACGAAGGACGGCCGCAGCCCGGCCAGACCGTCCACCGTGGTCGACGGACGGACGGTCTCGTCGGCCGCGAATTTCGGCGCCTCGGCGACCGTGACCAGGTCCGAGGCGAAGAGTGAACGCGATTCAGCGGCACGACGGTGGGATTCCGCGGAGAACGCGTCCAGCTCGTCACGGCTCAGCCCCCACCGCGCGCAGATCAGTTCGGCGGAGATCCCTTGCCCGACGAGCCCGCCGGGAAACCGCTGCACCACTCGCGAGCCGAGGTGGTCGGCGCCCTGGGCGTCGGAGTGCATCGGCACGCGCGACATCGACTCCACGCCGCACGCGATCACGACGTCGGCCGCGCCGGCCTGGATCGCGTGAGCGGCGAAGTGCACCGCCTGCTGGCTCGAGCCGCACTGCCGGTCGACCGTGGTCGCGGGCACCGACTCCGGGAACCCGGCGGCCAGCACGGCACTGCGGGCCGGGTTCACGGCCTGCTCCCCCGCTTTGGTCACGCAGCCGCCGATCACGTCGTCGACGAGCGCGGGGTCGAGGTCGTTGCGCGCGACCAGCCCGGCGAGGACGTCGGCCAGCAGGTGTACGGGGTGGACGTGCGAGAGCGCACCGCCCCGCTTCCCCTTGCCGACGGGGGTGCGCAGCACGTCGACGACGACCGCGTCGCGTGGTGAAGTCATGGGTCCTCCCGGAGTCCGACGCTGGAATCACCGGGGACGATACCTGTATAGACCGGTCGGTACAAGGATTCAGGCACACGGCTGCCCGCACCGGGAATTCGATCAGGAAAACAAGAAACGAGCCGAATGCGCCCGGGTCAGGCGCGGATTCCCTCGATCAAGGCGTCGAGGAACATGTCGGCGACCTCGTCCGGCGTCAGCTCGCCACCGGGCTCGTACCAGAGGTAGGTGTAGTTGAGCATGCCGAGGATGCCCTTCACGAGCAGCCGCGGGGTCTGGCGCAGCACCTTGGCGCGAACGCCGTTGTCCAGCGCCTGGCGCCAGTAGCCCTCGTAGCGCTCGCGCGCGGTGATCACGTGGTCGCGCCACTCGCCGGTCAGCGCCGTGTACTCGCGGAAGAACACGGCCCACTCCGAGCGGTGCTCGGCGATGTTGCGCAGCAGCCCGCGGGCCATGCGCCGCAGCAGCTCCTCGGCGGCGAGGTCCTCGTCGAGCAGCTGCTCGGCGTAGGCGTTCATGGAGTCGACCTGCTCTTTGCTGATCGAGTAGAGCACGGCCTCTTTGCTGCCGATGTAGTGGTACAGCGCGCCCCGCCCGAGACCGGCGGCGGTGCCGAGCTCGGCGATCCCGGTGCCGTGGTAACCGTTCCGCGCGAACAGCTCGGCCGCAATGCCGATCACCCGTGCCCGGTTCGCCTCGAAGCCCGTCACCGTCATCTCGCCGACGCCCGCCTTCACCCCTCGTGGACCGAACGTTCCAAGGATATCCGCCGGCGGCCCCACCCCAGCGCAAGGGCGAGGTCCCGGCAGGTCGACCGGCGTCTCACTTCTTCTGCCGACGGCTCCCGCCGTGCCAGTCCTCCTGATTGCCGGCCTCGCCGGCGCTCACGCCGAACGCCCGCAGCTGCGGCTGCTCGCGCAGGCTGCGCTTGAGCTCGGCGAAACCCGGGAAACGCGACAACGCCACGACGTGGTTCCACAGCTCGACGGCCTCGTCGTCAGAGGGCAGCCGGCTGATCACCGGGCCGAACAGCGCGGTGCCGCGCGGCGGCTCGAAGTGCAGGATCGGCGTGCCGACGTCCTTGCCCGTCAGCGTCAGGGCGACGTCGGTCTCCGCCTGGATCACGGCGTCCCAGGTGTCGTCTTCGAGCGCGTCGGCATACTCGTGCGGAAGCCCGCAGGCGTCGAGCGCTGTGGTCGCGAGGTCACGCACCCCGCGGTGCACCGCCGCGGCCGTGCCACCGGGCACGGCGTCCTGCTCGAACGTCTCCTGCCCCAGCTTCTCGTAGAACGCGCCGATCGGCTCGGGTCCGTGGTCGCGGCGGATGCGCGCGGCCACGCGCAGCAGCTTCAGCCCCGACGTGTGCGACTCCTCGTACTCCGGTGGGAAGTGCGCCGCGTAGTCGATGTGCGAGTTCAGCAGGCGCAACGAGATGAACCGCCACTCGACGTCGTACTGCTTCAGCCGCGCGACGGTGCGCACCCACTTGCTCGTCATCCAGGCGAAGGGGCAGACGGGGTCGAAGTAGAAGTGCAGATCGGGGTCGCTCATGGGACGAGCGTACCCGCCGGACGCTCCCGTACCACCCGGTCCACGCCGGGCCGAGGCGCCATGGGCCAAGACACAACCGAAGTCCGCTCGCCAGACCGGCACCTGCTTGTACCGATTGATACAAGCAGGTGCGACGTACGACGCGCTCGCCGAGTTTCCGCGGCGCTCGGTGCACTGGCGACGGTGCCGAAACCGACCGTCAGCGCTCGCCACCGAGGACCGCGCGACCGGGATGAAGTCTTTCCTCGAGAACGGCGCCGGGAAGGCGAAATTCGCTGGGCGCCGAGCACGCCCGTCAGAACGTCAAGACGCTTTTCCCCTTCGTCCGGCGGGATTCGAGGTCCAGCAGGGCCTGGGCGCCGTCGGCGAAGGGATAGGTGCGGCCGAGCACCGGGCGGACGCGGCCGGTGCTCGTGAGCACCGCGAGCGCGGCGCCGACACGGTGGATCAGGCCGGGATCGTGGGCCGCGTAGTGGCCCCAGGCGACGCCGACGGCCGAGATGTTGCGCAGGAGCAGGCGGTTGACGGCGACCTGCGGGATCCGCCCCTCGGTGAAGCCGACGACGAGCAGCCGGCCGCCGGGGCGCAGCAGCCGCAGGCTTTCGTCGAAGCGGTCGCCGCCGACGGGGTCGAGCACCACGTCGACCCCGCCGGTGCGCTCTCGGACCTGCTCGGCCCACCCATCGGCGCGGAGTACCTCCGTGGCGCCGGCGCGGCGGGCGACCTCGGCCTTGGCGTCGTCACTCACAACCGCCAGCACGCGGGCGCCGAGCGCGAGCGCCACCTGCACCGCCGCCGTGCCGACGCCGCCCGCCGCACCGTGGACGAGCACCGTCTCCCCCGGCTCCAGCCGGCCGCGCTCGGCGAGGCCGAAGTACGCGGTTTGATAATTGACCATCAGCCCGACACCGTCGGTGAAATCGAGGTTCCCCGGCAGCGGCACGACATTCGCGGCCGGGACGCCGACCGCCTCCGCGTAGCCGCCTCCGTGGCCGGTGAAGGCGACCACCCGGTCGCCCGGCGCGAAGCCCGATCCGGCGGCGGCCCGGCGCACTGTCCCGGCGACCTCGAGTCCCGGCGCGAACGGCGGGTCGGGCCGCACCTGGTAGCGCCCGTGGGTGAGCAGCAGATCGGGAAACGTCACGCCCGCGGCGCGCACGTCGACCACTACTTCCGCGTGGACTCCAGGCGCGGGCAGTGTGCCGAGCCGCAGGGCACTGGGGCCGGTGGGTTCCGTGACCACGAGGGCGCGCACTTCGCCGGTTTCCATGAATGGACAGTACTTGTTTATACCGATCGGTACAAGCATAATTGCGTGTTCAGAGACTTATTCAGACCGATCAGTCCAACACATGATCGGCAGAGGAGGTTGGGCGACGATGCTCGACGAAACAGCCACGGAAATCCCCGGCGCGGACGGGCTGGTGCACCGGCCCGTCTGTGCGCGCGTCACGATCGCGGAGCTCTACGAACGGGCCTACCGCCAGTTCGGCTCGCGCGTCGCCGTGCGGGACGGCGGCACCGCGCTCACCTACGGCGAGCTCGGCGACCGGGTGCATCGCATCGTCGGCGGGCTCGCCGCGCTGGGGCTGCGCCGAGGTGACCGCGGTGTGCTGCTGCTGGGAAACGGACACGAGTTCTTCGAATCCGAACACGCGCTGTTCGCCGGCGGGCTCGTGCGCACCGCGCTCAGCACCCGCCTGCACCCGCGCGAAGTCGTCCACATCCTCAACGACTGCGCCGCGTCCGTCGTGTTCGCCGATGCCGCGTGGGCCGAGCAGCTCGCCGGGATCCGCGCAGAACTCCCCCACCTCCGGTACGTCGTCACGGTCGCCGGCGGCCCGGGCGACACGACACTCGACGAACTGCGCGCGGCCGAACCCGCTCGGCCGGCGAAGCCCGACGCCGGCGACCCCGCGGCGATCCTCTACACGAGCGGCACGACCGGCCTGCCGAAAGGCGCCACGCTCAGCCACGCCGCCTGGGCCGCCATGGTGCGCAACGAACTCCTCGAACTGCCGCCGGCGGCCGACGACGATCTCGTACTGCACGTCGCGCCGCTGAGCCACTTGAGCGGATACGTGGCGCCGGCGTACTTCGTGCGCGGCGCCACACACCTCACCTGCGCCAAGTTCGACCCCGCGGTGGTACTGGACCTGATCGAATCCCACCACGTGACCGTGCTCCCGATGGTGCCGACGATGCTGAACCTGCTCGTTCTCGCCGCCGAGCAGCGACCCGGCGACTACTCCTCCCTGCACACCGTGGTGTACGCGGGTTCGCCGATCGCGCCGGACCGGCTCGCCCGCGCCCGCGCGGTGTTCGGTGACGTGTTCGTGCAGTTCTACGGGCTGAGCGAGCTGCCGATCCCGATCGCGTGCCTCTCGGCGCGCGACCACGCGTACGACCCGGCCGGCGCGGTCCCGGCGCGGCTGGCCTCTGCGGGCCGGGTCAGCCCGTTCGTGGAGGTCAAGCTCGTCGACGACACCGGCGCCGAAGTCGGCCACGGCGAGATCGGCGAGATCACCGTGCGCGGCGACCAGACGATGATGGGCTACTGGCACCTGCCCGACGCGACGGCCGCGACCCTCGGCCCGGACGGCTGGGCCGGCACCGGCGACCTCGGCCGCTTCGACGACGAGGGTTACCTGTACCTGGTGGACCGCAAGAAGGACATGGTGGTCACCGGCGGGTTCAACGTCTACCCGACGGAGATCGAGAACGTGGTGTCGACCGTCGCGGGAGTCTCGGAGGTCGCCGTGGTCGGCGTGCCCGACGAGACGTGGGGCGAGGCACTGAAGGCGATCGTGGTAGTGCGCCCCGGGTTCACCGTGACGGCGGACGACGTCATCACCGTGTGCGCGCAACACCTGGCCGGCTACAAGAAGCCCCGCTCGGTCGAGTTCGTCGACGAGCTGCCGAAGACCGGTTCGGGCAAGATCATGCGGCGCCGGCTTCGCGACCGGTACTGGGCGGACAGCGCCCGCAAGGTCGGCGGCTGACCACAGTGGACGCGTGGCCAGTCTCCACCGTCCACAAGGGATACAGTGGAAGGCCGGTGCCCCTCGGGCACCGGCCTTCCGCAGGCGGTGTGGCTCAGCCCTGCTGCCAGCCCTTGCGCAGCCCTTCGCGGTCGACGCGAGTGCCTTCGAGGTACACGTCGGCGATGCGGCGGGTCGCCGTGATGTCGTAGAGCGGATTCTCGTCCAGGACGACGAAGTCCGCCCGCTTGCCCACCGTGAGCGAACCGCGGTCGGCGAGCCCCAGCAGCTCGGCCGACACCTCCGTGGCCAGCCGCAGCGCCGCCGGCGGCGACAACCCGGCCGCCACCAGAGCCTCCAGCTCACGGTGCTCGGCGAAGCCGATGATCTGCGCGAGCAGGCCCGTGTCAGCGGAGAACACCAGCCGCACGCCGGCGTCGGCCAGGGCAACGAGCGTTTTCTCCATGCCGCGGTAGGCCGCGCCGGTGTCGAACAGCGGTTCCGGTGCCTTCTCGCGGATCGTCGCGCGCAAGGTCTCGACCGCGTCGTGCGGGAGGATGTCCGCGAACGCGGGCTCGTCCAGCCAGTCCTCACCCGGCGGGCGCTGGATGGCCATCGACGTGAACACCGCGACGTTGTTGTCCTTGAGCAGCGCGATGAGCTCGTCGTCGGTGCCCGTCCGCGGCAGGTGCGCGATGATGTCGGCTCCCGCGCGGATGACGGCCTTCGCCTCGTCGAGCGTGTAGATGTGCGCGGCGACGATGATGCCGTGGGCGTGCGCCTCGTCGATCACGGCCTCGTAGATCTCCGGGCCGAGCTTCTCCTTGGTGCCGTGGCGGCTGTCGAGCCAGAACTTCACGGCGTCGACCCGCTTCTCGGCCAGGCCGCGCACGAACGCGCGCACCTCGTCCGGACCGGTCGCCTCGTGCACGGCGTCGGCGGCGAAGAACGGCCCGCCGTTGGTGTCGCCCGGGGTCGGCGCGACGATTCCGGCGCCCGCGGTGAACAGCTGCGCGACGTCACGCTCGCCGAGGGCGCCGGCGCGCTGGTCGTCGCGGACGGCGAGCTCGGTGTCGTCGCGGTCGGTGCCGAGCGACTGGAACGTGCTGATGCCGTAGTACGCGAGCCGGTGCAGGTGGTCGACGACGTTGGCGCGCGAGTAGAAGCTCGCGTCCGACGTGGTGCCGCGCATGTACCCGATGTGGCCGTGCGGGTTCACAATCGCAGGGATCACCGTCTTGCCGCGCAAGGAAATCACGGTGCCGTCCACCATGGTGCCTTCGCCCACGATGTCCGCTGCCGCGCCGACCTGCCGGATCACCCCGTCGCGCACGACCAGCGCCGCGTCGTCGAGCACCTGCTGGCCGGTGATCAGGCGCGCTCCCGTGTAGACGGTCTCGTCGCTCACGCCGGCGCCGCCTGCCCACTCGCGTACCGTGCGCTGCGCTTTTCGTACTCGTCGTAGCCCATGACGGCTTCGAACGCTTGCTGCTCGGTAACGAGGTGCTTCACCGCGGCCACGTCGTTGCCTTCCCGCAGCGCGCCGAGCACCGCCGTGACGTTCTTCGACGCGGCCCCGATCACCGTGTACCACAACAGAACCACGTCGGCGCCGGCCTCGCCGTACTGCGCGATCGTGCTCGACGGCTCGTCCGAGCCCGGCACGTCGAGCAGATCCCCGGGCACCATCACGGGCACCGGGATCCGGTCCCGCACACGCTTGAGGTCGGTCGCCGAGATGGCGGGCGCGAACACCAGGTCCGCGCCGGCCGCGGCGTAGGCCTCGAGCCGGCGCACGCAGCCTTCGAAGTCGTGCTCGACCCACGCCGCGTCGGAGCGGGCGATCACAAGAAAGTCGGGATCGGTGCGGGCGTCGACCGCCGCGCGCACCTTGTTCGCCATCTGCTCCACCGAAAGCAGCCCGGCGGGCATCGACGTGTGCTTCCCACCCAGGTTGTCCTCGATGTGCACGCCGGCGACGCCCGCGTCCTCGAAGACCTTCACGGCGCGCCAGACGTTCGGGGCGTCGTAGAAACCGTTCTCCGCGTCGGCGAGCACGGGAATTCCGACGGCGTCGACGACGCGGCGCGCCTGCTCGGCGATCTCGTTCAAGGTGAGGAGCCCGACGTCGGGCAGCCCGAACGCCGACGCGGCGGCGGCGAAACTGCCCAGGTAGGTCGCGGGGTAACCGGCCTTCTCGACGAGGCGGGCGCTCAAGGCGTCGTACGCTCCGGGCAGCACCAGCGGCCCGGGTCCGGTGAGGAGGGCTTTGAACGCCTTCCTGCGCTCGTGCGGTGTGTTCGGCATGGAACTTCCTTCTCGTCAGACGAGGAAATCGCGGTAGCGGCGCAACCGCTTGCGGGCGGTTTTCATGTTGTGGCGCTTGAGCTCTTCGGCCCGGTCGGCGTCACCGCGCACGAGGGCTTCGATGATGTCGCGGTGCTCGGCGAGGCTCTCCTCCATCCGGCCCGGGGTCATGAGGATCCGGCGTCGCAGCAGGTGCGCCTGGTCCTGGATCCCGGCGAGGGTCTCGGCGAGGAAATCCTGCTCCGCCAAGCGGATCACTGTGTCGCGATAGGAGTCGATAGCCGCGAGGAACGTCTCGAGGTCACCACTGGCGGCAGCGTCGTCGAGCCGGCTCGGCGCGAAAAGCTCCTGCAACGCCTTCCAGTCCTGCGGTTCGGCCTGCTGTGCCGCGAGCCGGGCGGCAAGGCCTTCCAGTACCTCGAGGACGTCGTAGATCTCCTCCAGGCGGCCGAAGTCGACCTTCGCCACGACCGTGCCGACGTTGGGGATCCGCTCCACCAGCTTGCGTGACTCGAGCGCCAGCAGGGCCGACCGGACGGCGTTGCGGGTGGTGCCGAGTTCGGTGGCCAGCTTCACCTCCGGCAGCCGGCTGCCCGGCGTGAAGTCCCCGCGCAACAGCCGCTCCCGCAGGTGCAGTTCGACCTCTTCACTCTTCATGGCCGTCCCTTCGTGCTGCGCCCAGGGTACGAGCCTGTCGCCTGGATTGTCAACAATGCAAGCGCCACTATTGTCGCGTGGCTCTGGTCACGCTCGTTAGGGTGGAGCCGTGACGATCTTGGTGCGCAAGTCCAGACCCGCCGACCGACCGGCGATCCTCGCGCTGCTCGACAGCGCCCGCGGACTCGGCCTGCCC
Source organism: Amycolatopsis sp. NPDC051372 (assembly GCF_040682095.1). Taxonomy (NCBI): domain Bacteria; kingdom Bacillati; phylum Actinomycetota; class Actinomycetes; order Pseudonocardiales; family Pseudonocardiaceae; genus Amycolatopsis; species Amycolatopsis sp. NPDC051372. The sequence goes on from NZ_JBFBAF010000023.1 coordinate 15,364, forward strand.
CCTGAGGAACGCGCCGCGCAGGGCTTCGTGCAGGGCAGCTTCGACGAAGAAAAGCTCTCCGGGTTCGACACCACCACCGGCGTCTACCTCGCCGAGGACGACGGCGAACCGGCCGGCGTCGCCCTGACGTCACCGGCGGACTCGGCCGGCGAGGGCCCGCCCGGGCGCACCGTCGAGGTCGCGCGCACCGCGGGCCTGACCGAGGGCGTGTTCCTCTACGGCCCCGTCACGGTCGCGCCGGCCCACCGCGGCCAGGGCGTGGTGCGGCTGCTGCTCGCCGCCGTGGCCGAACACCTCGCCGACCACACCGCGGGCGTGCTGTTCGTGGAGCGCGCCAACGAGAAGTCGCTGGCCGTCCACACGCACCTCGGCATGAAACACGTCGGCGACTTCGCCCACGCGGGCCGGGAGTACGCGGTCTTCTCGTTCACTCCGGCGCAGTTCCGCGCCTGACGCGCTCGCTCAGCCACTGCTCGAACTCGGCGGCGACGATGCGCTCGTCGTGCACCCCGGCCGCCTCGGCCGAGGCCAGCCACACGATGGGCGGCCCCAGCACCTCCGGCTCCAGGAAGCGGTGGCCGGCGGGCGCGTCCGGCAGCATCCCCGTGACGGTCGCGCCACCGGGCAGCAGCAGGTTCACCGTGACGCCGGTGCCGTGCACGTCCGCCGCCATCACGCGCGACAGCGACTCGCTGCCCGCGCGCGACGGGCCGTAGGGCACGAACCCGGCCCGGCTCATGGTCGTCTCGTTCACCGCGATGTTCACGATCCGCCCGCCACCCGCGGCCAGCATCCGCGGCGTCACCTCGCGCGCCACGAGGAAGTAGCCCGTCAAATTCGTCTCCACCACCTGGCGGAAACCCTCGACCGGGACTTCCCAGAACCCCCGCGGCTCGGTCATGAACCGCGGGTTGACCGTGCGCATGCCGAGCCCGGCGTTGTTCACCAGCAGGTCGATCCCACCGAGCCGCGACCACGTCTCCTCGACGGCGCGCGCCACCGACGTCTCGTCGCACACGTCCAGCTCGACCCCGAACGCCCCGGGCAGCGCGGCGGCGACCTCGCGCGCCCGCTGCCCCGACCGTCCGCTCACCGCGACGCGCGCCCCGGCCCCGGCGAGCGCGGTCGCCATCGCGAGTCCGAGGCCGCCGGTCGCGCCTGTCACCAGCACCTTCGTCTCCATCGCACCGACGCTAGGAGCTGGTGCGCGCTCCAGGTCAAGCGCGCCGCGGCAGACCGCGGACGAACGCCGGCACGACGGCCGAGCTGCCGGGCAGCACCAGGCTCACGAGCGCGGCCTGCACGCGGCCGAAGCGGCCGCTGAGAACCGTCCTAAAGGATAGCCGTCAGCAGGGGCAGCGGATCGTGAACTCCTTCTCCTGCCCCTCCAGAGTCATGACGTGCGCGTTGAGGTTCGCCCGCACGCTCCCCCGGATCTCGTTGTCGACGCGGTACAGGTCGGTCACCAGCGCTTCCCAGTCCCGGCTGCCGTCGGGCGCCCACGAGAACGGCAGCCGGGGCAGCGACCACTCGTCGGGCGGGTCCACGGCGGCGCCCGCCTCCAACGCGGCGCGGACGATGGCGCGTTGCTGCTCGGCCTCGCGGGGCCGGCGGCACGGGCAGCCGAGCGGGAAGTCGAGGAACGTCGCACGAGGGGCTTTGACCGCCGAAACCGCGCGGGGCAGCGTGGTGAGGCTGGTGGTCGGCAGGCCACGACGTTCGATCCGTGCGCCAGGACTCCGCCGGCGACGTGGCACTGCGGGCAGAACGGCACGACCAGCACGAGGTCCACCCCCATCGCGGCGAACTCGTCGACGATCCTCGGCGCGGTCCCAGTGGCGAGCTCGTCGTACTGCGAGATCGAGCCGACCATGGACACGGCGTGGTCGGCGTAGCGGCCGATCACGCCTGCGCGCTCGAGGTCGAGCATCGTGTCGCGCGGGTACGCGACGTTCGGGTCGGCCAGCGCGAACGCGCGGATCGGCGTCATGTGCGCGAACAGCACCTCCGACAGGTCCCGCTCGCGCGGCAGCAGGCGGTAGGACAGGTCGCTGCGCTGCTCCAGCCGCTTCGGGTCCGGGTAGTAGGCGCCGTACGTGACGAGCAGCCCGACGGTCGCGTCGGCCTGCGGTTTGCGCAGCGGGGTGAGCTCCGGCGCGTCGAACGTCGGCAGGCTCAGCGGCGGGATGCCCAGCAGCTGTGTCAACGCTTCGAGTCCAGCGTCGGCGTCGCGCGCGAGAGCCTGCTGCGCCTCGCCGAGCGCGACCTGGTGCAGGAGCGGCCGATGCAGGGCTTCCGCGCGTCGCGGCCCTGTCGGAGGCGGACCTGCGGGACCTCACCGAGGCCCGGCTGGAGATCGAGACGCTCGCGCTGAAACATTCGGTGCGCGGGGGCGACGCGGCGTGGCAGGCGCACGTGGTCGGCGCCCACCACCTGCTGCTCGTCGCCCGGCGCGCGGACAACCCGCAGCCCTCCGTGGCCGCCGGCAAGGCCCACGGCGCGTTCCACACCGCGCTGCTCGAAGGCAGCCGCAACCAGCGCATCCTCGCGATGGACTACCGGCTGCGCGACAAGGGCGAGCTCTACCGCCGCTGGTCCGTCGCGGAGCCGGCCGGCGCACGCGACGTCGACGCCGAGCACCGCGGCCTGCTCGACGCCGTGCTCGCCCGCGACGCCGACCTCGCGGCCGACCGCCTCGCCGCTCACCTCAAGGCGACCCACGACGTGCTCGTGAAGGGCCTCTGACGCGCGTCCACTGTGGCCGGCCCACGCACCGTCCACACCCGGGAACACACCGTTGCGGGGCTGAACCGAGCAGGAATCGAGAAGCGCTCACGCGGGCTCCGCGGTTAGCGTCGAAGACACGCACTCGAACCGCTCGAACCTACGAACCCCGGGAGCCACCATGTCCGCCACTCAGGGCATCAAGACCGTGCTGCACTCCGTCTCCGATCTGAGCAAGGCCAAGGAGGTCTACACCGCACTGCTCGGGATCGCGCCGCAGGCCGACAGCGAGTACTACGTCGGCTTCGACACCGCCGGCCAGCACATCGGGCTCGTGCCGAACGGCGGTCCGCAGGCCACGCCCTCGCCCGTGGCCTACTGGCACGTCGACGACATCGAGGCGAAGCTGGCCGAGGTGACCGCGGCGGGCGCCGTGGTGCGGGAGGAGCCGAAGAACGTCGGCGGCGGGCGGCTCGTCGCCACCATCACCGATCCCGACGGCAACGTGCTGGGCCTGCTCCAGGACCGCTGAGCCGCCGCCCGCTCCGGGTGAGCGCGCACCCGACCGGGCACGAGCACCCCGGCCGAGCTGGTTGAATCGACGCCAGCCGCTCCACCGACCCCGTCGACGCCGCACGCGCGGCCCCCGTCCCAGCAGAGGGAGACCCGATGACCAAGGCCACGGCGAAGGCCAGGCCCTCGTCCGCGCCGCAGGGCGCCGACAGCCACGACGTGATCCGTGTGCACGGCGCGCGCGTGAACAACCTCAAGGACGTCAGCGTCGAGCTCCCGAAACGCCGCCTGACCGTGTTCACCGGCGTGTCCGGCTCGGGCAAGAGCTCGCTGGTCTTCGGCACGATCGCCGCGGAGTCGCAGCGGCTGATCAACGAGACCTACAGCGCCTTCGTGCAGGGCTTCATGCCCACGCTCGCCCGGCCCGAAGTCGACGTGCTCGAAGGCCTCACCACGGCGATCATCGTGGACCAGGAGCGGATGGGCGCCGACCCGCGGTCCACTGTGGGCACCGCGACCGACGCCAACGCGATGCTGCGGATCCTCTTCAGCCGCCTCGGCAAGCCGTATATCGGTTCGCCGCAAGCGTTTTCCTTCAACGTCGCCTCGATCAGCGGCGGCGGTGCGGTGACGTTCGAACGCGCGGGGCGGACGGTGAAGGAGCGCCGCACCTTCAGCATCACCGGCGGCATGTGCCCGCGCTGCGAAGGCCGCGGCAAGGTCAACGACATCGACCTCACCGCGCTCTACGACGAGAACAAGTCGCTCAACGAAGGCGCCATCACCATCCCCGGCTACAGCATGGAGGGCTGGTACGGCCGCATCTTCCGCGGCAGCGGCTTCTTCGACCCGGACAAGCCGATCAAGAAGTTCACGAAAAAACAGCTGAACGACCTGGTGTACAAGGAACCGACGAAGATCAAGGTCGAGGGCATCAACCTCACCTACTCGGGCCTCGTGCCCGCGATCCAGAAGTCGTTCCTGTCCAAGGACGTCGACGCGATGCAGCCGCACATCCGCGCGTTCGTCGAGCGAGCGGTCACCTTCACGATCTGTCCCGAGTGCGACGGGACGCGCCTGTCGGCGGAGGCGCGCTCGTCGAAGATCGGCGAGCTCTCCATCGCCGACGCGTGCGCCCTGCAGATCAGCGACCTCGCCGAGTGGGTGAGCGGGCTGAAGGAACCGTCGGTCGCTCCCCTGCTGACCTCGCTGCGGCACACGCTCGACTCGTTCGTCGAGATCGGGCTGGGCTACCTCTCGCTCGACCGGCCGTCGGGCACGCTCTCGGGCGGCGAGGCGCAGCGCACCAAGATGATCCGCCACCTCGGGTCGTCGCTGACCGACGTGACCTACGTGTTCGACGAGCCGAGCATCGGCCTGCACCCCCACGACATCCAGCGGATGAACGGCCTGCTGCGGCAACTGCGGGACAAGGGCAACACGGTGCTCGTCGTGGAGCACAAGCCGGAGACGATCGCAATCGGCGACCACGTCGTCGACCTCGGCCCCGACGCGGGCAGCGGCGGCGGCGAGGTCGTGTACGAGGGCAGCATCGAGGGCCTGCGCAAGTCCGGCACCCGCACCGGGCGCCACCTCGACGACCGCGCCAAGCTGAAGCCGTCGGTGCGCACGCCGTCGGGCGCGCTCGAGGTGCGCGGCGCGAACACGCACAACCTGCAAGACGTCGACGTCGACATCCCGCTCGGCGTGCTCGTGGTCGTCACGGGCGTGGCGGGTTCGGGCAAGAGCTCACTCATCCACGGCTCGGTCTCGGGCGGCGACGACGTGGTGACCGTGGACCAGGGTGCGATCCGCGGCTCGCGGCGCAGCAACCCGGCCACCTACACCGGCCTGCTGGAGCCGATCCGCAAGGCGTTCGCGAAGGCCAACGGCGTGAAGCCGGCCCTGTTTAGCGCCAACTCCGAGGGCGCGTGCCCGAACTGCAACGGCGCGGGCGTCGTCTACACCGACCTCGCGATGATGGCCGGCGTCGCCACGCCGTGCGAGGTGTGCGAGGGCAAGCGGTTCCAGGCCGAGGTGCTGGAGTACCACCTGGGCGGGCGCGACATCAGCGAGGTGCTCACGATGTCGGTGGCCGAGGCCGAGGAGTTCTTCGGCGACGGCGAGGCGAAGCTCCCGGCGGCGCACAAGATCCTGCGGCGCCTGGCCGATGTCGGGCTCGGCTACCTCACACTCGGCCAGCCCCTCACCACGCTCTCGGGCGGCGAGCGCCAGCGGATCAAGCTGGCCACGAAAATGGGCGCCGACGGCGGCGTCTACGTCCTCGACGAGCCGACCGCCGGCCTGCACCTGGCCGACGTCGAACAGCTGCTGGGCCTGCTGGACCGGCTCGTCGAGGCCGGCAAGTCCGTGATCGTCATCGAGCACCACCAGGCCGTGATGGCCCACGCCGACTGGATCATCGACCTCGGCCCCGGCGCCGGCCACGACGGCGGGCGCGTCGTGTTCGAGGGCACGCCGGCCGACCTCGTCGCGAAGCGCGCGACACTGACCGGCGAGCACCTGGCGGACTACGTCGGCGCGTGATCGACGCGGCTCAGGAACCCTTCGACAGCGCGGGGGTCCTGAGCCGGTGCGCGGCCAGATCGATCCGGGTCAGCGACCGAGGACAATCCGCCGCACGGCAGCGCGTCAGTCCGTGGGCAGGGCGGCGGTGAGCTTGCCGGGGTTGAGCATCCAGAGGATCTTGTCGATGCCGTCTTCCGTGGAGGTGAAGCTGATGACGCCGTACACGGCGCCGTTGCGGCTGAGCACCGCGGCGAGCTCGCCGTTGACCTGCGTGAAGACGATGTCGGCATCCGTCCAGAAGAACGGCTGGTACGCACGGATGACCTTCGCGAGCGTGGCCGGGCCGAAGATCGCCGAGCGTGCGGCCCGGGCGACGCCGCCGCCGTCGGAGTAGCTCACCACGTCGGCGGCGAAGAGCTGCTCCAGCGCCGGCAGGTCCCCGGCCTGCGCGGCGGCGAGGAACGCGGTGAGCAGCTTCTTGCGCTCCTCCTCGCTCACGGGCTTGCGCTTCTCCGCAGCGAGGTGCTTGCGGGCGCGGCTCACGTACTGGCGCGCCGTGACCTCGGTGGTCTGGATGATCTCGGCGATCTGCGAGTACGGGTAGTCGAACGCCTCCCGCAGCACGTACGCGGCACGCTCGGTCGGCGTGAGCTTCTCCAGCAGCATCAGCACGGCGACCTCCAGCGCGGCGGCGCGCTCGGCGCCGAGCTGCGGGTCGGCCGTCGTGTCGACGGGCTCGGGCAGCCAGGGCCCGACGTAGGTCTCGCGCCGCGCGTAGGCGGTGCGCGTGGCGTTGATGGCCAGGCGCGTGGTCGTGGTCGCGAGGTAGGCAGCCGGGTTCTCGACCACCGAGCGGTCTGCCTTCTGCCAGCGCAGCCACACCTCCTGCAGCACGTCCTCCGCGTCGGCCGCGCTGCCGAGCATGCGGTACGCGATGCCGAACAGCCGCGGGCGCACCTGCGCGAAGACCTCGGCCGCATCGTCGAGAGTGGCGCTTGCGCTCTCTTCCATACCCCCGGCAGCCCTTCCGACGACGTGTGCGACTGACGCGGCCAGCTTACGCCGAGGCCGGGGCCGGCCGGTGATCATCCACCGCGATGACCGCTGTGACGTGGTGCTGCTTTGCCGGACCGGCTGTCTGTCCACAGTGGAGCATTCCACGATCGAGTGACAGAAGGCTCGCGAAGTGTCCACACCGGAGGCACGATGATCACCGGACCTGCCAGTGACAGGATCGGAGCCGGAATGCGAACAGTGCCGGGAAACGACCGTGGCGGCCGGTGGCGGCGGTCTTTGCTGATCGTCGCCGGTGTGCTGGTGCCGGGAGGGCTGCTGACGGCGCCCGCCTCGGCCGCTCCGGCAGCCGACTACTCACTAGCCGGGGACACCTACGCGGGCGCGCAGATCGCGGCGCACGAAGGGGTGCACGGGGGTCCTGACCTGGCCCGGGCCGACGTCGACCAGACACTCGGCCACGACGTGAGCGGCCACACGGGCGCTGTCGACTGGAAGGCGGCGAGCGGGTCGGGGGCGCGGTTCACCTACGTCAAGGCGACCGAGGGCACCGGGTTCGTCAACCCCCAGTTCGGCGGGCAGTACGACGGGGCGCACGCCGCCGGGATCATCCGCGGCGCCTACCACTTCGCGCGGCCCGACGTGTCCGGCGGTGCGGAGCAGGCGGAGTACTTCATCGCGCACGGCGGGGCCTGGCGCGGAGACGGCAAAACGCTGCCCGGCGCGCTCGACATCGAGTACAACCCGTACGGCGATGCCTGTTACGGCAAGAGCCCGGCCGACATGACCAACTGGATCGCCGACTTCACGCGCACCTACCTCGCGAAGGAAGGCCGCAGCGCGCTGATCTACACCTCCACCACATGGTGGAAACGCTGCACCGGCAACACGAACCGCTTCGGCGACACGGATCCGCTGTGGCTCGCGCGCTACGCCCCGCAGATCGGCGAGCTGCCGGCGGGCTGGGACAAGCAGAGCATCTGGCAGTTCTCCCGCACCGGCGGCCTGCCGGGCGACCAGAACTACTACAACGGGCCGTTCAACCGGGTTCAGGCGCTGGCGAGCGGGCCGGCCGCCGCCGCGGCCTGACCCCGGCGTGAAAGCGGGCCTGAGGTCACACGATCCGAACTCTGCCCTCCTTGTGGAGGCGCCGGAGATCGTGGTTGAGGCGGCTCCGCGCCGTCGGGCTCTCAGAGATTTCGGTCGGCGTGGCCGGCCCACCGAACTCGCCGCCCTCGAGACCCAAGCAGAGTCACGTTTTCGCCGTCGCCGGGTCTCGAAGCAGTCCAGCGCGGTCGCGGATTGCTTCGAGGGCTGTCGCGGCGTGTGACGAGAACGGTTTCGCGTGGTCGCTGGTGTTGATCCATTCGCGGAGGCCGACGCTGAATGCAAGGATCAGCATCTCGGCGGCGAGGCGCGCGCTCAGCTCGTCGACGCCGCGGTCGGTGAGTGCGGCGGCCGCCGCTGCCGTGGTTCCTGCGATCTTCAGCAGTCCCCGCTCCCGCACGTCCATGTTCGCGTCGGCAATCCGGCGCCGCTGAACGGCCCTAGGGCGCTGATCAGCTGTCATCCTCGCGTCCGCCGCGTGCAAGGCGGACAGGAGACAAGCGGGCACATCGGCTTCCGCCGGTGCGGAGCGGATCGCGTCGGTCAAGAGAATGGCGAGCTCGTCCTCTTGACCGAAGAGGATCTCGCGTTTGTCGGCGAAGTGCCGGAAGAAGGTCGCGCGATTCAGGCCGGCACGCTCGGCGATCTGCGCCACCGTCGTGTTCTCGTATCCCTGAGCGGAGAACAGCTCGAGCGCGGCAACCTCGAGTCGCTCACGCGCATCCGGCGCCCATCTGCTCATGCTCACACGATAAACGATGCGACGGCATCGCATCAGGTCCTTGACGCGACTGTGTCGCATCGCTAGCTTTGATGCGACACAGTCGCATCACTTGCAGGGAGCATCTCGTGCGCATCTTCGTCACCGGGGCCTCCGGCTGGATCGGATCCTCAGTTGTCCCCGAACTCATCGACGCCGGCCACGAGGTCGTCGGCCTGGCCCGTTCCGACACCGCCGCAGCCGCGATCGAGCAGCTGGGCGCCGAGGCCCGCCGCGGTGGCCTCGACGACCTCAAAATCCTCCGAGATGCGGCGGAAGAGACTGACGGCGTCATCCACCTCGCCTACGCCCACGAGCTCGGGCAGGTCGGCGGCGCCCCGGCCGACGCCGCCGCCATCGACGTGTTCACGAACGCGCTCGAAGGCACCGGCAAGCCGCTGCTCGTCACCGGCGCGACCATCACCGTGCCGGGCCGAGCCGCCACCGAGCACGACGAACTGGTGCCAGAGGGGCCCATCGCCGCGCGCATCAAGAACATGCAGGCCGCCCTCGCCGCCGCCGATCGCGGAGTCCGCGTGAGCCTTGTCATGATCCCGCGATCCGCACATGGCACGGGCGAGCAGCACGGCTTCATCCCCCAGCTGACCACCCGGGCAAGGACAACCGGAGTCTCCGCGTACGTGGGCGACGGGATGAACCGCTGGCCCGCCGTGCACGTCAAGGACGCCGCGACCCTGTACCGGCTCGCGATCGAGAAGGCACCCGCGGGATCGGTCCTGCACGCCGTGGGCGACGAGAGAGTCGCCTTTCGCGACATCGCCGAAGCGATCGGGCGCGGCGTCGGCGTGCCCGCGCAATCCCGCCCCGCAGAGGAGTTCGGCATGCCCCTCGGGGCACTCCTGGGCACCGACATGCCCGCATCGAGCACGATCACCCAGCAACTGCTCGGGTGGACACCGACGCACCCCGGCCTCATCGATGACATCGAAGAAGGGCACTACTTCGCCTGACGACCTGCAACCGGAGGAGCCAACGATCCGACGCCCCTCCGCATCAGAGCCATGACCTGTTTCTCAGGTGCGGCCGGTGTCCTTTAAGGATCGGTAGGCGTCATGATCGCGGCCGCTGCATCCCCAACGGCAAGAAAACCGAGGTCAGCGCCCCGGGGGGAGTTCGTGCAATGACGGTGAAAGCGGTTCGCCAACACCTCGAACGCCTCCGCCAGCTCGGGCGGGCCGACGACCTCCAGGTCCGCGTCGAACCGCCCGAACGCGGCGGCCAGCGAAACCCACGACCACGAGCCCAGCTCCAGCCGGCACCGGTCCGGGCCGGCCTCCTCGACGACGGCGTCCCCGGCGTAGCGCGACACTGCCGCGGCGGGCAGGTCGAGGATCACCGAGCCGCGGCAGGGCCAGCCGCTGCCGGAGCCCTGGAACCGGCTGGTCACGAAGGCGGCGACGCTGCCGCCGGGCAGCTCGCGCGGGGTGAACCGCGGGCCGGTCGGAGTGCGGGGCGTGAGGCGGTCGGCGCGGAAGACGCGCCAGTCGCCGCGGTCGAGGTCCCAGGCCACGAGGTACCAGAGGCCGCCGCGGGCGACGAGGTGGTGCGGCTCGACGCGCCGCGGCGCGGGGCCGGGTGGGTAGTCGAAGCGCAGCACCTCGCTCGCGTGGACGGCGGTGCCCAGCGCCGCTAGTACCTCGCTGCCGACTTGCGGCCCCGGCCGGGCCAGCGCGGTCACGCGGACGCTGTCGATCCGGTGCCGCTGCCGGGCGGGCATCACCTGGCGCACCGTCGTCAGCGCCCGCGCGGCCGCTTCCTCGATGCCCGCGCCGGCGGTGGTCGCCAGCTGCAGGGCGACGGCGAGCGCGACGGCCTGCTCGTCGTCGAACAGCAGCGGCGGCAGCTGCGCGCCGGCGTCGAGGCGGTAGCCGCCGTCGGGTCCCTTGGTCGCGACGATCGGATATCCCAGCTCCCGCAAGCGATCGACGTCACGGCGGACAGTGCGCGGGCTGATGGCGAGCCGCTCGGCCAGCGCCGCACCCGGCCAGTCGCGGCGCGCCTGCAGCAGCGAGAGCAACGCCAGGAGGCGGGCGGAGGTCTTCGGCACGGTTTCATCATGATGGAAGAAGCGGCCACATCCTGTCCGCTTCCCTTGCGACGATGACGTCATGACCGAAAAGACCGAACTCCTCGCGCAGCTGGCCCGTGCTCGGGAGACGCTGAAGACGAGCGTCCGCGACCTCACCGACGAGCAGCTGGGCGAGCGCCCCACCGTCAGCGAGCTGTGCCTCGGCGGGCTCGTCAAGCACGTCGCGTCGATGGAAGAGCAGTGGCTGCGCTTCGCGGTCGAAGGCGCGTCGGCGATGAGCTACGAGCTGCCCGACGACGTGACCTGGGCCGATTTCGCGGCCGGGACCGCGCGCGAGTATCCGAACTGGGCGATCGAGCACCAGGCGGAATTCAGCATGCAGCCCGGCGACACGCTCGCCGGCATCTTGAAGCGCTACGACGAGGTCGCGGCGCGGACCGAGGAGATCGTCGCCGCCGTGCCCGACCTGGCGGCGGCGCACCCGTTGCCGGAAGCGCCGTGGCACGAGGCCGGAGCCGAGCGCAGTGTGCGCGGGGTCCTGCTGCACGTGATCGTCGAGACCGCGCAACACGCGGGCCACGCCGACCTGCTGCGCGAAACGCTCGAAGCGTCGTGACGGTGCTGGACGGTCGCGCGCTCAACCGCGCGACGCTCGCCCGCCAGCTCCTGCTGAAGCGCGCCGACCTGCCCGCACTCGACGCCGTCGCGCACCTGTGCGGGCTGCAGGCGCAGGAACCGCAGGAACCGTTCACGGGTTTGTGGTCGCGGTTGCGGGCCTTCGAGCCGGCGGAGCTCTCGGACCTCCTCGTCGGACGGCAGGTGGTCCGGACCCATCTCATGCGCCGCACCGTCCACCTCGTCACCGCCGACGACGCCCTCGCCTGGCGCACCCGCCACGACGCGATGCTGCGCCAGCGCGTGCTCGGCGTCTACCGGCGCGAGCTCGACGGCGTCGACCTCACGGAGCTCGCCGCGGCGGGCCGCGCGGTCCTCGCCGACGGCGAACCGCGGTCCATGCCCGAGCTCGCGCGGGCCGTGGCGGACCGCTGGCCGGCGCCGGGACCACGCGCGCTGGGCGAGATGCTGGTCGCCGCGCTCGTGCCCGCGGTGCAGCTGCCGCCGCGCGGGGTGTGGCGGCAGAAGGCGGGCGTGCGGTACCTGCCGCTGTCCGCCTGGCTGGGCCGCGAAGTCCCGGCTCGCCCGGACGACGTCGTCGGCGCCGAGCTGGTCCGCCGCAACCTCGCCGCCTACGGCCCCGCCGCCACCGCCGACCTGCGCGCGTGGTCCGGCCTCGCCGGGCTGCCCGCCGCCGTCGCTTCGGTGCGCGACGAACTGGTGTCCTTCCGCGACGACCGTGGCCGCGAACTGCTGGACCTCCCCGACGCCCCGCGCCCCGCCCCGGACACCCCGGCGCCCGTCCGCTTCCTCCCCGCGTTCGACAACACGCTGCTCGGCTACTCCGACCGCACCCGCATCGTCGACGACGCCCACCGCAACCTCTCCGTCGCGGGCTCCCCCGTCCTCCTCGTGGACGGCCACGTCACGGCGACGTGGACCGTCGAGGAGGGCACGGTGGTGGTGGCGCCGCTGCGTCGGCTGACTCGCGCGGAGCGCGCGGCCGTCTGCGACGAAGGTGAGGCGGTGGCGCTGTTCCTGTCCGATGGGGAGCACCGGGGTGTCCGGGTCGAAAGCTGGTGACCCGGGGTACGAGGACCACCGGACGATGGTGACCGGCCCGGGGCGGCGTGACGACTGAGGGCAGGACGAACTCACCGCAGAACAGCACGCAGCGGACCCGCCGCCGGGTCGCCGGGGTGGCCGCGGCGACAGTGGCGGCCGCCGGGATCGTGACGGCGGTCGCGGGGGGCAGGGCCGCCGGAGCCCGCGGCCAAGCCGACCGCTTTCGTGTCCACTGAGGACAATCCGCATCCCGAGGACCGGACCACGACGGCCGCAGTGGCCGGCGATCGACGCGGGGCACCGGGACCGAGCCGGGCGACGATCGGGACGCCCGGGCGCAGGCGACCGGCGACCGGTACTACGACAGCGGTGGCGACCACGGTGGCGACAGCGGCCACGGCAGTCCGGCCGACACTGACCGACAATCCACACAGGACAGTGCCACCGCCGGAAACCCCGGCAGTGGCACTGGCCCCGTCAGTGGTGCGGCCGCTTCAGCCCGGTCAGGTCGCGCTTGACCACGGTGTTGCGGTCGCCCACGGTGTTGCCGAAGGCGAACTGCGGCCAGTAGCCCATGATCTCCTGGCGGCTGCGCTCGCTCCACTGGCGGGCGAGCGCGCTGCGGGACTTGTAGAAGTTCAGCGCGTAGCCGTGGGTGTGCAGGCGCAGGATGGAGAACCCGCCCGATTATTCCTTGGCCGCGGCCACTTCCTGCAGCGTCACGCGCGGCGCCGCCGGGCTGATCGTGCGGTGGTTGCGGTGGGTGTGGCCCGCGTGGTGCAGGAACACGCCCGGCGTCTGCGAGTACCAGTGGCCGGAGCCCGGTTCCGCCCGCCGGAACGTCGGGCGGGCGGAACCGGGCCGGGTCAGGCGACCAGCCGCAGCGGCTGTTCGAGCGCGTCGACCAGCACGCCCAGCCAGGAGGCCGCCAGCGCCCCGTCGATCGCGCGGTGGTCGACCGCCAGCGTGAGCGCGAGCTGCGTCGCCACGGTCAGCTCGCCGTCCTCCACGACCGCACCGGGTTTCCCGGCGCCCACCGCGAGGATCGACGACTGCGGCGGGTTGATGATGGCCGTGAAGTCGTCCACGCCGTACATGCCGAGGTTGCTCACCGCGATCGAGCCGCCTTCGAGGTCCTGCTGCTTGAGCTTGCCCTCGTCGGCCTGGGTCGCGAAACCCTTGACCTGGCGCGAAATCGCGCTCGGCGCCAGCTTCTCGACCCCGCGTACGACCGGAGTGACCAGGCCCCGTTCGGACGCGATCGCGACGCCGACGTCGACCGAGTCGTACTTGCGCAGCGCGTCCTCGGTCCAGATGACGTTGGCGTCGGGCACCTCGGTGTGCGCGACGGCCACGGCCCGGATGATCAGGTCGTTGACCGAGATCCGCGCCGGCGACACCTCGTTGAGCTGCTTGCGCAGAGCCAGCAGCGCGTCGATCCGCGCGGTGCGCCGCACCGAGAAGTGCGGCACGGTCTGCTTGCTCATCGTGAGCCGGCTCGCGATGGCGCGGCGGATCCGGGTGTGCGGGATCTCGGTGAACGCCGCGCCTGCCGCGGGTTCACGGCGGGCGGGGGCCAGTTCGGCCACGGGCATTTCGCGTGCCGGGGTCGGTTCAGGCTGTGGCGTCGCCGGTGCCGGCCGGTCCGCACGCGCGATCGCGTCCGCCACGTCCTTGCGCACGATGCGCCCGTTCGGCCCGGTCCCGGCCACCTCCTCGAGCCCGATCCCGGCTTCCTTCAACATCTTGCGCGCCAGGGGACTCGCGAAAATCCGCTCGCGCGAACCGTTCGACGCCGCCGGTGCCGGCCCGGACCGGGCCGGCTCGGACTGAGCCGAACCGTTCGGCGAAGCCGAAGCACCCAGCTCCGCCAGCAGCCCGCTCACGTCCTCCCCCACGGCACCCAGCACGGCGATCGGCGTGCCGACCTCCACCGTCGTCCCGCGGTCCACCAGCTGCCGTAGCACGGTCGAGCCGGCTTCGGCCTCGACCTCCACGGCCGCTTTGTCCGTCTCCAGCACGGCCAGCGCCGTGCCGGCGTCGAACGCCTCGTTCTCGGGCACCAGCCACTCGCTCAGCACGGCCTCGGTCGACCCCGTGGCGACTTCGGGCACCCGCAACAGCGTTGCCATCGTTGGAACTCCTCGCTGCCGGTCGCAGTTGCGGTCAGTCGGACAGGCGCCGCAGCGCCGCGGTCACTTCCTCGGTCCGCGCGATCGCCGCGCGTTCGAGGACCTTGCTGATGCTGGGCGACGCCTCGCCGCCGGTGACGCGCTCGATCGGCGCGTCGAGCCAGTCGAACAGGCGGCGCTGGATCTCGTCGGCGAGCTTCCCGCCGTACGAAGTGCCGATGGCGCCTTGCTCGACGATCAGCACCCGGTTGGTCTTGCGGACGCTGCGTTCGATCGTGTCCCAGTCGAGGCTCGCGCGGTCGAGCCAGCGCAGGTCGATCAGGTCGGCGCTCACACCGGTCTCGTCCAGGGCCTCGAGGCAGTGCCCGACCATGGACAGGTAGCTGATCACGGTGAGGTCGTCGCCGGTGCGGCGCAGCGCGGCCTTGCCGACGGGGATGCGGTAGTCGAAGTCGTCGACCGGCGCGGTGCCCGTGGTGGCGTAGAGGTCCACGTGTTCCAGCACCACGACCGGGTCGTCGCAGGCCAGCGCGGTGTTCATCAGGCCGACGTAGTCGAACGGGTTCGACGGCGCCACGACCCGCAGCCCGGGTGCGGAGGTGAGGATCCCGGCCGGGTCCATCGAGTGCTGCGAGCCGTAGCCGGTGCCCGCGGCGAGCTTGCTGCGCAGCACGAACGGCACGCTGCCGGCCCCGCCGAACATGTGCCGCGCCTTGGCGACCTGGTTGAACAACTGGTCGGCGGCGACCCACATGAAGTCGGCGTACATGAACTCGACGACCGGGCGCGAGCGGCCGTCGATGGCCATGCCGCCGGCGAGACCGGTGAACGCGTTCTCGCTGATCGGGGTGCCCAGCACGCGCTCGGGTGCCGTTTCGATGGCCCTCTTCGTGGCGCCGTTGGTGCCGCCCTTGAGCCGGTCGACGTCCTCGCCGAGCACGACCACACGCTCGTCGGTCTCCAGCCGCCGGGCGAGGACATCGCTGACGGCGTCGATGAACCGGCGCTCCTTCAACGCCCCGCTGAAGGACTCGGCTTCCTCGTATCGGCTTCCGTCCAGTTCGGACAGATCGCCACGCACCCCGACGTCGACGAAGGTCGGGTCCGGCCACGCGGAGTCCTTGATGCGGCGCTTGCCGTCCGGCCCGTCTTCGACGAAGCTGTCGCCGATCTCGTGCAGCGTCCGGGTGATCTCTTCGTCGAACGCCTTGAGCTGGTCGTCGTCGGCGAGCCCGCGGCGCACGACGTGGCGGCGCAGCAGGTCGATCGGGTCGCGGTCGCGCCAGGACTTCTCTTCTTCCTTCGTGCGGTAGCCGAAGGCACTGCCCGGGTACGGGCCGTTCTGGTGGAAGTAGCGGTAGACCTCGGCCTCGACGATGGTCGGGCCGTTGCCCGCGCGCATGTGGGCCACGGCCTCGCTCATCGCCAGGTGCACGGCGAGTGGATCCATTCCGTCCACCTGCCAGCTCGGGATGTGGAACCCGAGGCCGCGCGCGGAGAGCCGGGTCTCGGCCGTGACCGTGTCGACGGGCGTGGACACCGCGTACTGGTTGTTCTCGATGAAGAAGCAGACGGGCAGCTTCCACGCCGCGGCGAGGTTGAACGTCTCGAGCACCGAGCCGATGTTCACGGCACCGTCGCCGAAGTAGGTGACGGTGACCGCGTCGGTGCCGGTGTGACGCTGGTTCCACGCGAAGCCCGCGGCCTGCGGCACTCCCCCGCCGACGATCGCGTTGGTTCCCATCGCGCCGGCCTCGCGCCACTGCAGGTGCATCGACCCGCCGCGCCCGCTGCCGTAGCCCTCGGCCAGGCCGCAGATCTCGGCCAGCGTGCGGCGCAGCACCGTGCGCACCTCGTCGTCGATCGCTGGCAGCCCGGTGGGCTCCGGGGCGACGTGGCCGAAGGCCTTGGCGAGGAACTGGTGGTGGCCGCGGTGCGAGCCGTTCACGAAGTCGTCGCTGCGCAGCGGGAAGATCGAGCCGACGGCGCCGCCCTCCTGGCCGATGCTCGAGTGCGCCGGGCCGTGCACGAGACCCTGACCTGCGAGCTCCAGCACGTACTCCTCGAACGACCGGATCCACTGCGCCCGCCCGAGCAGGCTCAGCAGCAGGTCCGGCGCGGCTTCGTCCCAGTCCTCCGGCGTGGCGCGCAGGCGGATCCAAGGCGCGCCGGCGACCAGTGACTCGTGCGTGGCCATCAGGGCTCCTCATCTTCGAATGGATCCATTGCGAAAGGCTTGACGGAGACTATGCCGTAAAGTAGCCATGAAAAGCAAGCGAATGGATCCATTGGAGGTGTGCTCATGCCGATCCCCGGGGTGACGGGCGTCGACCACTTCGGCCTCACAGTGCCGGACCTCGACCAGGCCCACGAGTTCTTCACCGAGGTGCTGGGCTGCGAATACCTGTACCGGCTCGGGCCGTACGAGCACGACGACAGCTGGATGAGCGAGCACCTCGGCGTCGACGACAAAGCGGTGATGCGGCGCCTGCACTTCTACCGGCTCGGCGGCAAGGCGATCTTCGAGGTGTTCCAGTACGAGGCGCCGGAGCGCAACCCCGTGCCGCCGCGCAACTCCGACGTCGGCGGGCACCACATCGCGCTGTACGTGGAGGATCTCGACGCCGCGGTCGCCGACCTGCACCGCCGCGGCCTGCGTGTACTCGGCGAGCCGACCACCAGCAGCGGCGCGAGCGAAGGGCAGCGGTGGGTGTACTTCCTGTCACCGTGGGGCCTGCAGTGTGAGCTAGTGTCCTATCCGAACGGAAAGGCCTTCGACCACCGTCCGGAGGCGTTCGATTGAGAGGAACCGGCGTGGCCGTACCCGCGGGCGTGGCGAGCCAGCGCGTCGCCGACGAGCTGCGAGCGCGGATCCTCGACGGCCGCCTCGCCCCGGGCACGCGCATCATCCAGGACGAGCTGGCCGAGGAGCTGCGCACCAGCCGCCTGCCGGTCCGCGAAGCCCTGCGCATCCTGGAGTCCCGAGGGCTGGTGACCCTGCGCGCCAATTCCGGCGCGTGGGTCACGTCCATGGACGTGCGCGAGTGCGAGCTGTCGTACAAGATGCGCGAGCGGCTGGAACCTTTGCTGCTGGCCGAATCCGCGCCCCGGCTGTCCGATGAGGACATCGACGAGCTGGAGGCGCTCGAGGACCGCATCGAGCGGACCGACGACGTCGAGGAGTTCCTCGTGCTCGACCGGCAGCTGCACTGGACGGTCTATCGCCACCACGACGCCTACGACCTCGCCGCGATCCTCAACCGCTTGTGGGACACCACGCAGCACTACCGCCGGGCCTTCACGCGGCTGGCCGGGGAACGCCGCAGCTGGATCATCCGCGCGGAGCACCGGCTGCTCATCGAGGCGCTGCGCCAACGCGATCACGCGTCGGCCGAGCGCATCCTGGAGCTGCACATCCGGCGGACGCGCGTGGAGCTGGTGAAGCACCCGGAGGTGTTCGCGGTTCCCGTCCCGTCCCGAAGCGAGTTTAACGGTCACTGAACACCCGGCCTGGTGTCCACCAAGATTGAACGAAGGTGACCGCCTCGACCTCGAGGGAGGCGATGCTGTGCGACCGTCACAGGCGGCAGGCGATCAGGCGGATGTTCTCGCGGGGGTAGGGGGGCGGCTGCGGCAGGCGCGCACCGAGGTGGGCATCAGCGCCCGCGAGCTCGCGCGCAAGGCGGGCGTGTCGGTGAGCCTGGTGAGCCAGATCGAGAACGGCAAGGCCCGGCCCTCGGTCGCGTCGCTGTACGCGCTGGTGCAGCACCTGAACCTGACCGTGGACGAGCTGTTCGACCCCGCCGGCGAGCGGGCCGAGGCTCCGGAGCCGAAGCGCGGCCGGCCGGCCCTGTCTTCGAGCAACGGCGCAGCCGTGGCGGCCGGCGAGTTCTCGGTGCCGCAGAAGCTGATCAGCGCGCCGCTGGTGCAGCTGGGCGAGACCCGCGGCACGCTCAAGCTCGAAGGCGGCATCACGTGGGAGCGGCTCACGCCGCGTGACGTGCCCGGCGCCGACTTCCTCAAGATCACCTACGACGTCGGCGGCGCGTCGTGCCCCGAGGGCCGCGCCAGACGCACCCCGGACACGAGTTCGGGTACGTCCTCAGCGGCCGCCTCGGCGTCACCGTCGGGTTCGACACCACCGAGATCGGCCCAGGCGACTCCGTCTACTTCGACTCGGCCACCCCGCACCGGCTGTTCAACGCGGGTGACGAGCCCGCCGTCGGCGTCTGGATGGTGCACGCGCCGTTCGGCTCGCCGAAGTAAAGCCCCTCCCCGCGGAATGCTCCGTCTCGACAGTGGTCACTATCGATGATAGTCAGAATTCGTGACCACCTCGACCGGAAGGTACCGTCATGACTCGCCTGGCTTTCGGGTTCTCGCTCGTGCCGACCCTCGACGTCGGCGCGCATCGCGAGCTGGCGGTGGCCGCGGAGGAGCACGGGCTGGAGTTCCTGGGCATCCAGGACCACCCGTACGTGCCGGAGTACCTCGACACCTTCGTGCTCGCGGGCGCTCTGCTGGCCGCCACCCGCCGCATCCACGTGTTCCCCGACGTGACGAACCTGCCGCTGCGCCCGCCCGCGATGCTCGCCAAGGCCGCCGCCTCGCTCGACCTCACGTCCGCCGGGCGCTTCGAGCTCGCCGTCGGCGCGGGCGGTTACTGGGACGCGATCGAGCGCCTCGGCGTCGAACGGCGCTCGCGAGCCGAGGCCAACGCCGCGCTCGAGGAGGCCTTCGAGCTCATGCGGGCGATCTGGCGCGCCGACCGCCGGCCCCTCCACCACCGCGGCGTTCACTACACAGTGGACGGTCTCGTGCCCGGGCCCCGGCCCGCGCACCCGATCGAGCTCTGGACCGGTGCGCGGGGACCGAAGGCGCTGGCCCTGACCGGCCGAGTCGCCGACGGCTAGGCCGCGCCGATCCCGTCCTACCTGCCCTACGAGAAGTGGGGTCCGGCCCACGCGATCCTGGACGAGGCCGCGGCGGCCGCCGGCCGGCAGCCGTCGGACGTGCGGCGGATCTGCCAGGTCGTCGGCACGATCACCGACGCGCCCGGCACCCTCGATGTCGCCGCCGGCGCCGAACCCGTGCGCGGCGACGCGGCACAGTGGGCCGAGTTCTTGACGCGCTCGGCCACCGACCTGCCCTTCACGACGTTCGTCTTCTGGCCGGAGCACCAGACGATCGACCAGGTGCTGCGCTTCGCGCGAGACGTCGTGCCGGCGGTCCGGCAGGCGGTCGAGGGCTAAACCGGCGAGTCCCCGGGCGAGACCAGGCCGGTTTCGTAGGCCAGCACCACCGCTTGGGCGCGGTCGCGCAGGGACAGCTTCGCGAAGATGCGCGCGACGTGGGTTTTGATCGTCGCCTCGCTCAGGGTGAGGTCGGCGGCCAGCTCGGTGTTGGACCGGCCCCGGCCCAGCAGCGTCAGGACCTCGAGCTCGCGCGGGGTCAGCGCGGACAGGTCGCGGTGTGTCGGCGGAGCTGCCGCGGCCGGAGCCGGAGCGGCGGGCGCGGCGAACCGTTCCACCAGCCGCCGCGTGATCGAGGGTGCCAGCAGCGCGTCGCCGGTGTCGACGAGCCGGACGGCGGCCACGAGGTGTTCGGGCGTCACGTCCTTCAGCAGGAAGCCGCTCGCGCCGGCGGCGAGGGCTTGGTAGACGTAGCTGTCGAGGTCGAACGTCGTCAGCATCAGCACCTTGCAGCGCGGGTCGTCGGCCAGGACGCGGCGCGCGGCTTCGAGACCGTCCATGGCGGGCATGCGGATGTCCATGAGCACGACGTCCGGGTGCAGCTCCCGCACCAGCTCCACCGCGGCCACCCCGTCGGCCGCTTCACCGACCACGTCGATGCCGCCGGCCGTGAGGATCATGCGAAAGCCCGTGCGGACCAGGCCTTGGTCGTCGGCGATGACGACGCGCGGGGCGGTCACGAGCGCTCCAGCGGGATCCGCGCGCGCACGCGGAATCCGCCCCCGAGGCGGCGCCGCGCGTCGAGGTCACCGCCGAAGGCCGCGACGCGTTCCCGCAGCCCGAGCAAGCCACGCCCTTCCCCCTGCGAGGAGGACGCGGCGGCCGAACCGCCCGTGAGCACGCTCGGCCCGCTGTTCACCACCTCGACCCGCAGGTAGTGGTCGGTGTAGCGCACCGTCACCTCGGCCTTCCCCCCGTCACCGTGCTTGAGCGCGTTGGTCAGGGCCTCCTGGATGATCCGGTACGCCGTCAAGTCCACTCCGGACGGCAGCGACCGCGGCTCGCCCGACACGCGCACCTCCACCGGCAGCCCGGCGAACGCGATCCGGTCGACGAGCGGGCTCAGCCGCGCGAGGCTGGGCTGCGGCGCGAGGTCGGGCGGCTCCTCGCCGTCGGCGGGCGGCGCGAGCAGGCCGAGCAGGTTCCGCAGCTCCGTCATCGTGTCGCGGCCGGCGGTCTCGACCTCCCGCAGCGCCTCGACCGCCTGCGCGGGCTCGGTCTCGACCACCAGGCGCGCGGCGCCGGCCTGCACGAGCATCACGCTCACGTTGTGGCTCACGATGTCGTGCAGCTCCCGGGCGATCCGCGCGCGTTCGGCGTCGACCGCCTGCTGCGCGGCGCTTTCCCGTTCGCGCTCCAGCAGCCATCCGCGCTGCTGCAGCGCACGGGCGGCCGCGCGCCGCGCGCGAACCAGCCGCACGCCCAGCTCCACCGCGACCAGGCACGCCAATGCCGCGACCCCGAGTTCCCACACGCCCTGACTCTCCCAGGCCGCCGCGCCCGCCGCATCAACCCGGCGGCTACATCCCCAGGATGACCACGTTCGGCGGTTACCTCCCCGGACTGATGCCGCGGCGGCGACGCTGCTTCAGGATTGCGTGCTGTGACCAGTGACGAGAGCAGAGCGAACCCGGTGGTGCAGCTGATCGCCGTGCGCAAGGAGTACAGCGATTCGGTGGCCCTGGACGGGGTCTCGCTGGGGATCCGCGCGGGTGAGGCGGTCGCGGTGATGGGGCCGTCGGGCAGCGGGAAGTCGACGCTGCTGAACATGGTGGCCGGGCTGGACCGTCCGACGTCCGGGTCCGTCGTGGTCAACGGCGAAGACCTCGGCAAGCTGAGCGAGACGGGGCTCGCGCTGTTCCGCCGCAGGCGCATCGGCATGATCTTCCAGTTCTTCAACCTGCTCGACGACCTCCCGGCGCTCGACAACGTCGCTCTCGCCGCGCAGTTGACCGGGACTTCGGCCGCGCAGGCCCGCGCCCGTGCGCTGGAGCTGCTCGACGAGCTCGGCATCGCCGGGCGCCGCAACATCTACCCCGCGCAGCTCAGCGGCGGCGAACGCCAGCGCGTGGCCGTGGCGCGGGCGCTGATGAACCGGCCCGCCCTGCTGCTGGCCGACGAACCCACGGGCGCGCTCGACAGCCGCTCCGGCGAGCAGGTGATGGACCTGCTGCTCGACCTCAACCAGATCGGGCAGACGCTGCTGCTCGTCACGCACGACGAGCGGCTCGCGAAGCAGTGCGCCACGCGTGTGGTCCAGGTCGTCGACGGCCGGATCGCCGCGACCTCGGGTCTGGAGCGCTCGTCGTGAGCGCGGTGTGGCGGGTGGCACGCGCCGCCGTCCGGCGCCGGCGGGTGCAGACGGCCGTGATCGCCGTCGTGGTCGCGGTGTCGACCGGCACGATCGTGCTCGCACTCGGGCTGCTGGTGTCGGCGTCGGGGCCGTTCCAGCGGGCGCACGCGGAGCAGAACGGCGCGCACCTCGTCGTCGCCTACGACACCACGCGGGTGTCGGGCGAGCAGCTCGCCGCCACCTCCGCCCGGCCGCGCGTCGAGGCGTCGGCGGGGCCGTTCGGGCAGGTCACGCTGGATACCGCGAAGAGCGTCGCGGCGCGGACGGGCAGCCTGACCACGGTCGGGCGCGCGGACCCCGAAGGTGCCGTCGACCGGCTGGACGTGTGGGCGGGCCGGTGGGCCACCGCGCCCGGGGAGATCGTGCTGAAGTTCCCGCGCGGCTCCGACGACTTCGTGCCGCTGGGTTCGCGGATCGAGATCCCGGGCAAGCCGGTGCTCACCGTCGTCGGGTTCGCGTATTCGGTGAGCGCCTCCGCCGACGCGTGGGTGACACCGGCGCAGCTGACAGCGCTGCAGCCGACCACCGCGCAGGTGCTCTACCGCTTCACCCACGCCGCCACGGCGGCGGAGGTCGACGCGGGCCTGACTGCGGTGACAGCCGGGTTGCCGGCGAGGTCCGTGCTCGGCGAGCAGTCCTACCTGACCGTCGAGGAACGGCTCGACTCCGACGTCGGCCCGTACGTGCCCTTTCTGGTCCCGTTCGGCATCCTCGGGCTCGCGGTGGCCGTGCTGATCGTCGCCAACGTGGTGAGCGGCGCCGTGGTGTCCGGTTTCCGCGACATCGGGGTGCTCAAGTCGCTCGGGTTCACGCCGAACCAGGTGATGGCCGTGTACCTGCTGATGGTGCTCGTACCCGCCACCCTCGGCTGCGTCGTCGGGACGATCGGCGGCAATCTCGTCGCCAAGCCAGTGCTCGCCGACGCGTTCAGCGCGTTCGGCGCGGGCGACGCCGGGATCGACTCGTGGGTCGACGCCGTCGCGCTGGTGGGCTTGCCGCTGGTTGTCGTGCTGGCGGCACTGGTTTCCGCACTGCGGGCCCGCCGGCTGCCGGCGACCGCGGCGATCAGCGCGGGCAGCGGGCCCCGGTTCGGCCGCGCGCTCACGGTCCAGCGCCGGCTCGCCGGCACCCGGCTGCCACGCTCGGTGAGCCTCGGCCTCGGCGTCCCGTTCGCCCGCCCGGCACGCAGTGTGCTGACGCTGGCGGCGATCGTGCTCGGGGTCATGACGGTGACGTTGTCGATCGGCGTGACGCTGTCGGTCAACGCGTACAACACCGCGATGCGGCCCGCGCACCCCGATCGCGTCGAGTTCCTCGCCGGCCTGACCGACGGTCTCACTCTGCCCACCGACGTACCCGGCCCGCACCCGGACGCGGCACTCACCGACCCCGCCGACGAGGCGATGCTGCGGTCGCTGCCCGGTTCCGCCCGGGTCGCCGCTTCGGCGACGCGCACCGTGCATCTGCTCGGCAGCCAGGAGGACCCCTCGGTCATCTTCTCCCGCGGGGATTCGGCGGCGCTGGGACCGGAGATCCTCGACGGCCGGTGGGCGGCCCGCGCCGGGGAAGCCGCCGCGCCGTCACGGTTCCTCAACCAGCGCGGGCTCGCCCTCGGCGACACGATCACGGTGGAGCTGGGCGGAAACCGCACGCAGCTGACGTTCGTCGGGGTCACGCTGACCAACAACGACCAGGCGATCTACGCCGACTGGGCGACCCTCGACGTGCTCGCGCCGGGCACCCGCGCGGAGACCTACGACGTGCAGCTTGCTCCCGGCGCCGACCACGAGACGCTCGTGAACGCGGTGCACGCCCGCGACCCCGGGCTGGAGGCCGCTCCCCCGCGCGACGGCACGTCTTCGCAGGCCGTGCTCCTGGTCGGCAGCGCGTCGATCCTGACGCTGGTGCTCGCGATCGTCGCGGCGCTGGGCGTGTTCAACACCGTGGTGCTCAACGCGCACGAACGCCGCCGCGACCTGGGGATGCTCAAGGCGATCGGGATGACGCCGCGCCAGGTGACGGTCATGATGGTCACCTCGATGGGGGTGCTGGGCGTGGTCGGCGGGCTGCTCGGGCTGCCGCTCGGCTTCCTCGTGCACCGGCTTGTCGGGCCGGCCATGCTGCGCGCCGCCCAGTCGGACGTGTTCGGGTTCGTCATCGACGTCTACCGCGCGCCGTTGCTCGTCGCGCTGGGGCTGGCCGGGATCGTCATCGCCGTGCTGGGTGCGCTCATCCCCGCCGGGCGCGCGGCTCGCCTGCCGATCGCGACGGTGCTGCACAACGAATGAAGCCCTGGAGCGGGCCCGGTCGCCGGGGGAGGGCCCGCTTCAGTCCACTTCGGACTGTTGGGTGCGGCGGTAGTGCCGGCGCGCCTTGAGGCGGTTGCCGCACGTGGCCATCGAGCACCAGCGGGCGGTGTTGGCCTTGCTGTGGTCGATGAGGAACAGTCGGCACTCCGGGTTGGCGCACGGGCGCAGGCGGCCGGACTCGCGCAGGCCGTCCCAGGTGAGGACCGCGCGCGCCGCGGCGGCGTGGCCCGCGGGGGCGTCCAGGGTCCAGCCGATGCCGTCCGCGCCGAGGGTTGCGAGGTAGCCGACCCCCTCGACGAACCGCCCGACCGACGACGGTTCCGCGTCGCCGCGCACCACGTCCTGCAGGGTCGCGCGCAGGTCGAGCAGGGTGCGCCACTCCCCCTCCGTCGCGGGTTGCCCGTGGGCGGACAGCCAGCGCAACCCATCGTCCGCGGCCTCCAGGTCGTCGTGTGGTGCGCCGTCGACGAGTGCTGTGGTGTTCAGCAGATCGAGGACCAGGGTCTCGTCTTTCTGTACCGCTCTCTCCACCGCACTGCCCTCCGATTTACCTAACCCTCAAATTCCCTCTTGACAGGTTAGTTCTACCATGTTTGAGTTCTAACTACCACTAGCGACTTTAAGGGTTAGACATGAACGTGACGCCGATGCACCCGCGGACCAGCGAAGCCATGTCGATGTCGGAGATGAGCCAGTCCGAGATGGCGATGGGCCGGATGTCGATGTCCGGGCCGTCGTCGAGCCCGCTGCGGACGTTCCTGCGGACCGAGTCCGGCAGCGCCGGGATCCTCGTCGCGGCGATCGTGGCGGCCCTGGCCTGGGCGAACCTGGCGCCCGGCGCGTACGACGCCGTGTGGAACTGGGTGCTGAGCGTGCAGATCGGGCCGCTGAGCGCCGCGTTGCCGGTGCGCGACTGGGTCAACAGCGGCCTGATGACGCTGTTCTTCCTGGTGGTGGGGCTGGAGGCGCGGCGCGAGTTCGACCTCGGCGACCTGCGCGAACGGCGCCGCCTGATCCTGCCCGCCGTCGCCGGGCTGGCCGGCATGGCGGTGCCCGTGCTGATCTACCTGGCGCTCAACGGCGGCGGGCCCGGCGCGCACGGCTGGGGCGCGGCGATGTCGACCGACACCGCGCTGGCGCTGGGCGTGTTCACCGTGGTCGGGCGCGGTGCGCCCGAGCGGATCCGCACGTTCGTGCTCACCGTGTTCGTGGTCGACGACATCGTGGCCCTGGTGGTCATCGCGCTGGCCTACAGCGGGCATGTGGACCTCATGGCCGTCGGGATCGCCGCCGCCGCGTACGCCGGGGTGCTGGCGAGCCGCAGGCTCGACTACCGCTACCGCAAGCCCGTGTTCACCGCGCTGGCGCTGACCGTGTGGGGCGCACTGCTGACCAGCGGGATCGACCCGGTCGTGGGCGGTCTGGCGGTGGGACTCGCGACGTCGGCGTACGTGCCGAAGCGCGACTCGCTGGAGGAGGCGACCACGCTGGTGCGCCTGTTCCGTGAGCAGCCCACCGCGGAGACGGCCAGCTCGGCGAGCAAGCGGCTGAGCGCGACGCTGTCGGCCAACGCCCGGCTGCGCCACGCCTTCCACCGCGTGACGAGCTACGTCGTCGTCCCGCTGTTCGCGCTGGCCAACGCCGGCATCACCGTGAACACCGAGGTACTGGCGAGCGCGGTCACGGCACCGATCACCGTCGGGATCTTCCTCGCCTACGTGCTGGGCAAGCCCGTCGCGGTGTTCGGCACCTCGTGGCTGCTGACCCGCCTCAGCGGCGGCGCCCTGCGGCCGCAGGTCGGCTGGGCCGGCGTGCTGAGCGGCGGCGCGATGGCGGGCGTCGGGTTCACCGTGTCGCTGCTGATCGCCGACCTCGCCTTCACCGGGCGGGAGCTGGCGGAGGCGAAGCTCGGTGTCCTCGCCGCGGCGGCGGGCGCGACGCTGCTGACCTTCCTCGTGCAGAAGGTCACGGCCGCGCTGCCGGAAGAAGTGCGGACCCGCGCGCTGCTCGGCGACGCTCCCCTGCTGACCGACCTCGTCGCTCCGGTCGACCTGAGCCGCGACCACGTGCGCGGGCCGGAGGACGCCGCGGTGACCGTGGTCGAGTACGGCGACTTCGAGTGCCCGTGGACCGGCATGGCGGCGCCGACCGCGCGCGAGCTGCTGGCCGAGAACACCGACATCCGCTATGTGTGGCGCCACCTGCCCCTGCACGACATCCACCCCCACGCACAGCTGGCCGCCGAGGCGGCCGAGGCGGCGGGCGCGCAGGGCGCGTTCTGGCCGATGCACGACCTGCTGCTGGGCAACCAGACCGACCTGCACTTCGACGCCCTCGTCGGCTACGCCGAGCAGCTGGGCCTCGACGTCGACCGGTTCCGCGACGACCTGCTGCGCCGCCGCTTCGCCGGCCACGTCGAGCGGGATGTCGAGTCGGCCGACCTCAGCGGCGTGGCCGGGACCCCGACGTTCTTCGTCAACGACCAGCGCCACGACGGCCCGCAGGACCTCGCGACGCTGACCACCGTGATCACCGGCGCCCGCACCCGCGCGGCCGCTTTCGCCCCCGCGGCGGCGTTCGAGACCGCCGCGGCCTGAGCACCGTCCACAAGAGACCTGTCCACTCGGGACACCCGGAGGAAGTCATGTCCACTCACACCAGCACCAAGACCACCGCCCCGGCCGAGATCGACACCACGGGCGCGCTGAGCCCGGCGCTCGGCCTCATCCCGGGCATCTACGTCACCCGGCAGGGCGCTCGGCTGCCCCTCTGGCCACGCCGTCGACATGCCGCGCCGAAGCCGCGCTGAACCCGGTACGCAGCAGCGGATTCCCGTCGGTTGGCGGGAATCCGCTGCTGTCTGGCACGGAGGCCGGTAGTGGGCGCGCTCCGGGCTTCCTAGCGTGACGACCATGACCGAAGTGCTGCTGCCGATCGCGATCGGCCTGGTGTACGTGCTGCACTCGTCCCTGATCCCCGAGCCGCAGCGGCGGAAGTTCAACGCCCTGATGGTCGCCGGCGCGGGCGCGGCCTACCTGTCCGGCGGCGGGCTGGGAGTGTGGGAAGTGGTGTTCTGCGCCGTGCTGACGCTGGTCGCCTTCCGCGGGCTGGACTCGTGGACGTTCATCGGGATCGGCTGGCTGCTGCACACGGCGTGGGACGTCGTCCACCACCTCAAGGGCGCGCCGATCCTGCCGTTCGCGGCGGACTCGTCCTTCGGGTGCGCGCTGACGGACCCGGTGATCGCACTGTGGGGCTTCACAGGCGGGCGCAGTCCCTGGGCGTGGCTGCGCCGGAAGGCTCCGGCTTTTTCCCCAGCCGAAGTCGATCGCCCGTCCGCCCGTTGATCGTCGTCAGGCGGTCGAGGCGGTGGCTGTCGCACCGGGCTCCGTGGCGGGACCTGCCGGACCAGTTCGGGAACACGGTGTTCAAGAACTTCGACCGGTGGGCTGAAGCCGGCGTGTGAGCGAGTGCTACCAGGGCCGCAACGTCGTCGAGCGGTGCTTCAACAAACTCAAGCAACGGCACGGCATCGCGATGAGGTCAGACAAGACCGCCCGTGACTACCACGCCGCCCTCTGCCTCGCCGCCACCCTCCACCGGCTCAACACCGGGTTCAGCAACACGGCTTAACGCGGACAACTTCGACTTCTGCAGTCACCGCCGGGCTGTCGCGGGGATGGCGTTGCCGATGAGGACGGCGGCGATGGCGGCGGCGGTGGTGAACACGTCGGTGTCGAGGACTCGGGTGCGGGCGGCGGCGCCGTCCAGGAGCAGCGCCAGTTGCTCGCCGAGTTGTTCGGGATCGGTGGCGCCGGCCTCGCGGGCGGTTTCGGTGAGCCGGGCGGCAAAGGCTTTCTTGTAGTCGCGGGCGTATACGCGTGCCGGGTGCCCCGGGTCGGGGATTTCGACGGCCGCCTGGATGAACGGGCACAGGGGCGCGTGCACGTCGAACACGGCAAGGAGTCGTTCGCGAGGTGTGAGGTCGGTGCGGTCGAACACTTCGGGCAGGATGTCGGGATCGAATCGGTGCAGGCATTCGGCGATCAGCTCGTCCTTGCCGGCGAAGTGCTGGTAGAGCGTGCGTTTGGATACCTCCGCCACCGCGCAGAGCTGGTCCATGCCGGTGCAGTTGATGCCCTGATCGCGGAACAGTTGTTGCGACGCGCTGAGGATGCGCTCTCGTGCGCCCCTGCCGCGGCGCAGTCCTCGCGGCCCCTTCTCCAACTCTGTCACGTGCCCAGCGTAGCCCACTTCGGTACCGATCGGTGTGCATAGCTTGCACGCCGCGCGCCTGTTCGATACGTTAAGTACGCAGATCGGTGTACATAACATCGGCACAGCAAGTGAACTGGAGTGGTTGTGGGAAAGCTCGATGGCAAGGTCGCGGTGATCACCGGCGGATCCACCGGCATGGCACTGGCCGGCGCCAAGCTGTTCGTCGAGGAAGGAGCTCACGTCTTCATCCAGGCTCGGCGGCAGGAAGCATTGGACGACGCCGTCAAGCTGATCGGCCGCAACGTCACCGCCGTGCAGGGTGACGCAGCCGACCTGGACGACCTGGACCGCTTGTACGACACCGTCAAGCGCGAAAAGGGCTCGATCGACGTGCTGTGGGCCAGCGCCGGGACGGGCGAACCCGCCGTCCTCGGCGAGATCACCGAGGAACAGTTCCACCGCGCCTTCTGGCTCAACGCGCGCGGCACCCTGTTCACCGTCCAGAAGGCACTGCCACTGATCAACGACAACGGGTCGATCTTCATGACCGGATCCAACGCCTCACTCGGCGCCTTCCTTGGCTGGAGCCTCTACGCGGGAAGCAAAGCCGTCCAGCAGGCTTGGGCCCGCGTCTGGCTCAACGAACTGCGCGATCGCAATATCCGGGTCAACGTCCTGACCCCCGGCCAGGTCGCCACCGCCAAACAGGAAGAACTGTTCGACGAGGCCACCAAGGCCGCGTTCGAGTCCCTCATCCCCCGCGGAGAGATGGGCCGCCCCGAAGAAATCGCCACCGTCGCCCTTTTCCTCGCCTCCGACGACTCCAGCTACGTCAACGGCCTGGAACTCGTTACCGACGGCGGCGCAACCGCCATCTGACCCACACAGAAGAGAGCACACGTCATGAGCAGCATCACCCTCATCGGTACGGGAAACATGGCCCGTACCATCGGCACGCTCGCGGTGGCGGGCGGCAACACCGTCGAGGTGATCGGCCGCGACGCGGCCAAATCCGCGGCCCTGGCCAAAACCCTCGGCGGCGGCGCCACGGCCGGGACATTCGGTGCCGCCCCGGCCGGCGACATCGTCGTCCTCGCGGTGCTGTTCGACAGTGCCGTGCCTGTCGTCCGCGAGTTCCGGGACGCGCTGGCCGGCAAGATCATCGTCGACATCACCAACCCCTTCAACGCCACCGGCACCGGGCTGGCCGTCCCGCACAACACCTCCATCGCCCAGAGCGTGGCCGAGGCCGCGCCCGCGAGCGCCCATGTCGTGAAGGCGTTCAACACCCTTTTCCGCCACGTCCTGGCCCAAGGCGGCCCCGCGGACGTGTTCATGGCCGGCGACGATGCGCAAGCCAAGGCGAGCGTGTCAACGTTCATCGAGAGCCTCGGACTGCGCCCGCGGGACACCGGCGACTTGAGCATGGCCCACTGGGTAGAGGGAGCGGGCGTGTTGACGATGGGCTTGGCCCGCTACGGCGTGGGGAACTTCGACTTCTCCCTCGGCATCAACAACCTCGGCTGAGTCCGGCGGGTCGGACGCGGCCGGGCACGTACCCGGCCCGACCGCGTCCGCGGCGACAAGGCGTATTCCTCCCGCGCGATCCGCAGGCATCTGCGTGCTCGCGGCATTGTCGCGGTGATTCCCGAGCCTGTCGATCAGGCCGGGCACCGCGAACGTCGGGGGTTCTCGTGGTGGCCGCCCACCCGCGTTCGACTCGGTCGATTACCGGGGCCGCAACGTGATCGAACGTCGCTTCAACCTGCTCAAGCAATGGCGTGGTCTGGCCACCCGCGACGACAAGCTCGCCATCGTTTACCGATCCGCGGTCGTCCTGCATGCCGTGGTCACCTGGACCACGGCATTGTCAGACATTCCCTAGTCGCTGCGGCCACGCAGTGTCAGCACCACGCGGAGCACGTGCTCGACGGCCGAGGGGAAGATCGCCGCGCGCAGCTCACCGCGCGTGGCGAGGTTCTGCGACGCGAACTCCAGCATGCGATCGGGTCCCAGCCGCCGGACGACCAGCGCCGCGATCTCCTCCAGTTCGAGGTCGGGGTTGTCCAGGCGCCGCAGCGCGAACTCGACCACGAGCTCCTCGTCGGTCATGGCCCCTCCCTCCGGACTCGTCGATGCCCAGAGTAGTCGAAGACGGGGCGGGCTTTCCTGTGTTCGAGATCGCTTACGCCGGGTCCGGCTGGGCCAGCGCCAGCACCGTGCGTGCACGCTCGACCATCGCGACGTCGAGGAACGTCCCGTCGGCCAGCGCGATCGCTCCAACCCCGGCCGCCGTGGCGTCGGCGACGCGCGCGACGACTTCGCTGGCCCGCGCCACCTCCTCGGCGCTCGGCAGGAACGCGGCGCGGATCGTGGCGAGCTGGCCCGGGTGGATCGCCGTGCGCCCGCGGAACCCGAGCGCGCGCCCGGCCCGGCACGACGCCGCGAGCCCGTCGAAGTCGCGCACGTTGGTGTAAGCCGACATGGCCGGCGGCGCCAGCCGCGCGGCCCGCGCCGCCACGATCACGCGGCTGCGCGCCCACGTGAGCCCGGCCTCGTCGTCCACACCCAGGTCCGACCGCAGATCCGCCTCCCCGAGCCCGATCGACGCCACCTGCGGCGACGCGGTCGCGATCTGCAGCGCCCGCTCCACCCCCAGCGCCGACTCGATCAACGGATGCAGCTCCCGCCCCGGCAACGCCGCCGCGAGCGCCAGCACCTCCTCGGCCGCCTCCACCTTCGGCATCCGCACCCCGACCGCCACCGGCAGCCCCGCGAGCGCCGCGACGTCCGCCTCGTGCCACGGCGTACTGGGGTGATTTACGCGCACCTGCACCCGGCGCCCCTCGGGCAGCCCGGCCAGCAGCCGCACGACGTTCTCGCGCGCCTCGGCTTTGTGCGCCGGCGCGACGGCGTCCTCGAGATCCACGAGCACCACGTCGGCCTCCGACGCGAGCGCCTTCTCCACCCGATCGGGCCGGTCGGCCGGGGCGTAGAGGAAGGTCAACGGCGGGGTGGCGCTCATACCGCTCCCCCCGCCCGAAGTTCGGCGATGCGCTCGGCCGAGAAGCCCAGTTCCTTGAGCACGGTGTCGGTGTCGGCGCCGTGGGGGCGGCCGGTGAAGCCGATGACTCCGTCGTTGCCGGAAAGGCGGAAGAGCGGGCCCTGCATGAGGATGGGGCCGAGCTCGGGGTCGTCGATCTC
This sequence comes from Amycolatopsis sp. NPDC051372, assembly GCF_040682095.1. Taxonomy (NCBI): domain Bacteria; kingdom Bacillati; phylum Actinomycetota; class Actinomycetes; order Pseudonocardiales; family Pseudonocardiaceae; genus Amycolatopsis; species Amycolatopsis sp. NPDC051372. The sequence continues at coordinate 47,209 of NZ_JBFBAF010000023.1, forward strand.
GTGGATGGTGCCGAGGGCGCGGAACTGGGGGTCGGCGACGATGTCGGCGGCGTCGTAGATGGGGGCGACGGCGGCCTGTGCCTCCTCGAACGCGGCGACGACCTCGGCGCGGCTGCGCTGGGAGATCCAGCCGCCCACGGCGTCGTCGAGCTCGTCGGCGTGCTGCGCGCGGTCGGCGCCGCGGGCGAACCACGGCTGGTCGGCCAGGTCGGGCCTACCGACGAGCCGCACCACGCGTTCGGCCACCGACTGCGCGGAGGTGGACACGGCGACCCACTGCCCGTCGGCGGTGCGGTAGGTGTTGCGCGGCGCGTTGTTGATGGACCGGTTGCCCGTGCGCGGCTGCACCGTCTGAAGCTGGTCCCACCGCGTGATCTGCGGGCCGAGCATCGCGAGGATCGGCTCGATGATCGCGGTGTCCACGACCTGCCCGCGCCCGCTGGTGGCACGAGCCGAAAGCGCGACCATGATCGCGTAGGCCGTGGCCAGGGAGGCGACGCCGTCGGCGAGGCCGAACGGCGGGAGCGTCGGCGGGCCGTCCGGCTCGCCCGTGGTGGCGGCGAACCCGCTCATCGCCTCGGCGAGGGTGCCGAAGCCGGGGCGCGAGCGGTACGGGCCGAACTGGCCGAACCCGGTCACGCGCGCGAGCACGAGCCGCGGGTTGCGGGCGGAAAGCTCGTCGTAGCCGAGGTTCCAGCGTTCCAGGGTGCCCGGGCGGAAGTTCTCGATCACCACGTCGGCCTCGCCGGCCAACGCCAGGAACACCTCACGGCCACCTTCACTGCTGAGATCCGCGGTGATGGTCCGCTTGTTGCGCCCGAGCGTTTTCCACCACAGGTTCACCCCGTCTTTGGCGACGCCGTGCGTGCGCGACGGATCGGGGCGGCTCGGGTGCTCGACCTTGGTCACCTCGGCACCCATGTCACCCAGGTGCATCGCGGCCATCGGGCCGGCGAAGAGCGTGGACGCGTCCACCACCCGCAACCCGGCCAGGGCGCCACCGGCGGAATCCCGCGACGTCGTCATGCCGTCACCTCCCAAGCGCAGCGGAACCCGACCGTCGCGGCGCGCGCGAGACCCAATCCGGGCAGCAACAGCTTCACGCTGACGTCGGGGGCGTGGCGGCCGCCCTCGATGTACCACTCGGAGCCCTCGGCCCGGTAGTCGCTGCCGCCTTTGAGCATCACGAAGCGGGTCCGCCCGTCGGAGTGCTCGCTCTCGGTCCAGTTCCACACGGCAGGCTCGCCGCGGCTCAGGCCGCCGGTCTCCCCCGCCAGCTGCCACTCGTCCTCGGTGGGCAGCCGTCCGCCGCGCCACGCGCAGTAGGCGCGGGCGTCGTCGAGGTCCACAAAGGTCACGGGCTCGTCGGGATCGCTCGGCACGCCGTCGATCCAGTGCGCGAGGAACCGGTGCCCGTACGCGGGCCGGTAGCCGGTGGCGGTGAGGAACTCGGCGAACTGCGCGTTGGTGACCTCGGTGGCCGCCACCGCGACCGGGGTCGCAAGCGAGCCGTCACGCTGGAGGGTGCGGGCGTCGTGCAGCCGCGGCGGGAGGGGCTTCCACTCGTCGACGTAGGGCGCGCCCTGGTACATGCCGGTTTCGCGGGCCTGGTAGCGGACGGTCAGCACGTACGGCCCGGCCGGCACCGTGACGGCGTCGCCTTCGGGCTCACCCTGTGTCCTTTGTGGACTGATCCGTTCCGCGACCCGGTGCGGGAAGCGGGAGTGGCCGTCGTGGGGCGCGGACTTCACCGCGTCGAGCAGTTCCGGCAGCCACACGGGTTCGGGAGTGCCGTCGGCCAGGTGCAGCACCGCGCCGATGCCCCGGGCGGGCACGCCACCGAGCAGGTCGAGGACCTTGCCGGGCCCGGCGGGCAGCAGCTCACCGGTGTAGTCCGTCTCGCCGCGGTTGACGAATGTCCACAGTGTCACACCGTCGAGCTCCCAGCTGGACGCGTAGACGCCGGCGGCCTCGGCCTCGGGCGTCAGCTCGGCAAGCGGGGTCCACTCGCCGCCCAGCAGCAGGTCGCCGGCCGCGCGCTGCACGGTCACCATGCGCCGCGCGGTCGCGGCGTCGCGGGCCGACCAGCCGACCCACACGCCGAACACGACTTCCCACACCATCACGCCGACGCCGTTGAGCCACGCCGACTGGAGTTCCTCGGAGTGGTCGCGGTGCCAGCGGCGCACGTGGTGCTGCATGTGGCGCCGCTCGTACCAGTGCGCGCGCAGCACGCCGGGCACGGGCGAGTCGGCGAAGAAATGTGCCCACGACGCCGTGTGGTCGGCGATGCGCTCGACCGGCAGCTTCGACTCGCCCTCCAGCACAATCCCGGGGCGCGCGGCTTCGAGCCGTTCGACGAAGCCCGGCTCGGCTTTCTTGAGCGTGTCGAGGAAGACGCCGTCGGCTTCGAAGTCCGCGACGAGGGCCGCCAGCTCGGTGAGGTCGTCCGCGCCGCGGCGGGTGCCCACGTCCCACGGGTTGTAGTCCACGAACACGTGCAGGCCGGCGTCGTGCAGCGCCGTGACGAGCTCGGCCAGGCCGGGGACGTCGCGGTAGTAGTCCCACTGGTTGCGGTCGTCGAGGCCGATCACGGGGTAGGCGTGCCAGAGCACCACGGCGTCGAGGCCGCCGAATCGCTCGCGGGCGTCGGCGAGGAACCCCTCGGGCGTGAACTTGTGCTCGGCGAAGGAGTACAGCAGCTCGTCCCACAGCCAGACCTGCGCGACGGTGTGGCACCGGGCGGCCCACGCGGCGCCGGTGCGCTCGTAGGCCTCGCCGTTGTAGTCGTGGCGACGGCGGGAATCCTCGCGCCACTCGCGCAGGCGGGCGCGCCACGCGGGCCGGTCGGCGGGGTCGCTCGGCGCGGCGAAGATCTTGGCTTCGTCGAGCGCCGCGAGCTGCTCGGCGGTGAGCGGGGTCAGAGCGACCTCGGCCGGCCGGTCGATCGGGCGCGGCACGAGCGGGTCGAACGGGGTGGTCATCGCACCTTTTCTCCGGCCGCGAAAGCCGCGACCTCTTCAGCGGTGGGAACGGCGCCCTGCGCACCGGGCCGCGTGACGGCGAGCGCGCCGGCCACGCACGCGATCCGCGCGGCGTCGGCGAGCGCCCGGCCCTCGGCGAGGCCCGCGGCGAGCACTCCGCAGAATGTGTCGCCGGCCCCGGTGGTGTCCACTGTGGTCACCCGGATCCCGGGCACTCGCACGGGTTCCCGGTCGCGTTCGGCGACGAGGCAGCCGTCGCCGCCGAGCGTGACCACGACGGCGGGCACACGGCCGAGCAGGGTTTCGAGGCCGCCGAGGTCGGCGGCCTCGTGCTCGTTGACCACGAGCACGTCGAGCGCGGCCCAGACGTCGGCCGGCAGCTCCCGCGACGGCGCGGCGTTGAGCACGAGCAGTGCGCCCGGCTTGCGCGCGGCCGCGGCGGCGCGCACGACCGCGAGCGGGATCTCCAGCTGTGCCAAGACCACGTCGGCCGCCGCGATCCGCGCGGCTTCCACCTCGCCGATCCGCACGCGCTCGTTCGCACCCGGCGCGACGACGATCGCGTTCTCGCCGTCCGGCGACACGGTGATGAACGCCGTGCCCGTGGCCGCTTTTGTCCGTGCGACAAGGTCGGTCCGCACACCCGCGCCGCCCAGCGACAGCAGGATCAGGTCCCCGGCCTCGTCCTCGCCGAGCGCGCCCACGAACGTCGTGTGCGCTCCCCCGGCCAGCGCGGCACCCACCGCCTGGTTCGCACCCTTGCCGCCGGGGCTGCGCCGCAGCCGCCCGCCGAGGATCGTCTCCCCGGCCCGCGGCGGCCGCGGCGCGTCGACGACCAGGTCGACGTTCGCCGACCCGACCACCACGACACTTCCCCTCATGACACACGCTCCCGGCAACCCACGATCCCTGCCGGGACCGCGAACCGGCGCGCCCTCACGACACACGCTCCGCGAGCGCGACCGTCCGAGCCGCCAGGTCGGTGATCTTCTGCTCGCCGCCCGGCAGGGACGTCGCGATGCGGCCGTCCAACGGCGTCACCCACTGCTCGCCGATTCCCGGCACGCCGCGCAGAGCGCCGACCACACCGCCGACCGTGGCGGCGGCCGAGTCGGTGTCCCAGCCCGCCGTGACGGCGATGGAGACGCTCGGGCCGAACTCGCCGGCGCCCTTGGCCAGCGCGTAAGCGATCACGGCCGCGTTGCCGAGCACGTGAACCCAGTGCAGGTCGCCGTAGGCGGCGTGGAGGCGGTCGAGGCCGGTGCGGAGGTCACCGGACGAAGCAGCCGCACGGCCGAGGCGCACCGCCTCGGCGAGGCGGCTGCCCGGCGGGATCACCGTGGCCGCGGCATCGAGCACCTCGTCCACGGTGTCGCACACCATCGCCGCCGAGGCCAGGGCCGCGGCCCACATGGCGCCGTAGACACCGTTGCGGGTGTGGCTCAGGCGGGCGTCGGTCCACGCGAGACGCGCGGCCGCGCGCAGGTCGCCAGGGGAGACCCAGCCGAACACGTCCGTGCGGATCAGCGCACCGATCCACTCGCGGAACGGGTTGAGGTGCGTCGCGGTCTCGGGCACCGGGCGGGCGTCGAGGATGTTGCGGTAGGCCGCCCGCTCGGCCGTGAACACGCGCCCGGCCGGGAGGTTGTCGAGCCACAGCTGCGCGACGTCCTCGGTGGTGAACCCGCGCCCGCGCGTCTCGAGCAGCGTGAGCGCGAGCATCGGGTAGTTGAGGTCGTCGTCCTCGGGCATGCCGTGGATGTTCTCCTCGAGCGACGTCGGCGCCGAGCGCTTGTTCCACGGCCACCTCGCCGCGACGTCCGCGGGCAGCCCGACGGCGGTGAACCACTTCTCGAGCGGCCACCGGCCCGTGGCGCGCAGGATCTCCTCGATGCCCTCACGCGGGATCTTCTCCACCGGCTTGCCCAGCAGGCACCCGGCGGCCCGCCCGGTCCACGCGCCGAGCACCCTGCCGTCGCGCAGGCCCGACGGCAGGTCCGGCGCGGCCGGCAGCGTGGCGACGATCGCGTCCCACTCGTCCGGCTCGTCGGGCGCCGGCGAGGCCGGGACGGCCGCGAGCTCGCCGAGCAGCGTGCGCGCCAGTGCCCGCAGGGCGGGCGGCGCCGGATTGGGCCCGGCGCCGCTCACGGCGGGGACGGGGTCGCCGCCCGCCGCCACCCAGCGCATCCGCACGTCCGCCGTGTCGCGACCCTCCACAGAGGACTGGACGAGCTCGTGCGCCAGCAGGTCCTCGGGCTGGGCCCAGGTCAGCCTCACGCTCAGGCCTCCGAAACGAGTGCCGACAGGGTCCCGTCGAGCGCCTTGACCCGGGCCTGCGCCCGCTCACGGTCGGCCCGCATGATGTCCGCCGCGGCCGAGGCCAGCAGCCGGCCGGTCGCCGCAATGTCCATCTTGCTGGCCTCGCTGATCGGGTCGAGCCACTCGGCGGGCACCACGCCGGTGCCGCCGAGCGCGGCGCAGATCGCCCCGGCCATGGCGGCGATCGAGTCCGCGTCGCGGCCGTAGTTCACGGCCGCGAGCACGGCACCGCGGAAGTCGCCGCGGTGCGCGAGCACGAAGGCCAGCGCCGCGGGCAGCTCCTCGATGGACTTGGTGCGCGACGGGCGCCGCGCGTCCATCGACATCCGGCGGTACTCCGGGCCGACGGAGTCGAACGGCGCCACGACCTCCCGCACCCGACGGGCCAGCGCGCGTTCCTCCTCGTCGGAAGTCGGCGCCGCGGCCGTCGCACCGAAGGCCGCCACGACCGCGCGAAGCGCTTCCGCGGTGCCGTCGTGCGCGAGCTCCAGCGCCGCCGCGGCGACGTCGTCGAGTGTCGCGCCCGGGGCGGCCGCGGCCGCGATCATGGCCGCCAGCACGCCGGCCGCCTCGCGTCCGTAGCTGGCCTGGTGCGCGCCGGTGAGGTCGATCGCCTCGGCGTAGGCGCCGCGGGGGTCACCCGCGTTGACCACGCCGACCGGTGCGATGTACATCGCCGCACCGCAGTTGACGACGTTGCCCACACCGGCTTCACGCGGGTCCACGTGTCCGTAGTGGAGCCGCGCGACGATCCACTTCTCCGCCAGGAACACCCGCTGCAGCAGCAGTGCCGTGGATTCGAGCTCCGGCACCCACCGCGGCTCGCCGATCATCAGCGGCACGAGGTCCTCGGCCATCGCGAACGCGTCGAGGTGGTCGCGGCGCTTCGCATACACCTCCACGAGCGCCTGTGTCATGAGGGTGTCGTCGGTGATGTGCCCGTCGCCCTTGTGGTAAGGCGCGATGGGACGCGCCTCGCGCCAGTTCGGGTACCAGGGCCCGACGATGCCGGTCACGCGGCCGCCGTGGCGTTCTTCGATCTGCTCGGGGGTCCACCCTTCGACGGCACCGCCGAGGGCGTCGCCCACGGCCGAGCCGGTGATCACCGCGACCGCCCGGTCTTCCAGCCAGGTCAAGAGAATCCGCTCCAGTCCGTACTTCAGTTGGTGGTGACGCTCTTCCAGCCGTTCTGCAGCTGGGTGGCGAGGCCGTTCGCGTCGATCTTCTGTCCGAGGAACTGCTGGTACGCCGGCGTGGCGATGGTGTCCTTCCACTGCGGGTACTTGCTCGCGAACAGGTACGGCGCCGACGTGATGTACTGGCCCGAGGCGAGGATCTGGTCCCAGCCGGTCTTCCCGGCGAGCTTCGTCGCGAGCGCCTGGCGAGCCGAGTTGGTGGGCGGGATCAGGGCGTCGGCCTCGTTCATCGCGGCCAGGTTGTCGGTGTTGGTGAAGTAGTCGATGAAGTCCGCGGCTTCCTTCACGTGCTTGGAGTCCTTGTTCACCGACAGCGTCTGCGGGCTCGCGGCCTGCGCGGGGCCGGCCGGGCCCGCGAGCGGGGGCAGCACGACCCAGTCGAAGCCCTTCGGCGCGTCCTTCGCGATGTTCGCGGCCTGGTAGGAACCCTGCACGGTCATCGCGATCTGGCCGGCGTAGAACGGCGCGAGCGCCTTGGAACCCGACTGCGTGAGCGTGACGGGCAGGATCGACTTGTCCTGGTACGCCATCTCGTTCACGAGCTTGGGCAGCGCCTGCTCGCCCTCGCCCACCGTCAGGTTGGCCTGGTCACCGGTGCCCTGGAAGTACTTGCCACCGAAGCCCGGGGCCAGCGCGACGAACGCGGCGGTCGGGCTCGACAGGCCCCAGCCGAGGCCGTACTTGCCGCCCTTGGTCGTGGCCTTGGAGATCTGGCGCAGCTGGTCCCAGGTCATCGTCTTGCCGGTCGGCACGGTCACGCCGGCCTGCTGCAGCAGCTTCTTGTTCGCGAAGACCACATAGGACTGCACCTCGGTGGGGTACGCGACGACCTTGCCGCCGAACGTCACCGAGTCCAGCACGCCCTTCTGGAAGTCGTCGCGCTTGGCCTGCGACAGGTACGGCGTGAGGTCGGCGAGGTAGTCGTCCTCGGCGAACGGCTCGATGCCCGCCGCCTCGTAGTGCACGATGTCCGGCGCGGTGCCGGCGTTGAACTGGGTGATCAGCTTGTCGTAGACGCTGTCCCAGCCGGCCTGCACGATCTTGACCTGCACGTCGGGGTGCGCGGTGTTCCAGGAGCCGACGATCTTCTGCGTCTCGGCGATCGCGGCCGGCTGGTCGGACAGGGACTGGAACGTGAGGGTGACGGGGCCACTCGCGTCGCCGCTGCCGCTGCCGCACGCGGCGACGAGCAGGGCGGTGACCATCAGGCTGGCCGCGGCCAGCAGGCGTCGTGTCTTCATCGACCGACCTTTCGGGGATTTCTGTTGGGGGAATGGGATTTCGGGGACTTGCGGTTCCGGGCTCGCCGGCGGGTACGGGGTCATCCCTTCACCGCCCCGGCCATGAGCCCGCTGGTCAGCTTCCGGCGCAGGATGCTGAAGAAGACGATGCTGGGGATCGCCGCGAGCACGGCGCCGGCAGCGAGCGGTCCGAGGGCCGTTCTGCCCTCGCCGCCCACGAACGTGTTCAACGTGATCGGCAGCGTGTAGTTCTCCGGCGACTGCAACAGCACCAGGGCGAAGAAGAACTCGTTCCACGAAGACACGAAGCTGAACATCGCCGTCGCCACGACGCCGGGCATCAGCAACGGGAAGACGATCGTGCGCAGCACGGTGAACCGGCTCGCGCCGTCCATCGCGCCCGCTTCTTCGAGCTCCGTGGGGATCGCGGCCACGTACCCCTGCAGCATCCACAACGCGAACGGCAGCATGTACGTGGTGTGCACGAGCGTGAGCCCGACGAGGTTGTCGGCCAGCCCGAGCGTCCGCAGGATCAGGAACAGCGGCAGGATGATCAGCACCACCGGGAAGACCTGGCTCACCAGGATCCAGCCGACGCCGGCGATGCGGACCTTGCCCTTGAGCCGGGCCAGCACGTAGGACGCCGGCACGGAGATGATGATCGACAGCACCGTCGAGGCCAGCGCCACGAGCAGGCTGTTCCACGCCGAGTGCAGAAGTCCTTGGCGCGTCAGGGCTTCGGTGTAGTTCTCCCAGTGCCATTCCTGCGGCAGCAGGTTGACCGTGAGCGAGTTGAGCTCACCCGAGGATTTCACCGAGGCCGACATCAGCCACAGCAGGGGGAACCCGAGGAACAGGATGTAGAGCGCCAGGGCCACGTACTGGGCCGGACGAACGAGCAAGCGCATGGCTCAACGCCCCTTTTCCGCGCGGTCTTCGGTGCGGAACTGCGACCGCAGGTACACGGCGAGGATCAGCACCACCACGATCACGACGACGAGTCCCATCGCCGCGGCGTAGCCGATCTCGCGGTTCTTGAAGGCTTCCAGGTAGATGAACAGCACCGGGACCATCGTCTTGCCGCCCGGCCCACCGGCGGTGAGCACGTAGACCAACGAGAACGAGTTGAAGTTCCAGATGAAGTTGAGCGAGGTGATCGACGTGACGATCGGGCGCATCGCCGGCCACGTCACGGCCGTGAACTTCCGCCACGCGCTCGCACCGTCGACCGCCGCCGCTTCCAGCAGCTCGCCGGGGATCTGCTGCAGCCCGGCCAGAAGCGTCACCGTGGTCTGCGGCATCCCGACCCACACGCCGACGACGATCACCGCCGGCAGCGCCGTGGAGAAGTCGCCGAGCCAGTTGATGTCACTCGGCAGGCCGACCGCGCCGAGGAACGCGTTGAGCGGTCCGCCGTTGGCGGAGTAGATCATCTGCCACATGATCGCCACGACCACGGGCGGCATCGCCCAAGGCACGAGCGCGAGTACCCGAGTGAGCCCCTGCAGCTTCAGGCCGGAGTTGAGCAGCAGCGCGAGGCCCATCGCCGCCGCGAGCTGCAGCAGCGTCACGCCGACGGTCCAGATCATGCCGATCCGCAGCGAGTCCCAGAACAAGGCGTTGCCACCGAGGCGCGCGAAGTTGTCGAGGCCGGCGAAGCTGTAGTCGGGGTGGCGCACGAGGCGGGCGTTGGTGAAGGCGAGGAACACGCCGACCACGAGCGGGGCCACACTCAGCACCAGGATCGGGATCAACGACGGCAGCACCAGCGCGATCGCCTCACGCCGGCGCGTGCGCGCCATCGGCTTCACGCGCTTCTTCGACCGCGGGGCCGGGGGCTGCGCGGCGCCGCGCTTCGGCTCGGTCAGCGACGGGGTCGTCATCGGTCACCTCGCTCGGTTCCGGTCGTCCCGGTGGTCACCGTCGGGTCGGTGGTCCCGGGCGCCGGCCGTTCGTCGGCGGAGGGCCGGCCGGCAGCCGGGCCCTTCTTCATCGGCACAAGCCGCATGAGTACAAGCCGCACTGTCATCGCGCACCCCGTTCGGTGGCCGTTGTGGTGGATTCGCGCACCACGAGCTCCGCGCCGACCGACACCTGCTGGGCCGGCTGGTCGGGGTCGTCGGCGAGCTGCAGCATCAGCCGGGCCGCGGCGCGCCCGCGTTCGCTCGCGCCGAGAGACACGCTTGTGAGGCTGGGCTGGAAGACGCGGCCGATCTCGGTGTCGTCCATGCCGGTCACGGCGACGTCCTCGGGCACGGACAGGCCCAGCTCCCGCACGGCCCGGATGGCGCCGATGGCGAGCAGGTCATTGGCCGCGACGAGCGCGTCGAGCTGCGGTGCGCCCTCGGGCACTCGCGCCAGGATCCGGCGGGCGGCCTCGAGGCCGGCGCCGACGGTGAAGTCCTCGGCGGTCTCGCGCTCGATGTGCTCGGCCGCGAGGTCACCGGCGTTGACCGCGGCGTCGAAACCGCGCTGGCGGGAGGCACCCGGCGTGGTGTCGACCGGACCGTTGAGGAAGCCGATGCGGCGGCGCCCGATGGCGCGCAGGTGGCGCACCGCTTCGCCGATCCCGCCCGCGGAGTCGGTGGACACGGAGCTGATGCCGCGGTCGTCCATCGCGCGCCCGATCACCACGACCGGCACGGGAGCCTGCTGGATTTCGGTGATCAGGCCGTCGTCGGTGCGCAGCGGGCTCACGATCATGCCGTCCACGAAGCCGCTGCCCAGGCTGCGCACCAGCTCGATCGTGGAGTCGGAGGTGTCCCCTGTCGACATGACGACCACCCGGTAGCCGTGGGGCGCGAGCACCTCGTGGATCGCCCGCATCATCTCGACGTAGACCGGGTTGCCGATGTCCGCCACCGCGAACGCGACCTGGAACGTCTTCTTCATCCGCAGCGACCGGCCGATCGCGTCGGCGCTGTACCCGAGCTCCTCGGCGGCGGCCCGGACGCGCTCGACCATCGCCTTGCTCGCGCCCGCCCCGTGCAGCGCACGGGAGGTCGAGGCCAGGGACACCCCGGCGCGCTCGGCCACCTGGATCAGCGTGGCCCGTGTTGACGTCATCGTCGCTCAAACCTCGGTAGTGGTCTGTGTCGGCTCACGATTTTGAAACGTTTCCAAGTTCGCGATCCGAGAGTTGGAAACGTTTCCAACGGGATTAATCACGATAGTGCACCCCGCAGAGCCGCCGTGTCAACCAGCGGTACACCACACCGTGATCTGAGAGCCCACACGACAGCCGCGACCTGCGGCTCGGCGGTTTTCCGGGCACAAGAAAGGGGGCGGAGACCCGCGGTCCCCGCCCCCTTCTCCGACGTCACCGGGAGCCCGAGGGCCCCCGCGTCACACTCAGATCAGGTCGTACCGGTCCAGCATCATGACCTTGTCCCACGCGGCCACGAAGTCCTTCACGAACTTCGTCTTGGCGTCGTCCGCGGCGTAGACCTCGGCGACGGCGCGCAGCTCCGAGTTCGACCCGAAGAGCAGGTCGACCCGGCTGCCGGTCCACTTGACCTCGCCGGTGGCGCGGTCGCGGCCCTCGAAGGCCTCGCCGTCCTCCGACACCGTCTTCCACTCCACGCCCATGTCGAGCAGGTTGGCGAAGAAGTCGTTGGTCAGCACGCCCGGCGTCTCGGTGAGCACGCCCTGCTTCGACGCCTGGTAGTTGGCGCCCAGCACGCGCAGGCCACCCACGAGCACGGTCATCTCGGGCGCGCTCAGGTCGAGCAGGTTCGCGCGGTCGATGAGCAGGTACTCGCTCGGCAGGCGGTTGCCCTTGCCGCGGTAGTTGCGGAACCCGTCGGCCTTCGGCTCGAGCGGCACGAACGACTCGGCGTCGGTCTGCTCCGCCGTCGCGTCGGTGCGGCCCGGGGTGAACGGCACGGTGATCTCGACGCCCGCGTCCTTCGCGGCCTTCTCGACACCCGCGGCGCCGCCCAGCACGATCAGGTCGGCCAGAGAGATCTTCTTGCCACCCGACTGGGCGCCGTTGAAGGCCTCCTGGACACCCTCGAGCGTGGTCAGCACCTGCGCCAGCTCGTCGGGGTTGTTGACTTCCCAGCCGCGCTGCGGCTCGAGGCGCAGGCGGGCACCGTTGGCGCCGCCGCGCTTGTCACCGATGCGGAACGTCGAGGCCGACGCCCACGCGGTGGAGACGAGCTGCGCCACGGTGAGGCCCGAGTCGAGCAGTTTGGCCTTGAGGTCCGCGACGTCCGCGTCGGTGACCAGCTCGTGGTCCACGGCCGGCACGCGGTCCTGCCAGATGAGGGCCTCGTCCGGGACCAGCGCGCCGAGGTAGCGCTGGACCGGGCCCATGTCGCGGTGGGTCAGCTTGTACCAGGCGCGGGCGAAGGTGTCCGCGAACTCCTGCGGGTTCTCGTAGAAGCGGCGCGAGATCGGCTCGTAGATCGGGTCGAAGCGCAGCGCGAGGTCCGCGGTCAGCATGCCGGGCGCGCGGTTGAGCTCACCGGTCTCGGGGTCCGGCACGGTGTTCGCGGCCGCGTTGTTCGCCGGCTTCCACTGGTTCGCGCCACCGGGGCCGGTTTCGAGCTCCCATTCGTAGGTGAACAGGTTGTGGAAGAACCAGTTGCTCCACTTGGTCGGGGTCGGGGTCCAGGTGACCTCGATACCGCTGGTGATCGCGTCGCGGCCCTTGCCCGAGCCGAAGCTGTTCTTCCAGCCCAGGCCCTGCTCCTCGAGCGGCGCGCCCTCGGGCTCGGCGCTGACGAACTCGTCGGCGTCGGCGGCACCGTGGGTCTTGCCGAAGGTGTGGCCTCCGGCGATCAGCGCGACGGTCTCTTCGTCGTTCATCGCCATGCGGCGGAAGGTCTCGCGGATGTCGCGGCCCGAGGCCACCGGGTCCGGGTTCCCGTTCGGGCCCTCGGGGTTGACGTAGATCAGGCCCATCTGCACGGCGGCCAGCGGCGCCTCGAGCTCGCGGTCACCGGTGTAGCGCTCGTCGCCCAGCCAGGTGCGCTCCGGGCCCCAGTACACGTCCTGGTCGGGCTCGTACACGTCGGCGCGGCCACCGGCGAAGCCGAAGGTCTTGAAGCCCATGGTCTCCAGGGCGCGGTTGCCCGTGAAGACCATGAGGTCGGCCCACGAGATCTTCTTGCCGTACTTCTTCTTCACCGGCCACAGCAGACGGCGGGCCTTGTCCAGGTTGCCGTTGTCCGGCCAGCTGTTCAGCGGCGCGAAGCGCTGCATGCCGGCGCCCGCGCCGCCGCGGCCGTCTTCGATGCGGTAGGTGCCGGCGCTGTGCCACGCCATGCGGATCATGAAGCCGCCGTAGTGGCCGAAGTCCGCGGGCCACCAGTCCTGCGAAGTGGTCAGGACCGCGTCGACGTCGCGCGCCAGCTCGTCGAGGTCGACGGTCTGGAACTCCTTGCCGTAGTCGAAGTCCTCGTCCATGGGGTTCGCCACGGCCGAATGCTTCCGGAGGATCGAGAGGTTCAGCTGGTTCGGCCACCAGTCACGGTTGCTGCCGCCCTCGGTGGGGTGCGCGAAGCGCCCCGTGTGGACGGGGCACCCGCCCGCGCTCTCCACGTTCATCTCGCCGACTTCGGCGTTGGGGGTGTCAGACACGGGAATCCTTCCGGGAATCAGTGTGGGTAACGGTGTTGCAGTCGGGGCACAGGCCCCAGTAGATGACCTCGGCCTCGTCGATGACGAAACCGTGGTCATCGGACGCGGTCAGGCAGGGCGCGGCGCCGACCGCGCAGTCGACATCGGCGATCGCACCGCACGACCGGCACACGACGTGGTGGTGGTTGTCCCCCACCCGTGCCTCGTATCGCGCGACCGAGCCCTCGGGCTCGATCCGCCGCACGAGACCCGCGGAGGTCAGGGCGCCCAGGACGTCGTAGACGGCCTGGTGGGACACCTCGCCGAGATCCGCGCGCACGGCACCGATGAGCGACGCGGTGTCGGCGTGGGGATGATCGTGCACCGCGGACAGCACCGCCATCCGAGGACGCGTCACCCGCAGAGCCGCTCCGCGTAGCATGCGCTCGAAGTCCGAAGTCGTTGGCACGCCTGGCAGTGTGCCGCAGCTTCTGGAATCAATCAAGAATTACTCGCCGTCGTGAACCTGCCGGATGACCCGCTCCCACCGTCACACGCTGCGGGGTCGCCGTAAACTTACAGTCACAGAAACTTCGCGCGAACCCCGGGTGAGCGTGCGAGTTTCCGCCTTTGGCGGCCACTCTGGACGTTGGGGCGCCGGAACTCGTGCGGCGCGAAGTCCGTGCCGGTTTCGTACTCGCCGGTCTTTTCCCGGCCGGGGCTTCACCCCTGTGGTCTTGTGGCGGCGTCCTTCGAGGTGTCCTTCACCGCCGGACGCCGGGTGCGCGCGAAGCTGCCGAGGCCCGACTCCAGCAGCCGGGCGGCGCGCAGCACGTCGGTGGTCACGGCGCCGCGGATCCGTGCCGGCGTGCGGCCCGCGTCCACGTGCTTGGCGAGGCTGCCGAACTGCACGCGCCACAGCCCGACGAGCGCCGTCGCGGCGAGCTGGGGCTCCGGGTCGGCGGTGGCCAGGCCCGCGCGCACGGCCAGCAGCTGCGCGGCGCCGTCGGCGAGCTCGTCGAGGACATCGCGCTGGTAGGCGGCCAGCGCCGGCGTGGAGCGGATCAGCTCGCCGTAGCGGCGGAACCCCGCTCCCGCGGCGCGGCGGTCGCGCTGGTCGGCGAGCCAGCCGGTGACCGCGGCCAGCTCGCCGGCGAGGATGCGCAGCACGGCCTCGACGGGCGTGCGGGCCGGGTCGCCGAGCTCGGTGCGCATAGCGGCGAGGGTCGCGTCGGGCCGGTCGAGGATGAGGGATTCCTTGGCGGGGAAGTAGTTGAAGACGGTCTTCTCTGACACGCCACCGGCCTGTGCGACGTCGGCGACGCGCACGGCGTCGAAGCCGCGCGCCAGGAAGAGTTCCGTGGCGGTGTTGAACAGCAGGCGACGCGTCTCGCGCTTCTTGCGCTCGCGCACGCCCTCCGCGGGAACCTCGTCCCGCGGGGTCCGCAACGCCGCCCAGTCGACCCGCCGTCCGCCCACGAAACCGAGAATAGCTTGAGAACACGGGATTTCCGGCGAGTCAGCGGTGCGGCACGCTGCCCCGCACAGCCCACGCCCGCGCGGTCAGGGTGATCGTGCCGTCCGCGGCGATCGGCAGCCGGGCGCGCAGCAGGTCGCGCAGGGCTCGGCGGTGGTCTTCGGACAGCTGCACGGCGTAGGCGGGCGCCGGGCCCTGGCCGCCGAGGAACGGCAGCCAGTAGTCGTCGAAGCCGGCGAACGCGGTGCGGACGCCGATCGCGCGCACGACCACGCCCGTCAGGCCCGCCTCCGTCCACAGTCGACTCAGCGGATCCGGGCGGCACAAAGGAAAACGGCGGCCTTCGTCGAGGTCCGCGACGACCGGGTCGAGCTCGGCCGCGGCGTCCCAGAACCAGCGCATCAGCTCCATGCCCTCGGCGTAGTCCCACACGTATGCGGTCACCACTCCCCCGGGCTTCACGGCCCGGACCCAGTCGGCGACCGCCCGGTGCGGGTCGGGCACGAAGTTGAGCGCCAGCCCGCTCACGGCGGCGTCGAACGCGTCGGCGGCCACGGGCAGGGCCTGCGCGTCGCCGACCACGAAGGCCGCCCGCGGGTCGGCGGCCAGCCGGCGGGCGTGGGCGACGAGCGGCGAGGCCTGGTCGACGCCGAGGACGCCGGCCGGATCGGCCGTGGCCAGCACCGCCGACGCCAGCGCACCGGTGCCGCAGCCGACGTCGAGCCAGCGCGCCCCGGGCGGCACGATCGTGCCGTCGAGGAAGGCCGCGGCGACGCGGCGGCTCCACCGTCCGACGTACCGCTCGTAGGCCTCGCCCGAGGACCAGTCGCTCATCGTCCGAACCTACGCCGCCGGCCGGGCACCCGCGCCCGGGCGAACCGCGTGGCACGGCCCACCCGGATCGGCCGGGCTCAGGCGAGGTTCACGCACGCCCGGCCGAGCAGCACGTCGACCAGCGTGTGGGGGCCGCACGCGAGCTGGAGGTGGAAGTCGGGAACGGCAGGGTTGACGGGGTTGTAGATGGCGGGCGCCGGAGTGATCGAGCCGCAGTAGCCGCCACCCGCGAGGTCGGCGCTGCGGCCGTCGGCGCTGAGGGTGGCGCCGCCCTCCGGTTCGAACCCGCCGACGACCCACGTGGCGGCCAGCACGAAGGCCGTGCCACCGAGATCGACCCGGCCGACGCCACTGGCCGCGTGGTCACACGACCCGGCCACCGCGTAAGGCATGGACTCGATGACGAAGGGCCCCGGCTGCACGGCCGATCCGGTGCTGGTGGCGAACGTGACGTCGTTGATGTCGACCAGCAGGGTCGCCGGGTCGATCCGCACCCGGGTGAACGTGGTGCGGACATTCGTGCCCCGTGTCACGCCACCGACTGTGTATTGCGAGAAGTTGGGGGGTGAGCGTGATGTATTCCCGCGGCGTCCCGGCCATGTCGTGACAATAGACGGGAACGAGGTGGGACCCGGTGTTCAGCACATAGTTCCCGTCGCCCGCGATCGGCAGCAAGGCGCGGATCGCGGCACAACTGCTCGTGCCGGCCGCCACCGGCGGTTGAGCCGCCGGCTGCGCCGACGCAGGCGTCACGGCAAGCCCGGTGAGGACCAGAACTGCAACCGCGACAACAATTCTTCGAAACATGAAACCTCATTCCCTCGAGGATGTGGCTGAATGATTAGACGGCGAAAAATCGAATCGGGCGATAGACCATGCGGGTAACCCCCGAAGAGGCCGAGCCACCACCGAAGCCGAATTACGACATTCGAGAACCGGACTGACGCGTTCGGCGGCAATTCACCGGGCTTACGCGACGAAATACTCGCGAATGAGCACTCAGCCCAGGTGCACCGGAATGGGCCGCGGAGAAATTCACCTCGAACGGATGAGGGGTCACAGTGGACGCGGTACACCCGGGGCGGACAGTGCGGTCACAACCCGGCAGCGGTCACGCGAGCCGTACTTTACATTTCTCTTCGACTTGTCAAGCTGGGTGTACATCACTTACCGTCTTGTCAACCACGTCGGACAGCGTCGTTGACGGAGGAGGACGAGATGAGCGAAGTCGCGGGGACGGTGCCCGCCGGTTCGACCGAGTCTTGGACGGACCGCAAGCGGTACCTGTGGCTGATCGGGCTCGTGGTGCCCTCACTCGCGTTCCTGGCGATCGGGCTGCACGCGGCCACCGGCTGGGGCGTGTGGTTCTGGGTCGGGCCGATCGTGATCCTCGTGATCGTGCCCGTGATCGACCTGGTCGCGGGGCTCGACCGCGGCAATCCGCCCGACGACGTGCTCGAACAGCTGGAAAACGACCGCTACTACCGCTGGATCACCTACCTCTTCCTGCCGATCCAGTACGTCGGGTTCGTGGCGGCGTTCTGGCTGATCGGGCGCGGTGACCTGAGCGTGGTGGACAAGATCGGGCTGGCCGCCTCCATCGGGTGCATCGGCGGGATCGGCATCAACACCGCCCACGAGCTGGGGCACAAGAAGGAGAGCCACGAGCGCTGGCTGTCGAAGATCGCGCTGGCGCAGAGCTTCTACGGCCACTTCTACATCGAGCACAACCGCGGCCACCACGTCCGCGTGGCCACACCCGAGGACCCGGCTTCGAGCCGCGTCGGCGAGAGCTTCTACCGCTTCTGGCCGCGTACGGTCGGCGGCTCGCTGAAGTCGGCGTGGCGACTGGAGCGCAAGCGCTACGCCCGGCGTGCGAAGCACCCGTTCCGCATCGGCAACGACGTGCTCAACGCGTGGCTGATGTCGGCCGTGCTGTGGGCCGCGATGCTGGTGTGGCTCGGAGCCGGGATCCTGCCGTACCTGCTGATCCAGGCCGTGGTGGGCTTCTCGCTGCTGGAAGTCGTGAACTACATGGAGCACTACGGGATGCTGCGCCGGCGCGTGGGCCCGCCGGATCGCCGCCGCCACGAGCGCGTGGACCCGAGCCACAGCTGGAACTCCAACAACATCGCCACCAACGTGCTGCTCTATCACCTGCAGCGCCACAGCGACCACCACGCCAACCCCACGCGCCGCTACCAGACGCTGCGGGACTTCGCCGAATCGCCGGTGCTGCCCACCGGGTACGCCGGGATGATCGTGCTGGCGCTGGTGCCGCCGCTGTGGCGACGCGTGATGGACCCGCGCGTGCTGGCCCACTTCGACGGCGACATCTCCCACGCCAACATCCAGCCGCGCAAACGCGGCAAGGTTCTGGCCCGGTACGGCACCCGCGTGACGGCCGAAGCGCCGATCACCGCCGACACCCGCGGCGACGCGGCCGAAGGCGGGATGTGCCCCGGTTGCGGCTATGTCTACGACGAACAGCGCGGTGATCCGCGCGAGGGTTTCCCGGCCGGCACGCCGTGGTCGGCGATCCCGGACTCGTGGTGCTGCCCCGACTGCGGCGTACGCGAGAAGGTCGACTTCGTGGCTCCAGGAAGGGTGGGTGCGTGATGCGGATCGAGGCGAACCGCGAGTTGTGCGCCGGGTTCGGCATGTGCGAGGCGATGGCGCCGGACTTCTTCGAGGTCGGTGACGACGGCACGGTGGTGCTCCTGGAGGAGAGCCCCGCCGAGCGGCACCGCCTGGACGTGACGGCCGCGGCCGACGCGTGCCCGGTGCTGGCGCTGAAGGTGCGGGACTGAGGATGCGTTCTCCAGCTTGCCGGGACCACACGGGAGGCGGCCTAGGATGACGATCATGAGCGGGGCACTCCGGGCCGCACCGCCCGAGGGCGGCCAGCACCGGCAACCGATCGTCACCGCGGCCATCGAGCTGACCGCGAGCGAGGGCTGGTCGGCGGTCACCATGGCGCGGCTGGCCGAGGCCGTGGGCGTCAGCCGCCAGACCGTGTACAACGAGGTCGGCTCCAAGGCTGCGCTGGCCGAGGTGATGATCTCCCACGAGCTGGCCCGCTTCCTCGCGGTCGTGCGCACCGCGTTCGACCGGCATCCCGGCGACCTGGTCGAGGCGATCTACGAGGCCATCCGCGCCGTGCTCGATCTCGCCGACGACAACACGCTGCTGCGCGCCATCGCGTCGGCGACCCACGGCACGGACACGGAACTGCTGCCGCTGCTGACCACGCGCGCGGGCTCGCTGCTGACCGAGGCGAAGACGATGCTGGTCGAGCGCGTGCGCACGTACGAGCCGCCGCTGGACGACGAGCAGATCACCGTGGTGATCGACCTCGTGGTGCGCACCGTGCTCAGCCACGTGATGCAGCCGTCCGACACGCCCGCCCGTACGGCCGACGCGCTGGCCTGGGTGGTCGGGCGCGTGCTGGGCACGTCGGCGGCGCGGCCTATGCGCCGCGGCTGACCGGCGGCTGGGGCATGATGGACCCGTGGAGTCGACCAGGGTGGACCGCTGGCTGTGGGCCGTACGGCTGGCGAAAACGCGCTCGAACGCCGCGGCCGCGTGCCGGGGCGGGCACGTGCGCGTGAACGACCGCCCGGCCAAACCCGCCACCACCGTGGTCCCCGGCGACGAGGTCCGCGCCCGCATCGGCCAGACCACCCGCGTTGTCGAGGTCGTCCAGGTCATCCAGAAACGCGTCGGCGCGCCCGAAGCCGCGAAGTGCATCATCGACCGCACTCCGAAGCCGCCCCCGGAGGCCGCGATCCCGGTGGCGCACCGCGAGCGCGGCGCGGGCCGTCCGACGAAACGGGAACGCCGGGTGCTCGACGAGTTCCGGTCGCGCTGGAGCTGAGTCAGCGCAGCATTTGGGCGACGTACTTCGCGGCTTCGGCGATCAGGGCGTACCGCGGTTCGTCGTCGTAAGCCGTGCGGTCCGACATGATCGCGAAGACCAGTGGGGCTGCGCCCGGTGGCCTGAGGACGGCGACGTCGTTGACCCGGCCGTAGTCGCCGTGGCCGGTTTTGCCGATCACGCGCCATTCGGCGGGCACGCCCGCGCGGATGGCCTGCGCGCCCGTGGTGCTGCGGCTCAGCCAGTCCTCGACAAGCGCGCGCTTGGTTGCGGGGAGCGCCTTGCCGAGCACGATCGTTCGATGGTCGGCGGCGAGCGCCCGCGGGGTGGTGGTGTCGCGGGGGTCGTCGACGGGATCGCGGTTGAGGTCGGGCTCGTACTGGTCCATGCGGCTGGTGGCGTCACCCAGGCCACGCAGGTACGCCGTGAGCCCGGCCGGGCCGCCGGCGTCGCGCATCAGCAGGTTGCCGGCCGTCCCGTCGCTGTACCGGATCGCGGCGTCGCACAGCTGCCGCACGCTCATCCCGGTGCCGGTGTGTTCCTGGGTGATCGGGGAGACGGAGTTGACGTCGGCTTTCGTGTAGTGGATTTGTGTGTCCAGGTAGGACAGTGGGTGGTTTTGCAGCACGGCGGCGACCGCGAAGGTCTTGAAGGTGGAGCAGAAGGCGAATCTCTCGTCTGGCCGGTAGTCCAGGGTGGCTCCACTGCCGGTGGCGAGTGCGTGGATACCCAGGCGGGCACTGTACTTGCGTTCGAGCGCTTCGAGTCGCGCGGTCGGCGGTGGGGTTGTTGTCGTTTTCGGTGGTGGTGCGGGGCTCGGTGGTGGGACCGGGTTCACGCAACCGGCGATCGGTGCCGCGAGCACTCCGGCGAGCAGGGCCCGCCGGGTCATGCGACGTCGGTCCGCCACGGGAATTCCCCTCATGTTTCCGATTCCGCCAGGGAAAACCCGGGGTGCGGGACTCGGCGTGGGCGGCCCTCGGGATGGTATTCGAAGTGCCACCATTCGTTGTCGTAGACGCGGTACAGGTGGTGAGCCGCGCCGTGGAGTTCGAGCCAGTGGGCGCCGTCGCGGGGGCGGATGTCGAGGGCCGTGCCGGTGACGTGGCGGGAGTTCGCCGGGGGCAGGGCACGCCTGCGGGCCCGGGCCACCGAGCCGGTGCGGCGGACCTCCGCGGTGAAGAGGCGGTCCTGGGTGCCGGCGTCGCGGTGGCCGGAGGTGAGGCCGAGGAGGGTGCCGTGGCGCCAGAGGGCGGTGGTGCGGGCCGCGACGAAAGCCGCGTGGGTGCCGGGTGACAGCCCGGTGAGGTCCTCGGCCGGGAAGCGGATCCTGAGCGCCCAGGAGCAGGCAACGGATCGCCCGAGGCCCGGAGCCACCAGGGAGGCCAGTGGCCACAACACGAAGGCGAGCAGACGGGTGATCACGCGGTAGCCGACGTCACGCCGCCGGCCCGCGGGGTCCCCAGTGGACAGGCTAAACCTCATGACTCCCCCAGGAGAACGTCTCATCCCAGCGCCTTCACCGCGGCCGCCGCGGCGCGGGCGACGAGGGCGTCGTCCGTGGGGGCGTCGGCAGCGGGGCGGTCGGAGAACACCACGAAAACGATCGGCGCGCGGCCCGGGGGCCAGGCGATCGCGATGTCGTTGCGGGTGCCGTGGTCGGCGGTGCCGGATTTGTCGGCGACCTGCCAGCCGGCGGGGACGCCCGCACGGACGAGGTGGGTGCCGGTGGTGCTGGCGCGCATGGTGTTCGTCAGGACCGTGCGCAGGGGCGCGGGCAGCGTGTCGCCGAGGACCACCGTGCGCAGCGACCGGGCCCAGGCGCGCGGGGTGGTCGTGTCGCGCAGGTCGCCGGGGGCGGTTTCGTTGAGGGTGGGTTCGATGCGGTCGACATGGGTGGTGGTGTCGCCGATCGAGCGCAGCCACGTGCTCAGCGCGGCCGGCCCGCCGAGCTCGCGGAAGAGCATGTTGCCGCCGGTGTTGTCGCTGTAGCGCAGGGCGGCGTCCATGATCGCGCTCAGCGTCATGCCGGCGCCCGCGTGCTTCCGGGTGATCGGCGAATCCGCGACGACGTCACTCGGGCCGTACTTGATCACGCGGTCGAGCCCCGCCATCCCCACCTTCTGCAGCACGGCCGCGGCACTGAACACCTTGTGCGTCGATGCGTAGGCGAAGCGCTCGTCGGCGCGGTAGGCGACTTCGTGACCCGAGCCGGTGTCCACGACGTACACGCCGAGCCGGGCGCCGAAAGACCGCTCCAGGTCGTCGAAGTCGTGGTTCGAGACCGTCGGCGAAGCGGAGGTGGCGGGCGGTACGGCGGGCGGCAGAGCCTGCGGAGCCGGCGGCGCGCCACATCCCGCCAACGCCACCACAGCCACCGCCGCCACCACCACAGACTTGCTGAACACCGGGTCCCCCCTTCGGAAGTGATCGACATCCGCAGTCTCACCAAGGCCGCTCATGCTGTCCAAGACAGAAGTGGGCACTTCCATGCGCAATGGGCATACAGTGTGGTCGTGGACCTGATCGGAAGCTGCCGCGCGTTCGTCGGCGTGAGCGAAACCGGGAGCTTCACGGCGGGGGCGGCGGTGGCCGGGATCCCCCAGCCCGTGGCGAGCCGCCGGATCGCCGCGCTCGAACGCCACCTCGGCGAGCGCCTCTTCGACCGCGCGACGCGGCGGGCCCAGCTCACGCCCTTCGGCCGCGACATGCTGCCGTCCGCGCGGCGCCTCGTCCACCTGGCCGACGCCATGGAGCACGACGCCAAGCGCGCCAAACTGCGTCCCCTGCGTCTCGCCGTGCCCGACACCTGCCCGACCCGCGACCTCGCCGAGCTCGGCGCCGAGGCCCGCGCGCTCGGCATTTTCCTCGAGTTCCGCCCGGCGCCACCCGGCGAGCGGGCCGAGCTCGTGCGCACGCACGAGGTGCGCGCCGCCCTCGTCGCAGTGCCCGAGACCGATGCCGTGTGGACGGTGCCGCTCGGCGTCGCCGCCACGGAACGCCAGCAGCTCCCACCCGTGGTCCACCTCGAGACGCTGCGCGCCGGCCGCGCCACCAAAGCCGAGCGCCGCCGCGTGTGGATCCAGCCCGAGGACGACGTGCCCCACATCCGCGACCGCGTGTTCCGCGTCCGCGACGCCGTGGGACTGCGACCCGCCCAGGTCTCCGTCGCCGGTTCCCTGACGGCCGCCGCGGCCGCCGTCTACGGTTCGGCCGACCTGCTCCTGTGCTCCCCCACGCAGGCCACCGAGCTCGGCCTGGGCTGGCGCCCCCTCGGCAACGGCCCCCTCGCCCGCGGCTTCGACGTCGCCGCCGCCCTCGGCGAAGACGCCCACCACCTGCGCACCCGCCTGCGCCCCGCCATCGCCCGCTGCCTCGGCGCCCCCGACGAGGAGAACGTGTGAACACCGAATCCCTGCTCCGCGACCTCCGCGAGGAACTCGACGACGGCGGCCTGCGCGGTTCGTTTCTCGTCCGCGACCTCCACACCGGCCAGGAGATCGGCCTCGACGCGGACCTGGAGTTCCCCAGCGCCTCGCTGGTCAAGGTGCCGCTCGCCGCGGCGACGTTGGAGCGCATCCGGCGGGGTGAACTCGACGGCGCGACGCAGCTGGAGGTCGAACCCGGGCGGGTCACCACGGCCGGGCCGGCCGGGCTGGCGCGCTTCCGCCACCCGGCGCGCGTGGCGATCGACGATCTGCTCTACCTGAGCGTGGCGGTCAGCGACGGCACCGCAGCCGACGCGTTGTTCGAACTCACGCCGCCGGCCGAGGTCACGCGGATGCTGCGCGAGTGGGGCATCGACGGTGTCTCCGTGCGGCACGCGACGGCGGAGCTGGCCGACACCCCCGCGGAACGGTTCGAGCCGGGCGAGGTGCACCTCGCCCACGCGCTGGCCATTCGCGCCGGCACGGCCGGGCGGGGGCACCCGGTGTCGCAGCTGGACGTCAGCCGGGCCAGTGCCGGGTCGGCGCGGGCGTATGTCGCACTGCTGGAGGCGTTGTGGCGGCCGTCCAAAATAGACACCGAGGTGGCGGCGCGCACGCGGGATCTCATGGCCCACAACCTGCTGCGCCAGCGGCTCACGCCGGATTTCGGGTCCGACTCGACGAAGTGGTCGGCCAAGACCGGCACGCTGCTGAACCTGCGGCACGAGGTCGGCGTGGCCGAGCACGCCGACGGGCAGGTATTCGCGGTGGCCGCGCTCACCGAGTCGCGGGTGCCGGCGGCGATCCAGCCGGAGGCGGAGATCCTGATGGCTCGGGTCGCCCGCACGATGCGGGACCACCTGCGGTCGCGCTGAAACTCAGCCCAGGCGGTCGAACCACCGGTCCACGACGGCGTCGGCGACCGTGGTGTCGTCGCGCAGGATGCTGGTGAGCGCGAGGCCCCGCAACACCATCAGCAGCGATTCGTAACCGACGCGATCGTCTCCTGTGGACTCGAACGCCGACCGCAGCTCCCGCCCCAGCTCGCGTTCCGCGGGCAGCAACGCCGCCCGCAACGCCGGATCGGTCCGCGCGCCGAGCCAGAGTTCCAGCCCCGCCAGGAACAACGGCCCCGACATCGCCTCCCGCAACGCCGTCACCAGCTGCCGCCGCGAATCCGCGCCGGCGAGCCGAACCTGCGCCAGCTGCTGCTCGGCGATGTAGTGGATCGCCGCGACGAACAGGTCCGCCTTCGAGCCGAAGTGGTGCAGCAGCGCACCCCGCGACACCCCCGCCCGCTCCTGCACGCGCTGCGTCGTCGTGCCGGCGTAGCCGAAGTCCACCAGGCACCTGACGGTGGCGTCCAGCAGGGTCTGGTGAGTGCGCGCTCGTTGTTCGCTGCGGGTCACCCGGGTAGCCTACCGTTCTCGTTGACAGTCCAGACGGACTGTGAAAACCTCCGGGCATGCTCGCTGTGGAGTTGGTGCGCCGGGGTGCCCAGCGCTTCGCGGATCGCACGGCCGTGGTCATCGGCGACCGGGAGTTCTCCTTCGCCGAAGTCGACGAGCGCGCCAGCCGCCTCGCCAACGCCCTGCTCGCCGCGGGCGCCGACCGCGGCACGAGAGTGGGGCTGCTGGTCGACAACGGCGAGTGGTCCATTCCGCTCGACTTCGCCTGTCTCAAGGCCGGCGTGACCAGGGTGCCACTCAACGCCCGCCTCGCCGTGGCCGAGCAGACCCGGATGCTCGCCGAATCCGGCGTGGCCCTGCTCGTGTACAGCAAGCCGCTGGCCGAACGGGCCGCGACACTCGCCGAAGCCCTCGACGGCCTGCGACTGGCCGGGCTCGGTGACCGGCAACGCGCCCAGGACCTCGACCTCGTCGACGAACTGGACCGCGTTCCGGCGGCCGATCCGCGCGTCCCGGTCGCCCCGGACGACGTCATGCTCGCCCTCTACACGTCCGGCACCACCGGCACGCTCAAGGCCGCGCAGCACACCCAGGCCGGCTACGCCGCGATCACCGCCAACATCCTCGCCAACCTCCTCTCCCCCGACCGCGACTCGGCGATGCTGCACGCCGCGTCGCTCATCCACGCCAGCGGGACTTTCGTGCTGCCGTACTGGATCCGCGGCGGCCGCGCGGTCGTGCTGCCGGGCTTCGACCCCGAGTCCTATCCGGACTCGATCACCCGGCACCGCGTCACCGACGTCAACCTCGTGCCGACGATGCTCGGCCTGCTGCTCGCCGGGTCCACTCTGGACTCGGCAGCCAAGCTCGACACCATCGTCTACGGGGCCAGCCCCATGCCGAAGCCGCTGATCCAGGAAGCGCTGGACCGCTTCGGGCCGAAGTTCGTGCAGTACTACGGCCAAACCGAGGCTCCGTTGTGCCAGACGGTGCTCGGCAAAGCCGACCACCTGCAGAGCGACCTGCTCGGCTCATGCGGCCACCCCGCCGTCGACGCGGAGCTCCTGCTGACCGATCCCGACGGGAGTCCCGTGCCACACGGGGAGATCGGCGAGATCCGCGTGCGCGCGCCGTTCACGATGAGCGGGTACCTCGACGCGCCCGAGCTCACCGCGCAGACGCTCGTGGACGGCTGGATCCGCACCCGCGACCTGGCCCGCGCCGACGAGCGCGGCTACCTGTACCTGGTCGACCGCGCGAGCGACATGATCGTGACCGGCGGCTACAACGTCTACCCGCGCGAGGTCGAGGACGCGCTGGCCACGCACCCGGCCGTGGCCGAGACCGCCGTGGTCGGCGCGCCCGATCCGACGTGGGTCGAGGCCGTGACGGCGTTCGTCTCCCTGCGCCCGGGAGCGACAGTGTCCGAAGAGGACTTGCGCACGCACGTGCGCGGCCGGCTCGCCGGGTACAAGGTGCCCAAGAGCGTGCACGTGGTCGATGCGATCCCTAAGTCGGCGGTGGGCAAGATCCTGCGCCGCGCCCTGCGTGATCCCCTGTGGGAGGACCGATGAACGTCCTGGTCGAGAAGCGCGACCCCGTCACGATCGTGACGATCGATCGGCCCGAACGGCGCAACGCCGTCGACCGCGCCACGGCCGAGGCACTCGCCGGCGCGTTCCGCGCGTTCGACGCCGACGAGGACGCCTCCGTCGCCGTGTTGCAGGGCGCCGGCGGCACGTTCTGCGCGGGCGCCGACCTCAAAGCCGTCAGCGAAGGCCGGGGCAACCGCACCGAACCCTCGGGCGACGGTCCGATGGGACCGACGCGGCTGCGTCTGACCAAACCCGTCATCGCCGCGGTCAGCGGCCACGCCGTGGCAGGCGGGCTGGAGCTGGCGATCTGGTGCGACCTGCGCGTGGCCGACGAAACCGCTGTGTTCGGCGTGTTCTGCCGGCGCTGGGGCGTGCCGCTGATCGACGGCGGCACCGTGCGGCTGCCGCGCCTGATCGGCCAGAGCCACGCGCTGGACTTGATCTTGACGGGCCGCCCGGTCGCCGCCGACGAAGCGCTGCGCATGGGCTTGGCCAACCGCGTCGTCCCCGCCGGCCAGGCACTCGAGGCGGCGGTGGAACTCGCGAACAGCCTCGCCGCGTTCCCGCAGACCTGCCTGCGGGAGGACCGCGCGTCGGTGCTCGAACAACACGGCGCCACCGAAGAATCCGCCCTGGCCAACGAGTTCGGCCACGGCCTGGTCTCCCTGTCGAGCGACACCGTCGCCGGCGCCACCCGCTTCGCCCACGGCGCCGGCCGCCACGGTTCGTTCGACGCCTGAACCCGGGGCGGGGCACTGCGCGCAACCCCGCCCCGGATTCGTCACGCCGCGACGTAACCGGCGTCGAGCTCCCGATGGAGTGTCACGCGGTCGATCGCCTTCTCCCACTTGCCCACGACGAGTGTGGCCACGCAGTTGCCCGCGATGTTGGTGAACACGAACGCGGCCGACAGGACACTGTGGACACCCAGCACCAGCGCGATGCTGCTGACCGGGATCGTGTGCGTGGCCGCCAACGTCAGCGCCAGCACCGCGATGGCCGAACCCGACACGCCCGCGCCGCCCTTGGACGTCAGCAGCAACACGAACAGCAGGCCCAGCTGCGCTTGCCAGCTCAGGTCCGTGCCGGTGGCCTGAGCCAGGAACACGCTCACCGCGGCGAAGTACAGGCACGTGCCGTCGTGGTTGAAGCTGTACGCGGTGGGCAGCACGAGCCCCACCACCGGCTCGTCCACGCCCAGCTTTTCGAGCTTCGCCGTGAGCTGCGGAAACACGCTTTCCGACGAGCTCGTGCCGAGCACCAGCACCAGCTCCGCGCGGAAGTAGCGCAGCACCTTCCACAGGCTGACCCCGGCGTAGTGCGAGACCGGCCAGAGCACGAGGACGAAGAACAGCACCACGATCAGGTAGAACACCCCGACCAGCTTGCCCAACGGCAACAGCGTGCTCAGCCCGTACTTCGACACCGTGAACGCGATGGCCCCGAACGCGGCGAACGGCGCGAGCCGCATGACCTTCTTGATGATCCAGAACAGCGACTGCTGCACGGTGCCGACGATGTTCAGCACCGGCTGCGCCTTCTCGCCCAGCGCGGCGAGACCGCAGGCGAACAGGACCGAGAACACCAGGACCTGCAGGATCTCGCCCTTGGCGAACGCGTCGACGGCCGACGTGGGCACGAGGCTCACGAGGAAGTCGTCGAAGCCCTCCGACTTGGCCGGCGCCGCCGAAGCCGGCGCGTGCAGTGACGACGGGTCGATGTTCATGCCGATGCCGGGCTTGAGCACGTTGACCACCACGAGACCGATCACCAGTGCGATCGTGGTGATCACCTCGAAGTACACAATGGACTTCACCGCGATGCGGCCGACCTTGCCGAGGTCGCGCACACTGGCGATGCCGTGCGTGACCGTGCAGAAGATGATCAGGCCGACGACCATCTGGATGAGGTGGATGAAGATGTCGCCGAGGAAGTCGACGTGGTGGCCGACCGAGGGCGCGAGCGCGCCCACGAGCACGCCGGCGACGACGCCGGCGAGGACCTGGAAGGTCAGGTCCTGGTAGAACGGCTTGCGCTTGCGGGTCTGCCCGGGGGCGCCCGCGGACGTGGTTTCGCTCATCGTCTTCCGGTTTCTCCGTTGAATCTCCGGTGGGGAAAGCTGGGGGCTAACCGAGGATCCGGCGCGCCGGCTCGAACACCTCGTCGGCGTCGAGGCGGCGCGGTAGCAGGCCTTGTTCGAGGCACGCCTCCACGATCAGCTCGATCGGCCCGCTCAGCCGCTCGAAGCCGAACACCGTGGGGACCGGCGCGCCGTCGGGCCGCGAGACGGTCGCGTCGGCGCGGCGCAGCAGCTCGTACGCCTCGCGGACCGCGCCGGGGTCGCGGCGGCTCACGGACTCCCCCGCGACGACCATGTGGTTGATCGGCATGAAGCCGTGCTCGCGCCACCACTGCTCGTCTCGCGCGGCGGCGTCGGGGATCACCCGCACGAACTCGTCGCCTTCAGGCAGGTCGTTGCCGAGGATGGTGGCGTCGATGCGGCCCTCGCGCAGGAGGTCGGGCAGGCTCGCTTCGCCGACGCCGTGCTCGACGAAGTCCGGGTCCTCGTACTCGGCGACGTGGGCGCCGTCGCGGGTGAGCCAGTGGATGTCGCGCGAGGCGAGGCCGAAGTCCTCGGTGAGGTGCGCGCGGACCCACATGCCGGTGGTTTGGGTGAAGGCGCGCACGCCGATGCGCTTGCCCTTGAGCTCGGCCGGGTCCACCGGGCGCGACGCGTGGGCGATGAGGCAGCCGCGCTGGAACCGCGACGCGACCACGGCCGGCAGCAGCACCACGGGGCGGCCGTACGCGATCGCCTGCAGTGCCGTGACGATGGCCAGCTCGCTCAGGTCGTAGGCCTCGTCGCGCACCATCGGGGCGAACGCCTTGTGCACCGGCGAAACCGCGGTGAAGTCGAGCTCGACCGACGGGCTGGTGACCTCACCGTTCTTGAGCGGCCGGGTGTGCGGGTAGTCCGCGAGGACGGTCCGCAGGATCGTGGGCTCAGGCACGGCTCGCACCCTTCAGCGACGGGTAGAAGGCGGCGGCGGTCCCGCCGAAGATCTGGTCGAGGTCGGCTTCGGGCAGCACCGAGACCGTCTCGCGGGCCTCGGCCAGCAGGTCGGGCAGCACGCCGTCGGCCGCGGGGAAGTTGGAGCCCCACGCGATGCGGGCGGCGCCGTAGGCCGAGACCAGGTCCGTGAGGAAGTCTTCGGTCGTGGACGCGCCCTTCGCCGACGCGGCCAGCGCGCGGTGGGTGAGCTTGAGGTGCACACCGGGGTAGGCGGCCAGGTCGAACAGGTCCTTGGCCAGGCGGTACGGACGTCCGTCGGACAGGTCGGGGCGCGCGCAGTGGTCGAGCAGCACGCGCACGCGCGGAAAACGGTCGAGGATCTTGCGCAGCTTCGGCAGACCCTGGATCGTCATCTGCAGGCACACCGGGATGTCGTGCTTCTCGGCGTGGGCCCAGGCGGGGAACGAGTCCTCGTGGCCGAGCCAGTCGGCCTGGCCGGGCATGGTCGTGCCGGTGGTGAACAGGCGGAAGCCCGAGAGGCCGAGGCCCTGCCAGTGGTCGATCTTTTCGACGGCGTCGGGAGCCATCGCGTCGATCGAGTAGACGCCCGCGAAGCGGTCGGGGTGGCGGCGCAGCGCTTCGGCGACGTAGCGGTTGTCGTGACCGTACACCGTGGACGCCTGCACGACCACCGCCTGCGCGATGCCCGCCGTGTCGAGGGCCCGCACGAGGCCGTCGATGTCCACCGGGTGCGCCTTCGACCACTCGCTCTGCTTCCCGCCGATGGGGTCGACCGGGTACTGGCCCGCGTCCGGGGAGATGACGTGGGTGTGCGAGTCGATGATGTCCATGTGACCTCCTGTGAACCGGCGGTTCGGCGCAGCACCGGATCCTCGGCGACCCGGCTCGGAGCCCGCGCGCTCCGGCAGACGGGGACCATACACGATTGTTAACAATCTCGTACAAGATTGTGGGGACGATTTCGTTGGGGATCACAGTGCGCGGCGCCTCGTGAGCGCCGCGCGAGCCGGTTCCCGGGGAATCCGTGCAGGTGGGAGGGTGCGGGACGGGTGACCGTCCTGACAAGTGAGGGTGGCTGGAGACTCAGTGGCGCGGACGGTGGGACGGCGACACGCGGGAGGGTTCGCCTGTGCTGGACACGGGGGACAAAACCGAGCGATCCGGCCTCGGACAGCACAACGCCCCAGGCTCCGGAGGTCCGGTGCCTGGGGCGTCGTGGCGGTGGGAGCGGCGGCGAGCCGGGGTCAGCCGAACATGCCCACCTCGTAGTGGCCCGCCGGCTGCTGGGTGATGACGTTCATGCGATTGTAGGTGTTGATGAGGGCGATGAGCATGGTGAGGCCGGTGAGCTGGTCCTCGTCGTAGTGTTTAGCGGCCTGCTGCCAGACCTCGTCGCTGACGCCGCCCGCGGCGTCGGCGATCCGAGTGCCCTGTTCGGCCAGCTCGAGGGCCGCGCGCTCCGCGCCGGTGAAGACCGTGGCTTCGCGCCAGGCCGCGACGAGGTTGAGGCGCGTGGGCTCTTCGCCCGCGGCCACAGCTTCCTTGTAGTGCATGTCGGTGCAGAAGCCGCAGCCGTTGATCTGGCTGGCGCGCAGCTTCACGAGCTCCTGCGTCGCGGCGGGAAGGCCCGAGTCCGAGATCGGCTTGTTCGCCGCGTTGAGGTACTTCATGAACTTACCGGCGACCGCGTTCTCGAAGAGGTTGAGTCGTGCTTCCACTGGTCTGCTCCTTCGCCCTTTTCCACTGGTTACGCACTCTTGACGGGTGGGCGCGCGAAGTTGTGACACGAGTGAATGTGACCTGCATCTCAGCGGCCGGGTCTCACCCCAGATCGGTCTCCGCGCGGATCTCGAGCGTCTCCCCCGGCTGGTGCAGCTCCAGCACCACGAGCTCGTTGCGCCCCCGCCGCCACAACGGCGCCGGGGCGTAGAGAGTCCGTTGTGGACCGCGGCTCCAGTAGCGGCCCAGGTTGAAGCCGTTGAGCCAGACGATGCCCTTCTCCCAGCCCGGCAGCGCGACGAACCCGTCGGCGGGCGCCCCGATCGTCACCGTGGCCCGGTGGAAGGCCGGACCCACGCCCGGAGCATCCGCGGTGAAGTGCACTGTGGACAGATCGTCGAGCGGCAACGGCCGGATTTCCCAGCCGAAGAGCTTCTGCTGGGTGTTCATGGCGACCCACCCGTCGATGCCCTTGCGGTCGGCGAGGTACGGGCCGTAGTTGATCCGGCCCATGGTGTCCACGAGGATGTCGAGCTGGTTCTCCGCTTCCTCGAACACGAGGTCCACCGTGGCGTCGGGAGTGTTGCGGTCGAGGACGCCGACCTGCTTGCCACCGGCGAAGACCAGCGCACGGTCGGCGAGGCCGTGGATGCTCAGGGTGCCGTTGTGCGGGCCCTGCACCTTCGTCCGGTAGTGGATGAGCCCCGTGACCTGGCCGAGCTTCTCCATCGGCAACGGCTGCGGCGAGCGCACGACCTTCGACAACGCGGGCAGCGACTCCAGCAGCGACGCCGTCGCGTCCGGCTTCACCGTCTGCGGCGCCAGCCGCGGTGAACGGCCGGGGATCGGCCCGTCGGGCAGCTTCGTGTACTTGCCGATCACGGCCCGCAGCGCGGTGAACTTCGCGCCGAGGTCGCCCGCCTCCCCCACCGGCGAGTCGTAGTCATAGCTCGTGACGGTGGGCTGGTAGGTCGTGCCGGAGGTGTTGGCCCCGCTCGTGAAACCGAAGTTCGTGCCGCCGCACGCCATGTACAGGTTCACCGACGCGCCCGAGGCGAGCACCGTGTCGATGTAGCCCGCCATCTGCTGCGGGTCGCGGGTGTTGTGCTGCTCGCCCCAGTGGTCGAACCAGCCGTCCCAGAACTCCGCCATCATCACCGGCTTGCCGGGCTGGAACTTCTTCAGCGCTTCGAGACTCGGCACCGGATTGCCGTCGCCCGTGCCGACTTCGAGCGTGCCCGGCAGCGAGCCGAAGCGCATGAAGAAGTCCGACGCGCCGTCGGCCGCGAACAGCAGGCTCGTGCACCCGCGCGAACGGAGGCTGTCGCGCAGGTGCGCCAGGTACGAGGTGTCGTTGCCGTAGCTGCCGTACTCGTTCTCGATCTGCACGGCGATCACCGGCCCGCCGCGGTGCGCCTCCAGCGCGGCCAGGCGCGGCACGAGGTGGTCGTACCACGCGTCCACGGCCTTGAGGTACTTCGGATCGGCGCACCGGAGTTCGAGGTCGCGGTCGGCAAGCAGCCACGCGGGCAGGCCGCCGAACTCCCACTCCGCGCAGATGTACGGGCTCGGCCGCACGATCACCCGCAGGCCCACCTCGCCGGCGGTGCGGATGAACTTCGGCAGGTCGCGCCGGCCGCTGAAGTCCGGCAGGCCCGGCTTCGGCTGGTGGAAGTTCCACGCCACGTACGTCTCGACCGTGTTCAGGCCGAGCGCCCGCAGCCGCTCCAGCCGGTCGCGCCACTGGTCGGGGTGGATGCGGAAGTAGTGCACGGCACCCGAGATGATCTGGAACGGCTTGCCGTCCAACAGGAACTGCTCGCCGGACACGGTCAGTCCCCCACGACCCGCCGCGTCGGCGGGCCCGGCGAACACCGTGCTCGCCACGGCCAGCCCGGCGACCCCGCCGAGGAAACTCCTCCTGCTCACTGCACTCACGAAGCTCTCCGTCCTTCGGGGTCAGCCGAGCGTCGCGGCCCGGGCCTGGGTGATGAACGCGTCGAGGACCCCGTCGCCGACGAGCGCCTGCCGCACCCCCCATCGGTTGGTGTCGCCCGTCTTCACGGCCTGGGCCCGCGCGACGAGATCGTCGGCGGACGCGGTGAGCCGCTGCGCCGCCTTGGCGTCACCACGCCCGGCGGCCGCGAGGGCGTCGAGCTGGTCGACCATCGCGCCACCCCACAGAGCCGTCGCGTCGAGCCACGGCGAAGCCTCGTCGACGAACGCGCTCTCCACCCGGCCGCCGCGGATCACCTTCGCGGCATCGCGGATCTGCACCGCGTACTCCCGCAGGTCGGCCACCCGGTGGTCGCCCGCGTTCCACCGCTGCCAGAACGCCTTCGTCTTCGCCGCCAGCACCGGGGCCTGCGGCTGCCACGGCGTCGGGCCGAACGTCGGGGCCAGGTGCTCGAGGTCGGCGAACACCTGCAACGCGGCCGTGGCCCGGGCGTCGCCGCCCGCGAGCCGCGCAAGCGCTTGCGGCCACGACCGCTCCGGCGAGTACCCCGCGTCGTTCCACGCGAAGTCCGTGGCGCCGAACTCGGCGACCTCGCTGGCCGCCTCCTGGTTCATCGGGTTGGCGACGATCCCGTTGAGGTACTGCGAAAGCCCGGCCTCGCGCTGGGCGTAGGGCGCGAGCAGCAGGCGGCCGGCGGATTGCTCGTAGTCGTTCACGGGGTAGTTGTCCCAGAGGAACACTTTACGGCCGTACACAGTGGACACCTGCTGCGCCTCGTCGGTGGTGACGCTCGGCGGCACCACGTCCGTGCCGGTCCACTGCACGACCACCGACGGGTCGAGGTTCTCGCGCAGCTCGGTCTTGTACGGCGAGTCCTTGAGGTCGCTGTACTCGGTGGGCACCGTCTGCAGTGGACGGGCACCGTCGTGGGTCTCGACGAAGCCACTCGTGATCGCGTTGAGCAGTGACACCTGGGCCTTGCCCGCCGCGGCCTGGCCGGGCGCGCCGAACGCCGTCTGGTCGGCGGCGCAGTTCCACTTGGTGTAGGAGATGTCGTCGAACGGGATCGAGAACGACCGCACGCCGAGGTCGTACACCGACTGCAGCTTCGCCTTCACCGCGGCGAGATCGTCGGGCGAGGAGAAGCAGATCGACACGCCGGGCGAGAGCGCGTAGGTGAAGTCGACGTGGTGCTCGGTCGCCGACCGCACCAGCTGCCCGAGGGTGGCCAGCTCGTCGGCGGGGTAGGGATCGCGCCACTGCGCGCGCAGGTAGGCGTCGTCCTTGGCGCTGTAGACGTAGGTGTTGGCCTTGACCTCGCCGAGGAACGCGATCTGCCGCAGCCGGTCGGCGGTGCTCCACGGCGGGCCGTAGAAGCCCTCGATCGACCCGCGCAACGCCATGTTCGGCCAGTCGCGCACGGCCACGCCGCTGATGGCCCAGCCGTGACCGGACCGGACGAACAGCTGCCGCAACGTCTGCGCGCCGTAGTACTGGCCCGAGCCGTCGCGCCCGGCGATCACGATCTCGCCGCGCGTGGTGGTGAGCGAGTAGCCCTCGGCCTGGGCCGGTGCGGTGGTGCCGGCGCCGAGGCGGACGACCAGCGCGTGGCCGTGACGGGGTTCTCCGGCCACTGTGGTGACCTTGCGCGCGCCGTGCTCGCGGAACAGCGTGGTGACGAGGTCTTTCGCGGCGGCGTCGGTGGTGCCGTCGATGACGAGCACGACTTCGTCGGGCACGGCGACGTCGGCCGAGTCGCGGGCGAGTGACTGCGGTGTGGGCGTGACGACGGGTAGCGGCTGGGGGTGGTCGGGCGCGGCCGCCGCGGGCTGCGTGACGAGCGCGGCGAGCGAAACCCCGGCCGCGAGCACGGCGGCCAGGTGGCGCTTTCGTGAAGTCATCAAGGGATCCCTCGGGTCAGGCGGCCGGTGCCACGGTGCGGTACAGGGCGAAGGTCGAGAGGTACGGCGTGGCCCGCGCCTGGGTGATCACCACGCGCAGGTGGCTGGTCGTCACGGGTGCCGACAGCGTGACCAGGCGGCTGTAGCCGATGGTGGTGACGGTGCCGAGCGTCTGCCACGCGCCGTCGACCTCGGCCTGCACGGTCGCGCCCTCCACGTGCTGGCCGCGGCTGATGTCCTCGCCCAGGCGAATCTGGTCGAACGACGCGGGCCGGGCGAGCGGCACGTCGAGTGTGCCCGCGAGCGCACCGTGCGGTGGGGTCCAGGACGTCGTCAGCGAACCGTCGGTGACCGCGGCGACGGCCTTGTCGCCGGGCCGCGCGTGGGCCTGGTTCACCTGCGTGGCGGCGACGGATTGGCCGAAGGCAGCCAAAGCCGCGACGTCCGCGGGGGCGAACTCGCCGTCCGGGCCGGGTGGCACGTTCAGCAGCAGCGAGGAGTTGCGGCCCACTGTGCGCCGGTAGATGTCGACGAGTTGCGCGGCGGTTTTCGGCTGCTCTCCCGCGTGGAAGAACCAGCCGGGGCGGATCGAGACGTCGGATTCGGCCGGCGCCCACTGCAGGAAGCGCACGGACGGGTCGGCGAGCACCTGGCGCGAGCCGAGGTCGGTGGCCGTCGCGCCGCCGAGGAACAGTTCCTCGTTGTGCGCGGTGTTCGGGTCGCCGGTCGTCGGCAGCGGGCTCCACTCCGTGGTCCGCGCCTGGCCGGCCTCGTTGCCGACCCAGCGCACGCCGGCCGGCCCGGCGAACGTGACGGTGTTCGGCGAAAGCGCGTGGATCATCGAGAACCAGGTGGTGAAGTCGTAGTTCTCGCTGACGCCGCGGTCGCGCCACGGGTTGGCGCCGTCGAGCCACAGCTCGTCGATCGGGCCGTACTGGGTGAACAGTTCGTAGAGCTGGTTGAGGTAGTAGGTGTTGTAGTCGTCCTCGTTCACTCTGAAGCGCGGCAGCTTCCCGGCGGCCAGCGCGGCGGCTCGGTCGTCGTGCGCAACCAGCGTGGGGATCGTCCGTTCGGTCACGGCACTGCCGGTGCCGTAGCGGCCCTGGCCCTGCGGGGCGCTCGCGCGGTCGTCGTAGGTGGCCTGTTCCTCGATGGACAGCGACTGGCCGGCGGCGACCTTCGCCTCGATCCGCTTGACCTCGTCGGCGAAGAAAGTCGCGGGCAGCTCGGCGCCGTCGGCGGGCGAGAGGTAGACGCCGACCTCGAGACCGGCCTTGCGCGCGGAATCCACGTAGTCGCGCAGGATGTCGCCGCGCGGGTTGGTGCAGCCCGCGTCGCGCGCCTGCCAGAAGGCGGACGGGTCCTGCGAGTGCGTGGCCTGCGCGGCTTGTCGGGCGGCGTCGGCCTTCGGGTCGGTGCAGCCCGCGCTGAGCCACCACGGGCTGGCGACGACGGAGTGGTCGGTGTAGCGGGTCGGGTAGAGCACGAAACCGTCGTGGTGCTTGGCGGTGAGCATCACCTGCGTGACGCCGGCGGCCTTGAGCGAGCGCATCCACTGGTCGGTGTCCACGGCCGGTGGCGCGAACGTCGACTCCTTCTCGGCGCCCGAACCCCATTCGCGGTCGGTGAAGGTGTTCATGCCGAAATGCGTGAACGCGGTGACGGGCCGCTGCTGCCAGGCGAGCTGGCCGGGCCGTGGCACGACGGCGGCGGCCTTGGCCAGGACGCGGTCCATGCCGTCGCACGGCTGGACGGTCATGATCGCCGCGGTCTTGATCGGTCCGGTGCAGCCGCGGTCCGGCTGTGCGGCGGCACCGGGCGTGGCCGTGGATCCGGCCACGGCGAGGGAAAACAGTGCGGCCAGAACGGCGTTCCGGCGCGTCGAGATCGGCACGTGCTCCTCCTGACGGGTCCGCGCGGCCGCGTGCCCCGGTGGCGGCCGCCGAAGAGCGGGTGGATCGCCCAGCACACTAGGTGCGTGATCCATCGGATGTCTAGACCTACTCGGAGGAGGTGCGCTCGGCTGTCCGTTCCCTGTCTTCCCGCGGAATCTGCGTTTGTACCTGGTTGACGCCGTTCACTCGGGACTGAGTTTCCAGCAAGAGAGAGGTCAGTCGTCCGATGGGTCTTGACCGATGCTGTCGTCGAGCCAAGGCCTGATCGCGGCGCTAGGATCCGCGGAGTGCTGACGGTGCTCGGGTGGCTCACGCTCGTGGTGTGGCTGGGACTCGCCTTCGGCCACGGCTGGTTCTGGCGAACGGACCAGCGGTTGCCGCCGTTGGCGCGGCCGGCCGAGTGGCCGTCGGTGGCGGTAGTGGTGC
Organism: Amycolatopsis sp. NPDC051372; assembly: GCF_040682095.1. Lineage (NCBI taxonomy): Bacteria > Bacillati > Actinomycetota > Actinomycetes > Pseudonocardiales > Pseudonocardiaceae > Amycolatopsis > Amycolatopsis sp. NPDC051372. The sequence goes on from NZ_JBFBAF010000023.1 coordinate 84,066, forward strand.
CCGCGCGCGACGAGGCGGCCGTGCTCCCGACGACGTTGCCCGCTCTGCTCGCGCAACAGTATCCGGGCGAGGCACGCGTGATCCTCGTCGACGACGACAGCTCCGACGGCACCGGCGACCTCGCCCGGCGCTTCGGCGGTGCACCCGGCACGTTACCGCTGACCGTGGTGACGCCGGATCCGTTGCCGCCGTGCTGGACGGGCAAGCTGTGGGCGGCCGCGCGTGGCGTCGCCGAGGCGGGCGCGGTGGATTTCGTGCTGCTGACCGACGCGGACATCGAGCACGGCCCGGGTTCGCTCGAAACCCTCGTGGCGGCGTGCGGTGAGCACGACCTCGTGTCGCAGATGGCCGTGCTGCGCACCGCAACGCCGTGGGAACGGCTGATCGTGCCGGCGTTCGTGTACTTCTTCGCGATGCTCTACCCGTTCCGGCGCGTGAACAACCCGCGCTCGCGGGTGGCCGCGGCCGCCGGCGGGTGCGTACTCCTGCGCCGCTCGGCCCTCGAACGCGCCGGTGGTCTCGCGGCCGTCCGCGGCGCCGTGATCGACGACGTCGCCCTGGCCCGCGCGGTGTCCGCGGCGGGCGGGCGGACGTGGCTGGGGTTCGCGATGAACGTCCACAGTGTCCGGCCGTACCCGCGGCTTTCCGATCTGTGGCAGATGGTGGCGCGCACGGCGTACACGCAGTTGCGACACTCACCGCTCGTGCTGGCGGGCACCGTGGTCGGCCTGGCTCTGGTGTTCCTCGCTCCCCCCGTGCTGACGTTCGCCGGCCCGTCGTGGCCGGCGCTGGCGGCGTGGGTGCTGATGGCGGCGACGTTCGTGCCGATCGCGCGCTACTACCGGCAGTGGCCGGTGCTCGGCGCGCTGCTGCCGGTGACGGCGTTGCTGTACACATTGATGACGCTCGATTCGGCGCGCCGGCACTTCACCGGCCGTGGTGCCGACTGGAAGGGGCGGAACTACTCGTCCACTTAGGACTCCTCAAGGTTCAGCGACCGGCCCAGGGTCCAGATCGACGCGCCGAGCAGCACCACGTCCTTGAGCAGGAACTGGCCGACCGGCGACAGCGCGGGGAAGCCGCCCGCGGCCGCGTCGCCGACGCCGGGGGTGGTGAGGAAAAAGCTGAGCGTGGTCAGGAAAATCAGGATCCCGAGCGCACTGCCCACAGCGGAAACCCGGGGCGCCCACGGGCCGGCGGCGATGAGAACGGCCGCGGCGAACTCGACCGCGCCGAGGACGATCGCGAGGGGTTGCGGGTCCAGAACGTGGTTCGTCCAGCTCAGGAACGGGCTGTGCGAGACGTACTGCTGGATGCGCATGGCTTCCGACGCCGTCAGCTTGAGCACCGCAATCCACGCGACGACCAGCACGAGCCCGTAGCGCACGCCGAGCCCGCCCACGGCCTCGGCGTGTCGTCCCAGTGTGACCCGAGAAACCACGGGCTCCCCCTTCGTCGTGATCGGATGTCCGGCCGACGGTAACCAAGATCAGCTCAGAGGCCGAGGTGGCGGAGCCTTACGAATCGCTGACGTGATCATGACCGTCCACATCGGACCGGTTGACAGTCTCCGGCACCGCGGGTCATGATGAACACTTGTTCATGAACGTGTGTTCACAACGCTCGAGGAGGAGCTCATGACCGGGATCGTCAACACGGCGCAGGCGGAGGCGTGGAACGGCTACGAGGGTGGGCACTGGGCGGAGCACGCCGATCGCTACGACGCGGTGAACAGTGGGTTCAACCCGTTTCTGCTGGCCGCGGTCGGTCCGGGCGACGACGTGGTCGACCTCGGGTGCGGCACCGGGCAGCTGACGCGGCTCGCGGCGGCGCGGTCCGGGTCCGGCCGGGTGCTGGGCGTCGACCTGTCCGGGCCGATGCTCGCGACGGCACGGGCCCGGAGTGCCGCGAACGTGATGTTCGAGCAGGGTGACGTGCAGGTTTTCCCGTTCGCCGAGGGCTCGTTCGATGTCGCGTTGAGCCGGTTCGGGGTGATGTTCTACGCGGATCCGGTGGCGGCCTTCGCCGGCGTGCGCCACGCGCTTCGGCCGGGCGGGCGACTCACGTTCGTGTGCCTGACCGAGCTGGCAGGAACCGACCTCGGGACCGTGTTCGGCGCACTGGCGCCACTGCCTTCGGGCAGCGGGCCGACGTCGCTCGCCGATCCCGCGCACACGCGCTCGGTTCTGGCGGAGGCGGGGTTCCACGACGTCACGTGCACGCGGGTCGAGGCCGACCAGGTCTGGGGCCGCGACGTGGCCGACGCGGCGGAGTTCATCGCCGGCTGGGGCCCGGTCCGGCATCATGCGCGGGGCGCCGAAACTGCGCTGGTGGAGGCCTTGCGCCCGTTCGCCGAACCCGGCGCCGTGCGGCTGCGGGGCGCGGCGTGGCTCGTCACCGCCACCCGGTGAATACGATGGCGGTGATGTCACCGAGAACAGCAGCCGCCCTGCGCGACGGGGACCGCAGCCTGCGCGAGCACCTCATCGCGACAGCCGGCGCGCTCATGGCCGAGGAAGGCGCGGCGAAGCTGACCGTCCGCGCGATCGCCCGCCGCGCCGGCGTCGCGGACGGCGTGCTGTACAACCACTTCGCCGACAAGGAAGAACTCCTGGCGCACGCGCTGCGCGCCCACGTCCGCGACGCCGAACGCGAGCTGGGCGACCTGCCGGCTCCCGGCGAAGGCACGGTCGAGGCCAATCTGCGCGCGCACCTCACCTACGGGCTCGCCCTGCACCACGCCATCCTCCCCACGTTCGCCGGCCTGCTCGCCCACCCGGCGGTGCTCACGCGCTTCGCGTCCCTCACCGCCACGGGAACCGAATGGCGCGACCGCCTGCTGACCTACCTCCACGCGGAACGCGACCTGGGCCGGCTCTCCCCCGCCGCCCGCCTCGACGCCGCCGCGGCCCTGCTCGTCGGCGCGTGCCACGAGACGGTGTTCTCCGCCCTGGTCCCCCACACGGGCCCGACCCCGGCACCGTCGGTCGACGACGTGGTGGCGACGGTGCTCGAAGGCATCGGCGCCTGAGGATCAGCGGCCGACTCATCGCGGCTCGCCGCCTCGGCAGTGCCTCCGGACAGCGAGACCCGAGCCGAGCGCATCCCCGCGCGCCGGCAGCCACTCGCGGCACTGCGCCGCCCATCCAGTCGGGCTCGTCGCGGCGGTCCAGCGGCAACCACCGGCAAGTCGGTTCCCGCGACGCGCGTCATCCCGCCGCGGCCACCACGAAACTGGCCAGCTGAGCCAAGCGGGAACGTTGCACCTCGGTAAGTCCTGCGGTCAACGCCTCCAGCCGGCGCCCCACCTCCGCCGCACCCTCGCGTGCCAGGGCGTGCCCCTCGGACGTGAGCGACACGAGCACGCCGCGGCCGTCGTGCGGGGCCGGGTTGCGCTGGACCAGGCCACGGCGTTCGGCGCGGGTGACGAGGCCCGTGGTGCTCGACTTGTCGAGCTCGAGGTGCCGCGCGAGCTCCTGCATGCCCGGCGTGCGGTCGCGCAGGATGCCGAGCAGGCGCAGCTGCACGAGCGACAGTCCGTGCTCGGCGGCGACGTGGGCGAGCTCGCCCTGGACCAGGAAGGAAAGCTGCGCCAGGCCGTCGACGATGCCCAGGTCCAGTGGTTGCTCCATGGGCGACAGCGTACTTGACGTAGTACGTGGCGCAAACTAATTTGGTTTGTTCCACGTACTAAACCGAAGGAGAACCGCCGTGTACGCAGCTGTCGTGCGGTCGTTCGAACGGCCGCCCCGCTACGAAGAGTTCGACACGCCCGAAGCCGCCGGCGGGCACCTGCTCGCGGAGGTGCTCGCGGCCGGCCTGCACCCACGCGTGCGGTCCGGCGCGGGCGGCACGCACTACACCAGCGACGGGCGGCTGCCGATGGTCCCGGGTGTCGACGGGGTCGGCCGGCTGCCCGACGGGCGACGCGTGTACTTCGTCGCGGGCGACGACGTGCCCGGGACGATGGCCGAGCGCGCGGTGGTCGATCCGCGGCGCGCGGTGGAGCTGCCCGCCGGCGCCGACGCCGTGGTGGTCGCGGCCGCGATGAACCCGGCGATGTCGTCGTGGGTGGCGTTGCGGCGACGGGTCGATTTCGAGCCGGGGCAGAGTGTGCTGGTGCTCGGCGCGACGGGCAACGCCGGGCGGCTGGCGGTGGAGGTCGCGCGGCACCTCGGGGCGGGCGAGGTCATCGCGGTCGGGCGGGATCCGCGGCGGCTGGAGCTGCTCACCTCGCTCGGTGCGACCCACGTCGTGGCGACAGCAGAAGCGGACAAGCTAGCCGCTGACGTCGACGTCGTGCTCGACTACACCTGGGGCGCCCCGGCCGAGCTCGCGATGCGGGCACTCGTCACCCACCGCGCCGAGCGCAGCAAACCGCTGGCCTGGGTGCAGATCGGCTCCCCCGCCGGCGCCGACGTCACCCTGCCCTCGGCCCTGCTGCGCGCGGCGAACCTGCGGATCATGGGCAGCGGTCAGGGTTCGCTGACCGCCGCCGGCATCGTCGCCGAACTGCCGTCCCTGCTCGACGAGCTCGCGGCCGGCACCTTCACCACCGCCGCGAGGGCCGTCCCGCTCGCCGACGTCGAGAGCGCCTGGACGGCCCCGTCCGACCCCGGCGAGCGGATGGTCTTCACACCCTGAACCCTCGGGCGGCCCCAGTGCCCGCCCGGTGCCGGCGTCCGGCGAGCCGGGCTCCGGCGGGTCATCCGCAGCAGGTGATGCCGTCGAAGACGCGGGTTCGCAAGGTGGGGCATCGAGGAGAGGGGCCCCCCGATGGCCACGGGATCGAAGAGCGTCTCCGCTTCCGCCGTCGTGGTGCCGCTCGCGCTCGGGCAGTTCATCGCGAGCTACGCGGCGACGAACATGAACGTGGCGATCAGCACGATCGCCGACGACATCGGCACGTCGGTCATCAGCATCCAGACGGCGATCACGCTGTTCACGCTCACGATGGCCGCGTTGATGATCCCCGGCAGCAAGCTCACGGACTTCCTCGGCCGCAAGGTCTGCTTCATCGCGGGCCTCGTGATCTACGGCTCGGGCGCGCTGCTCTCGTCGTTCGCGCAGGGCATCGGGCTGCTGATCGTGGGGTACTCGCTGCTGGAGGGCATCGGGTCGGCGCTGCTGATCCCGCCGATCTACATCCTGGTCACGGTGGTGTTCGAAGACGTGAGCGCCCGCGCCCGCAACTTCGGGATCGTGAGCGGGGCGGCGGGGCTCGGCGCGGCGGCGGGGCCGCTGCTGGGCGGTCTGATCACGAGCTACCTCGGCTGGCGGGCGTCGTTCCTCTTGCAGGTGGCCGTGATCGTGCTGATCATCGTCCTCGCCTTGCGCATCGTCGACCCGCCGATCGCCGAGCGCCCGCCGCACTTCGACGTGTGGGGCGCGGTGCTGTCGGCGGCCGGGCTGTTCTTCGTGGTCTTCGGCGTGCTGCAGAGCTCCACCTACGGGTGGCTCAAGTCGCGGGAGGACTTCACGATCGGTGGCACGGCGGTGATCCCGAAGGGCGGCATGTCGCCGGTGTGGATCTACGTCGCGATCGGGGTCGTGCTGCTGGCGATCTTCTTCCTGCACCTGCGGCGCGTGGAGCACGCGGGGCGCGCCCCGCTGTTCTCGCTGAAGATCTTCCGCAGCAAGGCGTCGAACCTCGGGCTCGTCACCCAGGTGCTGCAGTGGCTGGTCATGCAGGGCGCATTCTTCGTGACGTCGGTGTTCCTGCAGCAGATCCGCGGCTTCAACGCGATCGAGACAGGGCTGGTGCTCGTGCCCGCCACCATCGGCATCCTCGCTTCGTCGGCCCTCGCGGGACGGATGTCGCGGCGCCACTCGTTGCGCAGGCTGATCCGGGCCGGCTTCAGCTCCACGACCCTGGGCCTGGTGCTGATGCTGGTGCTGGTCCGGGAAGACTCGAGCGTCTGGACGTTCACGCCCGGGCTGTTGCTGATGGGCATCGGGGTCGGCGTGATGCTGACGGCGTCGGTCAACCTCGTGCAGTCGAGCTCGCCGGAAGAGGCGCAGGGCGACATCTCGGGCGTCTCGCGCAGCGTGTCGAACCTCGGCTCGTCACTGGGCACGGCGCTGGTCGGCTCCGTGCTCGCCGGCGCGGCCGTCCCGGGCAACGGGCCGTTCGGCATCGCCCTGATCATGCTCGTGTGCCTCGGCCTCATCGGGGTGGTCACGGCGCTGCTGATCCCGAAGCCCGCCAGGCGGTAACCGCGAACGGCTGCGCTGCACGGCCGTCAGGAGCACCCGCAACGCGACGCCGACCACCAGAAGGTTCGCGATCATCTGCGCCGTGACCAGCAGTCGCGCGGCCTGCGTCACGGGCACGATGTCGCCGAACCCGACCGTCGCGAACACCGTGACCACGAAGTACAGCGAGTCGGTGCGATTCAGCGGCGCGCTGAAACTCTGCGGCACGTTGTACTGCAGCACGTAGTAGACGTTGGCGAACACCAGCAGGAACAGCGGCACCACCAGCGCCAGCGCCTGGATCCCCTGCAACGCCGGGCGCATGGAGCGCAGGATCACGCGCGCCTCGACCACGACCAGGACCACGACCAGCGTGACCCCGACGACGAGCCCCACGATCGTCCAAGCGTCGAGCTGCCGGTCCACCGGGAGCAGGTAGTACACGGCGATGAGCGTCGCCACCGTCAGCACGGGGCGCAGCACACCCGGGCCGAGCAGCTGCCGCGCCTTCACCGCCCGGACTCGGCCTTGACCGCACCCGTCTTGATGGCCTCGGTCAACGCCGCGTGGTCCTTCTCGTTCTGGTCGGCGTAGTCGCGCGTGAACTCGGCGATCGCCTGGTCGAACGAGTCACCGGAGCCGACGTAGGCGCCGATCGCGACGCTGTCGCCGGTGCGGGCGTGGGCGCGCGCGAGCGTCCACGCGCACAGCATGCCGTAGGTGCGCAGGTCGTGCGGGTCCATCGTCTCGACGTTGGCCGAGCCCTTCCAGTCGCGCAGCTGGCGCAGGTAGAAGTCGCGCGGGCGGTCGTCGGCACCGGTCACGTGGACCCAGCCGAGGAAGATGTCGCTCACCGTCTGCATCAGCCGCTGGCCCACGACCACACGGCGCCCCGCGTTGTCGTAGTCGCTGGGCCCGGCGAACTCCTCCAGCACCGACGGGCCGGCTTCCTTCGCCTGCAGGAACAACGGGTCGCGGTCGTCGTTGCCGAGCAGCAGGACCATCCAGCACCGCGTGCCGACGCTGCCGACACCCACGACCTTGTGCGCCATGTCCACGATCCGGTAGCGGTCGAGCAGCACGCGCCGCTCGGGTTCCAGTGTGGCGCGGTAGGCCTGCAGGATCGAGTTCAGCTGCTTGCGTACCTCGTCCACCGCCTTCTTGGTGTGCGCCATCTCCTCCAGGGGCAGCACGATCGGCGGGTCGGGCTTGATCTGCACGTTGCCGTCGGTGACCGACGTGAAGCGGCGCAGGGCGCCGAGGTTGTCGTGCGCCTGAGCCGAGGCCATGCCCTTCTCGATCATCCGGCGCCGGCGCCCGCCCAAGCGATGGGCGTACAAGGCCTCCACCTGACCGACGTCGGCGTGCGCGTACCAGACGTCGAGCGCGGTACGCTCGCCGAACTCCCGCATCGCTTTGCGGTACTGCGCGATCGTCGCGACCACCACACCGCGGCACTGGCGGGCGGAGAACCCGTTGTGCCGGCTCGCGATCTCGAGGCTCGCCGCGAGGCGCTTCACGTCCCACTCCCACGGCCCGGGCAGGGTCTCGTCGAAGTCGTTGATGTCGAACACGAGCTTGCGTTCCGGCGAGGCGAACACGCCGAAGTTGATCAGGTGCGCGTCGCCGCAAGCCTGGACCCGCAGCCCGCTCACCGGCGTGCCGGACAGGTCGCTCGCCATCGGCAGCGCGGCACCGCGGAAATAGGTGAACGGCGACACCGCCATGCGCCCGTAGCGGATCGGCAGCAGCTCCTCGACCCGCGATTCGTCCTGGCGCGCGAGCAGTTCCAGCGGATCCGGGCGGCCGCGTTCGCGCGTGAACCCGGCGTGGCTCGACCGCGGAGCGGCCGCACGGGCCGCCTTGCCCCGCGCGATCCGGTCTTCCCGGGATTCGGCCGTCGAACGTCGTGAGGTGAGCACCATCGGGGCAGCTTCACCCGCCGGCGAGCGCCTTTCCTCCCCCGCACGGGGTGAGACGAAGCATCATCCGGACGGGGTGACGACACGGGGCCGCCCGCCCACGCAGGGTCGGCGCATGACCGGCCCTGCTCCGTCGCTGGCCCGGCGCGCGTGCGCTCTGGGCGCCCTTCTCGCGCTGGCCGCCGCGATCGTCGTGGCGGTCATCGCCGCGGTCAGGAGCCCGGGGCAGCTGGTGCTCGCCGTCGTGCTGCTGGTGATCGCCACGATCGCGGCCTGGGCCGCGCTGGCCCGCCACGGGCTCGCGCGGATCGTGCTCACCATCGTGGCGGTCCTCGCGCTCGCTGCGATCGCCCTGCTGCCGGACCTGCGCACATTCGTGGTGCTGCCGCTGGTCCTCGGGCTGACGATGCTCGCGGCCCTGGCCGCCCGGGTGGCGATCGGCCGCGACCTGGCCCGGCGGGTGCGGGCCGACCGCGTCGGGCCCGCGCGCCACGGCGTGCTGCTGATGAACCCCCGCTCCGGCGGCGGGAAGGTGGCGCAGTTCGACCTCGAACGCGAGGCGCGCGAACGCGGCATCACCCCTGTCGTGCTGCGCCGCGGCGACGACCTGCGCGAGCTCGCCGAAGAGGCCGCCAACCACGCGGACGTGCTCGGGATGGCCGGCGGCGACGGTTCCCAGGCGCTGGTCGCCGACGTCGCGCGCCGCCACGGGCTGCCGTATGTGTGCGTGCCCGCCGGCACGCGCAACCACTTCGCCCTCGACCTCGGGCTCGACCGCGAGAACGTGACCGCCGCCCTCGACGCGTACGGCGAAGCGGCCGAGCACCGCATCGACCTCGCGCTGATCGGCGACCGGGTGTTCGTGAACAACGCTTCGCTCGGCGTGTACGCCACGGTGGTCCAGTCTCCGGGCTACCGCGACGCCAAGGTGTCGACAGTGGCCGGTCAGCTGCCGCAGCTGCTGGGCCCCGACTCCGAGCACTTCGACCTCCAGTACCGCGTGCCCGGCGAGGACAACCGCCCGCCGGCCGACATCGTGCTCGTGTCCAACGGCGCCTATCGCCTCGACCGCCTCAGCGGCTTCGGCTCGCGCGAACGGCTCGACAGCGGCTCGCTCGGCATCGTCACCGTGAGCGTCGACCGGGCGCGCGACCTGCCGGCGCTGGTCACCGCGGAGCTCACCGGCCAGCTCGCCCGCTACCCCGGCTACCGGGAGTGGCAGGCCGAGGAGTTCGTGGTGAGCTCGGGACAGTCCCTTGTGGACATTGGCGTCGACGGCGAGGCGCTTCGGCTGGAACCACCACTGCGGTTCCGCACGCTGCCCGGCGCGCTGCGCGTCCGCGTGCCGCTGGACGCGCCCGGCATCGCCCCAGCGGCGGCCTCACCCAAGGGCATGGGCGAGGCGCTGCTCGTGCTGTTCCGCGTGCTCGCCGGACGGCCGGCCCGCTGACGTCCGGAATGGAGGGCTTCATCCGCACCGGGCGAAGCGCCCGCGAGCCCGGCCGTCGAAGATGTCCGCGGCCAGGAGAAGGGACCCGACCATGAGCGATCACGCTGTGCGCCCGGCCGCACCCGCGCAGGAGTTGCCTGCCGACGAGGAGTCCGGCTGGGCCCGCTGGATCTTCTTCGGTGCCACGATGATGCTCCTGCTCGGGAGCTTCACCCTGGTCGAAGGGCTCACGGCACTGCTCGACCCGCAGTACTACGCCGTGACCGCGCACGGGACCCTGCTGTTCAACCTCACCGGCTGGGGCTGGGTGCACCTGGTGCTCGGCGTGGCCGCGGTGGTCACGGGGCTCGGGCTGTTAGCGCGGGCGAGCTGGGCCCGTTACCCCGGCATCGCGATCGCCGGGCTCAGCGCCTTGGCGCACCTGACTTTCCTGCCCGCCGCGCCGTTCTGGGCGCTGGTCGTGCTCACCCTCGACGTGCTGGTCATCTGGGCGCTGGTCGCACATGCCCCCGACGCACTCCGAACCCGCCCCAGCCGCCGCTGAACCGGCGACGCGCCCTCGAGGCCCGCTGATCGCGTGGGCCTGGCGCCTCGCGCAGCGCCACCTTTCGCACGAACTGCCCCGGCGGTGGCAGCACGTGCAGGGAGTCGCGAAGTGCGGGCGGCAGGTCGGGCCGAGCCTGCTGCGCGCCGGCGAGGAAGAGCTGCTCGTGGCGGCCGCCCTCCTGCACGACATCGGCTACGCGCCCGGGCTCGTCGTGTCCGGCTACCATCCGCTCGACGGCGCCCGGTTCCTCGTCGCGGTGTCGGCACCGCCCCGGCTGGTCAACCTTGTGGCCCAGCACTCGGCCGCCCAGTTCATCGCCGAGGAGCGCGGGCTCGGGGCCGACCTCGCCCGCTACCCGGACGAGCGCACCGTGCTGCGCGACGCCCTGTGGTTCTGCGACATGCGCACGACCCCGGACGGCCGCCCGACCGACTTCGCCGAGCGCATCGCCGGCATCCGCGCCCGCCACAGCCCCTGCTCACCCCTCGTGCGCGCGCTCGACGCCGGCGCGCAGGCCGCCCGGCACGACGCGGTGCGGCGCACCGAGCTGCGGCTGGGGGCCGCGGCGGTGCGGCGGCGGGTCTCACCCCGCAGGGGCGAGGCGGACGGGGCCGCGCCGGGCGACGGTGGCGTCGGCGCAGCCCGCGAACCCGACAGGAGAGCACGATGACGACGCTGACGGTGTGGAAGTTCGACAGCCCCGACGGAGCCGACAACGCGGTGGACACCCTCCGGAGCCTGGCCAAGCAGGAACTGATCGCGATCCACGACGCGGCCACCGTGTCTTGGAAACCCGACGCCAAGAAGCCGAAGACCCGCCAGCTGCGCAACCTCACCGCCGGCGGCGCGATGAGCGGGATGTTCTGGGGCATGCTGTTCGGCCTGATCTTCCTGATGCCGCTCATCGGCGCCGCCATCGGCGCGGCCACCGGCGCGCTCGCCGGATCGCTGACCGACGTCGGCATCGACGACGACTTCATCAAGTCCGTACGAGACAAGATCACCCCCGGCACCTCGGCCCTGTTCCTCATGTCCAGCGACGCGGTGGTCGACAAGGTGAAGGCCGCGATCGAGGCCGGCGGCCACAAGCCGGAGCTGCTGCAGTCCAACCTGTCCGCAGAGCAGGAAGCCGCTCTGCGGGAGATGATGTCGAGCTGATCGGACCGGCCGGTCATGTCGGAGCGCACAGACCACTTCACCGAGCCGACCGCGGACGAGCGGGCCGAGCTGGAACAACTGCGGCTCGAAGTGGCCCGGCTTCGGGCCACCCGCGAACGCCGCCACGTCAGCTGGCGGCCGATCGTGTCCTCGATCCTCATCGTGCTCGGCTGCATCCTCGCGCCGCTCGCGCTCGCGTCGGTGTGGGTGAACAACCAGATCTCCGACACCGACCGGTTCACCGCCACGATGAGCCCGCTGATCCGCGACCCGGCGGTGCAGGCGGCCGTGACCGACCGGGTCACCGAGGCGATCTTCACGAACATCAACGTGAAGGCCATCGCGACCGACGCCGTCGGCGCGCTCGCGGCCCAGGGTGTCCCGCCGGCCGTCACCGACCGGCTGGAGGCCCTGACCGGTCCGCTCGCGTCGGGCGTGCAGAGCTTCGTGCACGGCCGTGTCGCGACCCTCGTCGCCAGCGACCGGATCGCGCAGACCTGGGACCGCGTGATCCGAACAGCCCACCAGCAGGCGGTCGCTGTGCTCGACGGGTCGGCGTCGGCCATCGCGATCCAGGGCGACAAGGTCGTGCTCGACCTCGCGCCGTTCATCGACGACGCGAAGCAGCAGCTCGCCGCCGACGGGCTCACCATCGTGAACCGCATCCCCGAGGTCCACCCGACGATCGAGGTCGCCGACGCGGCCGGCCTGGTGAAAGCGCGCTCGTGGTACACCACCTCGGACCGGCTCGCGACGTGGCTGCCGTGGATCGCGATCGTGCTGCTCGCCGCGGGCGTCTACGTCGCCCAGCACAAACGGCGAGCGCTCATCGGCGCCGCGCTCGGGTTCGCGTTCAGCATGCTGGTCCTCGCGATCGGGCTCGCGATCGGGCGCACCATCGTCGTCGACGCGGTCCCGAGCCGCTCGGCGGCGCCGGTCTCGGCGGCGTTCGACATCGTGCTGCGGTTCCTGCGCGACGGTCTGAGAACCCTGTTCGCGGTCGGGATCGTGGTGGCGCTCGGCGCCTTCCTCGCCGGTCCTTCGTCGACCGCCGTGCACATCCGCCAGGGCGTGGTCAAGGGACTGACGTGGCTGCGTTCGCGCAGCGGCCTGCGCGCCACCGGCCTCGGCAAGTGGGTGCACTCCTACCGCGTGGCCCTGCGCGCCGGTGCCGTCGCGATCGCCGTGCTCGTGTTCCTGTTCCTCGATCGGCCGAGCGGGCTCGCGGTGCTGCTGATCGCCCTCGTGCTGCTGGTGGTCCTCGCCGTGATCCAGTTCCTCGACGTCCCCGGCGACCGGCCGGCGGCGACCGGCTGAAAGGGGACGCCGTGAACGACGAGCCCGACCGCGTCGGTGCGGTGCTGGGGCTGGGCGCGGTGGCGCTCAAGGCCGGCTGGTGGGCGTCCACCCCGCTGCGGCGGGCGGGCTGGGCCGTGCTGACGGCCGCCGTGCCCGAGGACGTGGCGCGCCGCGCGGTGCGGGACGTGGTGACCGCGGCCGCCGCGGTCGTGCTCGACGCGGTCGACGTGCCGAAGCTCATCGGCGAGCACGTGGACCTCGACGCCGTGCTCGCCGAGGTCGACGTGGCGGCCGTGGTGTCCACACTGGACTTCGGTGACCTCGTGGCCGCGATGGACCTGCCCGAGGTCGTGCGGCAGTCCAGCGGAACCGTTGCGGGGGAAGCGATCCGGGGCGTGCGGGGTGCCGGGGTGAACGCCGACGACGCCGTGGCCCGCGTGGTCGACCGCGTGCTGCGGCGCCGTGGTGACCGGCCCGCCTGAGGGGCCGGCGGGCTTCGTCACGCGCCTGGTCGCCGCCGTGCTCGACGCGGCCGTGACCGGGCTGCTCACGGTCGGCGGCTACCTCGCGGTGGTGGCGGCGCTGTTCGCGGCGTCGCCGCTGTCGTTCCGGTGGCCCGCGGCACCGCCGGCACTGGCCGGCGGGATGTCCGCGGCCGTCGCGATCGTGTACCTCACGGTCAGCTGGGCCACCATCGGCCGCAGCTACGGCGGCGCGCTGCTCGGCCTCCGCGTCCTGGGCCGCGGCCGGCACCTGGGCTGGGTCCGCGCCGCGGCCCGGGCGCTGTTCTGCGTGGTCTTCCCGATCGGGCTGCTGTGGGTGATCGTGAGCCCCCACCGCCGGTCCCTGCAGGACGTCGTCCTCCGGACGACGGTCGTCTACGACTGGGAGACCGACGGCGGAGCGCGGGTGTCCACAAAGGATGTTGTATAGGTCGTTATACGATCCGGCGGCCGGAAGGTGCCACGCCCCCTCACCGGGCCGCCCGCGCACGCCAGGCTTCGTCGCGACGGCCCCACGAGCGGAGGCTGCGATGGACGAGAACCGGGTGCTGAGCTACGAACCGGTCGCGGTCGAGCGGCCGGCCGAGGAGGTCCGCGGGATCCAGCGCGAGCTCGCCGCGGTCGTCGAGGAGGCCGAGTCCGGCGACGGCCTGGTTTTCGTGAAGGTGGCCGCGCGCGGTGACGTGGTGGAGCTCGACCTCGCTCCCCGCTGACCGGAACCGAAGGGAGACAACGAACATGGCATTCGACTCCGACGGCGCGCACCTCGACGGCGACGGCATCCGGACGGCGATGAAGCGCGCAGCAGCTGAGTGAGCAGGCCGCCCGGATCGCGCACGGGGTGGAGGCCCTCGCCGACGCCGGCTACGCCGCGATCGCCGGCTACGCGCTCGCGGACACTGCCCTCCGCGACGCGTTCGGGCAGGAGTGAGCCGTGGCCATCGCGGAGCCCGACAACGAGCTGTGGGCCGCCGTCAAGCAGCTCGCGGACGCGTGGCCGCCCGACGACGAGGACGACGTCACCGAGCTCGCCGCAAACTGGCGCAGGGCGGGGAAACCGGCGGGCCCAGGCGGGCACCGAGCCGGCCGACCAGCGCCGGGCTCCGGAGCGCGCCTGGCGTGACGAGGCCGGCGGTGCGATGGGCCGGAGCATGGCCGCGCACGCCGTGACGCTCAGGAACAGCAGCAGAGCGCCCGAGCAGCAGGCCCAGCTCGCCGATCGCTACCCGCGGACACTCAAGGAGGTCACGACGGCCGTCGCGCAGACGATCGCGGTCAACCCGACGCTGTACCTGCAGCTGGCGAACCCGGCCTACGGCGCCGCGGGGAAGGCCAGGCAGCGGCAGCTCGTGACAAGGTGGCCGAGGTGCTGCAGGCGCTCGTCGCGGGAAAGACGCAAGGCCTGCACGCGCCGGCGCAAGCACCGTACGCCGACACACTCCTGGGCAAGGTCGGTGACGTCGCGGGCATGGTGGCCACCGTCGCGGGCGGGCCGGTCCTGATCCCCGGCGTCGGCGTGGCCGCGCTGCCCGTCGCGGTACTGGCCGGCGCGACCGCGCTCGCCGCGCGCGCGATCGACATGATCGGCACCGACAGCTACGACGACCCCAACGCCCGACTCGGCCTCGGCGGCGACACGATCGGCCGCCTCCCCGGCACCCGGGGGGTCGGCGAGGCCGCCGCCGGCGCCGCGAAAGCCGCGGGGCCGTTCGACAAGGTCAGTGCGGGCGTCGACCTCACCGCCCAGGTTCCGGCCGGCGTCGACCTGTTCACCGACCACGATCTCGTCGACAAGGCCAAGGACGGCGCGGGTGGCTTCGGCCTCGAGAAGACGATTCTCACGGAGGCGCGGAACCTGCACCGCCGAGCCTGCTGTGACCCAAGACACAGCAACAGGCCGACGGTTTTCGCGGCGCTGGGCGGTCTTGATGCGGACCGAGTTCCCTCACCACCCGGGAGTGTCCGATGTCTTTCCAGACCGCCGTCGTCACCGGAGCCGGCCGTGGGTTCGGGCGCGCGATCGCCGTCGCGCTCGTGGCCGCCGGCACGCGCGTCGTCGGGATCGCGCGCAGTGAAGAAGATCTGCTCGCCGTCCGCGACGAGGCCGGCGACCTCTTCACGCCCTTGGCCGCCGACGCGACCGACGAAACGCTGGCCGCGGCCGTGCTCCGCGACTACCGGCCCGATCTGCTCGTGCTCAACGCCGGCGCGACGCCGCACATGGCGCCGGTGCAGGACCAGACCTGGGAAACCTTCAGCCGCAACTGGCACACCGACACGCGGCACGTCTTCGAGTGGACGCGCGCGGCGTTGCGCGAGCCGCTCGCGCCCGGCGGCGTGGTCGTGTCGATGTCGAGCGGTGCGGCGCTGGCCGGGTCGCCGCTCAGCGGCGGTTACGCGAGCGCCAAGGCCGCGGTCCGCTACCTGCGCGGCTACGCGGCCGACGAAGCCGAGCGCGCCGGGCTGGGCCTGCGTTTCCTCACGCTGCTCCCCCAGCTCACGCCGACGGCCGGCGTGGGCTCGGCCGGCGTCACCGCCTACGCGGCCCGCCAGGGCGTGGCCCGCGACGCGTTCATCGACAGTCTGCAGCCGGTGCTCACGCCGGAGCAGGTGGCCAAGGCCGTGCTGGAGCTGGCGGCCGACGAGACCGCCGGGCCGGAGCACGTGGTCGGCGGTGCCGGCGTGCGCCCGCTGCCGTGAGCGGCCTCTACAGTGGACTCCCGCGCACCACGGGAGAGGCCATGCCGTCGAACGCTGAGTTCAGCGCGCTGACCGAGCCGTTCCGGCCGGAGCTGCTCGCGCACTGCTACCGGCTGCTGGGCTCGATCCACGACGCCGAGGATCTCGTGCAGGAGACGTATCTGCGGGCCTGGCGGGGGTTCGGCGGATTCGAGGGCCGGTCGTCGGTGCGGCGCTGGCTGTACAAGATCGCCACCACCGCCTGTCTGACGGCGCTGGCGACCCGGGCCCGGCGGCCGCTGCCGTCGGGCCTGGGCGCGCCGGCCGACGACCACCGGGTGCCGGTGGCCTCTCGTGAGCCGTTCCTCGCCTGGCTCCAGCCGGCCCCCGAGTTCGGCGCCGGGGACCCGGCCGTGGCCGCCGCGGCGCGGGCCGGGGTGCGGCTCGCGTTCATCGCCGCGCTGCAGCTGCTGCCCGCGCGGCAGCGGGCGGTGCTGACGTTGCGCGACGTGCTGGCGTTTCCCACGGCCGAGGTCGCGGAGCTGCTCGACACGACCACCGCGGCCGTCGACAGTGCCCTGCGCCGCGCGCGGACCCACCTCGCCGAGGCCGGACCGATCGAGGACGAGATGACCGAACCGACCGGCGAGACCGACCGGGCGCTGCTCGAGAACTACGTGGACGCGTTCACCCGTGCCGACGCCGAAGCGCTGGTCCGTCTCCTGCGCGCCGACGTCGAGCTGGAGATGCCGCCGATCCCGACATGGTTCACCGGCCGCGACGCCGTCACGGGGTTCCTCGCCGCGCGCGTGCTGCGCCCGGGCCGCTGGCGGATGACGCCCACGCGCGCCAACGGCCAGCCGGCCCTCGTCGTGCACCACCGCACCGGCGACGGACCCGACGAGCCGTACGGCGTGCAGGTGCTCACCGTGCGCGGCGGGCGCATCGCGCGCATCACGTCGTTCAACGACCCGGCGCTGGTGCCGGTGTTCGCTCCCTCGTACCGGTGACGGGCCGGTCCGCCCGCGGCGGGCGGACCGGCCAGGGCGTCACGCGGTGGGGAGTTCGTCGAACTCGACGACCTGGCGCACCTCGACCTCGATCTCGTCGTCGAAGAGCGCCGCGTAGGTCTTCGCGTACTCCACTGCCTCCTCGCGGTTCGCGAAGTTCAGCAGCGCGAAGCCCCCGATGACCTCCTTGGCCTCGGTGAACGGGCCGTCGGTGGCCTTGATGGCACCGCCGCGCGTCTTGCGCACGAGCGCGCCCTTCTCCGACGGGTGGACGCCCTCCGCCGTGATCAGGATGCCCTTCTCGGCCGAGTCCTGGATGAACTCGCCCATCTTGGCGATGAACTCCTGGCTGGGGTTCCACGCCGACGAGTCGCTCTCCGACAGCCGGTGCATCATGAGAAACCGCATGTCCGCTCCTTTGTCCCTCGGGCCGGGATCCGGATTCTTCCCGGAAGCGCTGACCGGCCCACACCGACGCGTCGAACGGCCCCGCTCACGATTCGACAAACCCATCGGGAAGATTTTCGACGACCTCGTGGCCGGGGACCAGCCGAGCCCGGACCCCGGCCACGAGCGTCACGAAACCGCAGGTACGCGCACGTCGGTCGTCTGCCCGGGCTTGATCTCGAACCAGGTGCCGGTGCCGAAGGCGCACGACATGTTGTCCGACGACACCGACCCGTGCCGGGTCGGATCGACGATCGCCAGGCAGGCGTCGCCGACCGGGGCGCCGGTGGCGTGCACGTCCCCTCCGCGGACGCTCGGTCGTTTTCCGCACGCACGAGGCGGTCCGGTCGGTTGCTTCCCCGGCCGGGCAAACTTTGCCGACGCACCGGACCGGTCCCCGGCGCGCGCGGCGCCTACCTCTACGATTCGGCGGGTGACCACCTACGACGACACCTTCGACCATCTCGACGCCTCGTCCCTGCCGCTTCGCCAGCAGCAGATCCTGGTCACGATCCGGGATTGGGTGGTCCGCCACGGTTACGCGCCGAGCAGCCGCGAGCTCGGCGAGGCCGTGGGGCTGCGGTCGTCCTCGTCGGTGTCGAAGCACCTGGCGAGCCTGGAGGACAAGGGTTACCTGCGGCGCAGCAGCTCGATGTCGCGGCCGATCGACGTGCGCGCGTTCCTCGGCACGGCCGAGCCGCAGCGGGGTGAGGACTCCGTGGCGGTGCCGGTCGTCGGCCACATCGCCGCCGGCACGCCGATCTCGGCCGAGGAGCACCTCGACGAGATGCTGCAGCTGCCGCGCGGGCTCACGGGCCGCGGCAATGTCTTCGGCCTGCGCGTACGCGGCGACTCGATGATCGACGCCGCGATCTGCGACGGCGACATCGTGGTGGTGCGCCAGCAGTCCGAGGCCCACTCGGGCCAGATCGTCGCCGCGATGATCGACGAGGAGGCGACGGTGAAGGTCTACCGGCGCCGCAACGGCCACGTGTACCTCGAGCCCCGCAACCCGGCCTACGACGTGATCGACGGCGACCGGGCCGTGGTGCTGGGCACGGTCGTGTCGGTGCTGCGCAGCATGTGAGTCACCGCATGAACAGGCCGCCGTTGATGTCGAACGTGGCCCCGGTGATGTACCCGGTGTTCTCGCCGCACAGGTAGCCGACGAGGTCCGCGACCTCCTCGGCGCGCCCGAACCGGCCCACGGGGATCGCGGCCTCGGCGGCTTCGAGCTGCCCGGCGTCCAGCTCGTCCATCACCGGTGTCCGCGTGGCCGCCGGAGCGACGGCGTTCACCGTGACGCCCGAGGCCGCGAGCTCCTTCGCGAACACCTTGGTGAGCACCAGGACCCCCGCCTTCGACGACGCGTAGTGCGCGCCCGCGACCAGCCCACCCTGCTGCCCGGCCAGCGACGCGAGGTTGACCACGCGGCCCCACCCTCGCTCGCGCATGGCCGGCGCGAGCTCGCGCGTGAGCAGGAAAACGCTGCGCAGGTTGGTCGCCAGCACGTCGTCCCACTCGGTCACCTCGATGTCCCACACCGACCGGCTCCGCGTACGGGCCGCGTTGTTCACGAGGATCTCCGGCTCGCCGAACGCCCGCCGCACCTGCTCGGCGACGGCTCGCACGGCCGTGGGGTCCCGCACGTCGACGGCAAACGCTGCTGCCGTGGCGCCGGAGGCGTCGAGCTCCCGCGCCTTCGCAGCCGAGCTGACGGGGTCGATGTCGAGCAGCGCAACGCGGTGGCCGAGCCCGTGCAGCCGCTCCGCGACGGCGGCCCCGATCCCGCGCCCGGCCCCGGTCACCACGGCAGTCCTGCGAGTGTCCACTGTGCCCTCTCGTGGTCGGCGTCGTCGGACTCGGAAACCATCCTGCCCGAGACCCGCCGGCGGCGCCCGGGTCAGGCCGGCAGCCCCCACGGAGTGCTCGGTCCGTTCGAAGCCACCGGCCGCACCGCGAAGTCCGGCCGGTCGCCCGCGCGGTACACGAAGGCCTCCTCGCCGCGCGCGAGCTCGACCTGCACGTCGCCGTTGGGCAGGGTGCGCCAGCGCTTCGCCCGGCCCCGCGCGTCGGTGACCTCGAGCGCGCCGTCGATGCCCGGCCGCAGCACGCAGGGGGCGCCGGCTTCGCTGTGGACCTTCAGCCAGCGCGTTTTGCCGCCTTCGCGGGCGGCGCTGAGCAGGAACGCGCCTTCGGTGCGGAAGTCACGCACGGAGATGTCGCCCCACGTCGCGGGGACGGCGGGGAACAGCCGCAGGACACCGCTCCAGCTCTGCACCAGCATGTCCTGCATCGACTTCACCGCCGAGAGCGGCGTCTCGATCACGGGGCCGGACTCCTCGTACATCGTGTTGGGCTGAATGAACCGGCTCTGCAGCTGGTCGAGGTAGGCCGCGGCCTGGTCGCCGCGTCGCATCGAAGCCGAGATCGACGCGGCGCCGGTGAAGGTGTAGCCCTGCAGCGCGCCCTCGAACCCGACCCAATGCGCCAGCGACTTCTCGATCAGCGCGCGGTTCTCCGGCTGCTCCCAGGTGATCTCGTACAAGGGGTAGACCTGCAGCAGGTGCGAGTAGTGCCGGTGCGACTTCGCGAACGGCACGCCGGCGCCGATCATGTAGCCGTTCCCGTCCACGGCGTAGGGCGCGAGCGTCGCCAGCACCTGCCGCCAGCGCGACACGAGCGGGTCGGCGACGCGCAGCTCACGCGCCGTGTCGAGCAGGGTGCGACAGCCCCAGCGCACGAGCGCGAGGTCGTAGGTGCAGTCCGGGGCGTTCACGCCGTACTCGGGCGAGAACGTGGGCGGCAGGTGCAGCTTTCCGTCCGGGCCCGGCGCGAGGAAGTGCAGGTAGTAGTTGATCGCCTTGCGCAGCAACGGGAACAGCGTGTCGCGCAGCAGGCGGTGATCAAGCGTGTGCCGGTAGGACAGCCACACGTTGTGCAGCGCCCACGTGAGGTCGCCGACCTCCGGGGTCGGGGTGTCCTGGCCGGGCACGCCCACGGGGAAGCCGCTGTTCGCGTCGGAGACGCCGTTGGACAGGGTCATGTCGGTGGTGCGCGGGATGCCGGCGGAGTCGCCCTGGTACGGCGCGCCCACCTGGCTCGACAGGTGCCCGCGGTACTGGTCCAGCGCCCGGCTCACGGCGTCGAGCTCCAGGTGGTTCGAGCCGTGGATGAGCCAGTACTCGAGCTGCACGTTGAGGTTCCACCACGTGGCCGGCCACGGCGTGTTCTCCAGCCACGGGCCCGAGGTCGCCATCACCGGCGCCTCGCGCCGCGCGGCCGAGGCGATCTTGTAAAGCTGGATCCAGTAGAAGCTCTGCAGCCGGGTGTCCGGAATGGACACGAAGCTGCGCCGGTAGTAGTCGTGCCACCAGCCGCGGTGCTCGCGCGTGAGCGCGCCGAACCCCGCCGCCGTGCGCACGGACCACAGCGCCCGTGCGGCGGACGTGCGGTCGGGGTGCGACCAGGCGACCGAGGTGTAGAGCGTCCGCGCGCCGCCGCGGGTGACCTCCCGCCAGGCGGTGACGTGCTCGCCGCCGGCGAGCAGCGGCTGCTCGGCGACGTGGCTGTCGCCGACGGCGCGGATCGTCGCCGGCGGGTTCGCGACGTAGCCCTCGGGCGGCGCCTTCTTCCAGACGGGGTCGGCGCGCGGGCTCACGGCCTCGGCCGGGTGGAAGACCCAGCGGAACCCGCGTTCACCCTCGGTCGGGCGCACCTCGACCGCGAGCACCGGCTGTCCGGTATGGACGATCGCGCGCAGCGCGAGGCTGCCCGCGGCCGTCGTGATCGTGCCGGTGAGCTCGGCGTTCCACAGGTCCAGACGCCAGTCGACGCCGGTGATCGCGCCGACGGGTTCGAGCGTGAAGTACCCGATCGGCAGCCGGGCGAGGCCGAACAGCGAGCCGTACTGCGGCCGGTGGTCCTGCACCTCGCTGTGCTGCACGTTGAAGCGCACCGCGTTCTTGCCCGGCTCGGCGTAGATGCCCGAGCCGAGGAAACCGTTGCCGAGGAACGGCCCCTCCGTCCACGCGGCCGGCATCCGCTGCCACCGCAGGTCCGCGGTGGCGAGGAAGGTGGCCCAGTCGAAATCGTCGCTGCCCGGCGGCGGGTGGCTCGCGGCCGAGGCGACGGCCGGGCCCAGCCCCGCCGCGCTCGCCGCGATCCCGGCGAGCGCGCCGCCGAGGACTGTTCTGCGGGAGACGTCCATGTCTGCGACCTCCAGAGGATGGCGGCGGCGGTCGACCCAAAACATAGGATGTCTGACCTCTGTTGTCGAGACCTCTGCCCAAGTTCGTGGCAAGGCAACCCGACTGGAGCACCATGACTCGGGCGACCTGCTAGAGCCCCTTCATCGATTCATCGGATGACTACCGCGTGGTGAGCCGGCCGGGAAGAGCAGGAGCCGCAGGGGCGCAGGTCACAGCCGGGCGCGGCGGGCCCGGCCCTACAATCGTGGCCAGCCGCGCCGCGGCGGTGGGCGGAGGAGAACCGTGCGGATCACGATCCGGGATGTCGCACGGCGGGCAGAGGTGTCGGTGGCCACGGTGTCGCGGGCGCTCGGCTCGCCCGACCGCGTCAGCGAAGCCACGCGCGACCGGGTGCTGGCGGTCGTGCGGGAGCTCGGCTACCGGCCGAGCCCGGCGGCGCGCAGCCTCATCACCGGCAAGACCGGCGCGATCGCCATCGTGGTGCCGGATCTGGGGAACCCGTTCTTCACCGGCGTGCTCAAGAGCGTCCAGGCGCGGGCGCGCGAGACCGGCCACGCCGTGCTGGTCGGCGACAGCGACGAGGACCCGGCCACCGAGCAGGAGCTGGTGCGCACGCTGGCGAAGCAGGCCGACGGCGTGCTGCTGTGCTCGCCGGGAATCGACGACGCCACCATCACCGAGCTCGACGGCCTCACGTCCCTGGCGCTGCTCAACCGCCGCGTGGCCGGGATCGGCGCCACGGTGATGGACAGCGCCGGCGGGATGCGCGAGGTCGTGGCGCACCTGGCCGGGCTCGGGCACCGGCGCTGCGCCTACCTCAACGGCCCCGACAGCTCGTGGTCCAACCACGAACGGCTGCGCGGGCTGCGTCCGGCCGCCGCGGAGCACGGCATCGAGATCGTGGAGCTCGGGCCGTTCGCTCCGCGGTACGAGGACGGCGCGCCCGCCGCCGACCAGGCGCTCGCCGCCGGAGTCACCGCGGTGCTCGCCTACAACGACGTGATGGCGCTCGGCGTGCTGGCGCGCCTGCGCGACCGCGGGGTCGACGTGCCGGGCGAGCTGAGCGTGACCGGCTTCGACGACCTCGTGTACGCAGCGGTGTCCGCTCCGCCGCTCACCACCGTCGCCATGCCGCTGGCCGCGGCCGGAAACCACGCGGTGGACCTGCTGCTGGCCCATTCTGCCGCCGACCCGGCCGGCCGGGTGGTCACGGAACTGCCGACGCGGCTCGTCGTGCGCGCCACCACCGCCCGCGCGCCCGGGTACCACCGCTGACCATTCCCCGCATCCGAGGGGAAATGTCGGAAAATAATCGGGACCGACACGGGATTTCGGTCACTCCCAATACTGCGTTCCACTGTGGATCGATGTTACAGTTCTTCACAAGCCACGGAAAACGCGGCTTCCGGAAACGTTCGAGGAGGATTCACCCGCCATGGCGCACAAGGTCCTGGTCCAGATGGTGGACGACATCGACGGCGGGGTCGCGCACCAGACCGTGCCCTTCGGCCTCGACGGCGTTCAGTACGAAATCGATCTCTCCGACAAGAACGCGGGAACTCTGCGTGAAGAGTTCGCCCGCTACATCGCCGCCTCACGCCGGACCGGCGGCCGCAAGGTCCGCCGTGGCGCCGGTTCGGCCACGCCGACGCCCGAGGACCGCGAACGCTCGCGCAGCATCCGCGCGTGGGCCGCGGACAACGGGTGGAGCATTTCCGAACGCGGCCGCATTCCCACCGACGTGGTCACCGCCTACGAAAACAGCCGCGCCTCAAGCTCGAAGTCACGCGCCCGCGGTGGTCGCACAAAGGCGAAGGCCTAAAACTGATCCGGCGAAGACGTGCGGCCATTTTCGCCGATCCGCCGCACGCCTCGCCGGAAACGTCCCCACCGTATCCGAAAACCGCAGATCACCGGCAGCTGCCCGTGAACCACCGCCGCCGCGAGGGCCTTGACAGTCCGTCGCGGCGGTTCGTACGTTCCGACCGGGAGCCGCGGACCTTCCCCGACGTCCGCCTCGGAGAGGGGCTCGCGGATGAGTTTCACCGAGTCGTTCGAGACCGTCGCCTCCGTGATCGAAGGCCTCGGCGTCGGCATCATGGCCCTCGGCCTCGTGGTTGTGCTGGTGCGCTTCGTCGCCGACGCCACCCGGCACCGCGGCAGCTACGACCAGCTGCGGGTGCACCTCGGCCGCGTCATCCTGCTCGGGCTCGAGATCCTGATCGCCGGTGACATCATCCGCACCGTGATCGTCGACGCGTCGCTGGAGAACGTGCTGGTCCTCGGCTTGATCGTGCTGATCCGGACCGTGCTGAGCTTCGCGCTCGAGGTCGAGATCTCCGGCGCGTGGCCGTGGCAGGCCAAGCGGGGGCCGCAGCCGCCCGCCTGACCTCGCCGGCGCTCAGGCCGCGCGGCCCAGGAACGCCAGCAGCCGCGTGGTCTCGTCGGCGTCCGCCGGCGGCGTGAGCTCGGGCCCGAAGAACTCCGGCCGCTGCAACGGAATCGACCGGACCCACTCGCCCGTCGCCTGCACCACCGCCGGGTCGAGCGTGACCGTGAGACCGACGGCCTGCGCG
Source organism: Amycolatopsis sp. NPDC051372 (assembly GCF_040682095.1). Taxonomy (NCBI): domain Bacteria; kingdom Bacillati; phylum Actinomycetota; class Actinomycetes; order Pseudonocardiales; family Pseudonocardiaceae; genus Amycolatopsis; species Amycolatopsis sp. NPDC051372. The sequence continues at coordinate 108,063 of NZ_JBFBAF010000023.1, forward strand.
ATGTCCCAGGTGTGGACGAGCGCGTCGGAGACGAACGCCGGCAGCAGCGTCGTGAGCGGCGCACCCCCGGCGTCGTCGATCGACGTGGCCCGCGCGAGCCCGTCACGGGTCAGAGCCGGGGCGGTCGCCTCGAACGCCCCGCGCCACTCCCGCGCCGGATCCCCGGCGCAGAGCACCCCGGGGTTCGGCGCGCCGGGTTCCCCCGCGGTCTCCGGGTAGTCGGCGCCGGTCACCCAGGCCGACAGCCGGTGGCGGCCCCACAGCACGTGGCCCACGATGTCCCGCACCGTCCACGCCGCGCACGGCGACGATGCGTCCCATCGCTGCGCCGGCACCTCGGCCACCACCTTGCCGAAGCCGTCCTGGGCCACGAAGTACTGCTCCACAAGATCCACAGCTTGCTCCCTTCACGGATGTCCTGGCCTTACGACCACCGGCGGACGGCGAAACAGACCGAATCCGGTCCCGACTTCGCCGGCCCGGGGCTACCGTGGTGGGAATGACCGATTCGACCAGCACCGAAGACCAGACGGCCGCGCTGACGCGCAACGTCGAGGGATACGAGGTCGGTGCGAGCGTGTCCATCATCCGCGAGAGCACCGACGTCGCCGGGTCCGGCCCGCGGCTGCACCGCCACCCCTACCGCGAGACGTTCGTGGTCCAGCGCGGCCGCGCCCTGTTCACGATCGGCGACACCGAGCGGGAAGGCCGGGCGGGCGACGTGCTCGCGGTCCCCGCCGGGGTAGCGCACAAGTTCGTGGTCCTCGGGCCCGAGCGCTACGAAGCCGTGCACATCCACGAGAACGACCGGTTCGTCACGGAGTGGCTCGAGTAGACACCGTCCACTCGCGACGGCGCCAGGGCTCCGTACCCGTGTTCGCATTCGCACATTTGTCGGCGCGGGCCACAAGCGGCCGCCGAAATCGCCGAATCCGGCGCTGACCTGCAGAACCTTCCGGTATCGCGGAGGGCCCTTTTCCACCTCGCGGAAACACTCCGTGCTCACGCCGCCGTGTCGTGAAAACCGGCTCTGACCTCCGGCGACGGGCGGGGCCGCCGCTGCCTTGACACCGCGCTGGGCCGGACTCATCCTCACTTCTCTGTTTCCGTTCGATGGAGGGTGTGATTCCGCATGACGGAGGTGCTAGACCGGACGACCGGCCGCGACGACCGCGACCGGCTGTTCGCCACCGCGCCCGGATCGGCCGTCGACCTCTCGGTGCCCCTGGGCCCGCTCACGCTCGCCAACCCGGTGATGCCCGCGTCCGGCTGCTTCGGGCCCGAGCTCGGTCCCCTGCTGCCGGTGCGGGAGCTCGGCGCCGTCGTGACGAAGACCGTGTTCGCGCAGCGCCGCTCCGGCAACCCGTCGCACCGGCTGACGGAAAGCGCGCTCGGCATGCTCAACAGCGTCGGCATCCCCAGCCCGGGCACGAGCCGGTTCGTGCACGACGTGCTGCCGCGCTACCGCGAGTTCGGCGTCCCGGTGATCGCCAGCGTCGGCGGGCTGACCGTGGCCGAGTACTGGCAGGTCGCCGACGAGCTGGCCGGCGCGGAGTGCGCGGCCTTCGAGGTCAACGTGTCCTGTCCCAACCTCGAACACGGCGGGCTCGCCATCGGCGCCGACCCCGCGGCGGTCGAGGCCGTCGTCGCCGGTGTGGTGGCGCGCACGGAACTGCCGGTGCTCGTGAAGCTCACGCCCGGCGTCACCGACATCGGAGAGATCGCCCGCGCCGCCGAGCGGGCGGGCGCGACCGCCGTGACCGTGAGCAACACCTTCCCCGCCCTGGCCGTCGACGTACGCTCGCGACGCGCGGTGCTGGGCAACGGCGTGGGCGGCCTGTCCGGCCCGGCCGTGAAACCGCTCGCGCTGCGGCTGGTGTGGCAGGCGGCAAGTGCCGTCGACATCCCGGTCGTCGGCTGCGGCGGCATCAGCAGCGCCCGTGACGTCGTCGAGTTCCTCATCGCCGGCGCCACCGCCGTGCAGGTCGGCACCGCGACGTTCACCCGCCCCTACGCGATGGCCGAGATCGTGCGCGACCTCACCCGCCACTGCGCCGAGCTCGGGGCGGGCGCCGTCCACGAGCTCATCGGAACCCTGCGCACCTGACCACTTCCCCCCAGTCTTTCCCCCTTCCCCCAACGCCGTGAGGAGAGCTCCACACCATGTCCGACGAAACCCTGGCCGGCAGCACCGCACCACCCGCCACGTCCGAAGACACCCCCGCCGCCAAGGCCACCACGCGCTACGCCCGCAAGGCGGTGTTCGCGTCTTCGCTCGGCTACGCGATGGACGGCTTCGACCTGCTGATCCTCGGGTTCGCCCTCTCCGCCATCTCCGGTGACCTCGGGCTGGGCGGCGCCGAAGCCGGATCGCTGGCCACCATCACGCTGATCGGCGCCGTGGTCGGCGGGATCGCGTTCGGGATCCTGTCCGACCGCATCGGCCGGGTGAAGGTGCTGACGTACTCGGTGATCTTCTTCGCCGTGTTCACCGGGCTCACCGCGATTTCCACGAGCTACTGGGAGATCGCGGTCTTCCGGTTCCTCGCCGGCGTCGGCATCGGCGGCGAGTTCGGCATCGGCATGACGCTCGCGGCCGAAGCGTGGCCGGCGAAGAAGCGCGCCCGCGCGACGTCGCTGGTCGGGCTCGGCTGGCAGGCCGGGGTGCTGCTCGCGGCGCTGGTCTCCGCTCCGGTGCTCAACGCGTGGGGCTGGCGCGGGCTCTTCCTGCTCGGCGCGTTCCCCGCGATCGTCGCCATCGTGTTCCGCTCGCGGCTGCACGAGCCCGAGCAGTTCACGCGCCACCGCGAGCTCCAGCAGGGCAAGCCGAAGGTGCCGCTCAAGCTGCTCGTGGCCGACGGACCCACCACCCGCGCGACGATCGGCGTCCTCGTGCTCACGTCCGTGCAGAACTTCGGCTACTTCGGCATCATGATCTGGCTGCCCACCTATCTGTCCACGCAGTTCGGTTACAGCCTCACGAAATCCGGGGTGTGGACCGCCGTGACCGTGGTGGGCATGGGCGTCGGAATCCTCGCGTTCGGCGAGGTCGCCGACAAACTGGGGCGCCGCAAGGCCTTCTGGCTCTTCCAGGCCGGTGCCGCCCTCTCGGTGCTCGGGTACAGCCAGCTGTCGTCGCCGTGGGCGCTGATGGTGGGCGGCGCGATCATGGGCGCGTTCGCCAACGGCATGATCGGCGGCTACGGCGCCCTGATGGCCGAGCTCTACCCCACGGCGATCCGGTCCACGGCGCAGAACGTGCTGTTCAACCTCGGCCGCGCGGTCGGCGGGTTCGCGCCGATCGTGGTCGCGCTCGTCGCCGCGAGCTACGGCTTCGTCTTCGCCATCGGCGTGCTGTCCGTGATCTACCTGCTCGACATGGTCGCGATGATCTTCATCCCCGATCGTCGCGCCGAGCAGCTCGCCTGAGCGGCACGGTCGAACAAAGGAGAACCATGCAGGTCGTCATCCGCGCCTTGTCCGTGCTGCGGGCCCTCGCGACGAAGGGCAAGGGCGCCACGCTCCAGGAGCTGCACGAGGAGCTCGACATCCCCGTGGGCAGCGCGCACCGCGTGCTCACCACGCTGATGGAGGAGAACTTCGTGACCCGCTCCCCCACCAACAAGCGCTACTTCCTCGGCCCGGCCGCTCGTCAGCTCGGCGAGCCGGCGCCGCACCGGACGGCACTGCTGGCCAACCCGCACCAGGCGGTGGTCGACGCCGCGGAAGCGAGTGGCGAGACGGTGTTCCTCACCGAGCTCATCGGCGCCCGCGCGGTGTGCGTCGCGCTGGTGGAGGGCCGCCACCCGCTGCGGCTGTTCGTGCGCATCGGGCAGGAAATGCCGCTGCACGCCGCCGCGTCGAGCCGTTCGCTGCTGGCCTACCTGCCGGAACCCGCGGCCCGGCGGGTGCTCGAAACCCAGTCGCTCGACGCGTTCACCCCGGACACGCCGACCACAGTGGACGAACTCGTGGAGCACCTCGCCCTGGTGCGGGCCCGCGGGTACGACATCTGCGACGACGAGCTCGACCGCGGCGTCTGGGCAGTGGCCGCCCCGATCTTCACCTCCACGGGTGCGGTGGCCGCGAGCGTCACGCTGGCCGCGGCCGGCAACCGCATGCGCGAGGGCACCGCGCGCACGGTGGCGACGGACGCCGTCCTCACCGCCGCGCGGGAACTGTCCGCAGAGCTCGGTTTCGCCGGCGCCGAGCCCACCACGGCGGTCGGCGGACCGGCGAGGAGCGCCCGATGAGCCTCGAGGACGACCTGGCCACGGCCACCGACACCACCACCGTGTTCCTCGACGCCGAGCGGCGGCGCGGCGAGCTGCGCGCGGATCTCACGGCGATCGGCGCCGCGTTCACCACGCGGCCGTCGATCCTGCGCCGGGCGGCCGCGCTGCTCGCCGAGGAACTGCCGACGGCGACCGATCGGCTGGTCACCACGGGCACGGCCGACGCCGTCGCGGTCACCACGGCGCTCGCGTTGCACACCGGTCTGCCGTTCGCGGTCGACGCCGGCGAGGTGCACCGGGGCGACCGCGTCGCCGTCGTGACGCCGATCGCCGACGACCCGGCCGACGCCACCGCCGCCGCGCTGGCCGACCGTGTGCGCGCGGCGGGCGCCGAGCCCGTTGTCGTGCTCAGCGTGCTCGCGGCCGACGGCACCCCAACCCTCGCGGGCACTCGAACCCCTTCGGAGAACCTGTCATGACCACTCCCGTCCAGGACGCCGGCGCCGCGGTGCGCAAGCTCGGCGTCAGCCCCGACACCTACGGCCCCTCGCTCGACACGCCCACCGATCCCGCCGCCACCGAAGTCGTCGGCGCGGCGCTGGTGGAGCTGCTCACCAAGCAGACCGTCGACCAGGTCGCGGTGTGGCACGGCGCCGACGACGCCGTGCTCGCCCACGTCGTCGCCCGGCAGCTGGGCGCCACGGTGACCCGCGCGTCCGAGCTCGAAGGCGTGGTCGGCTTCCACCCGCCGGTCACCGCCGGCACGCGGATCGCGCTGGTCGGCACCGCGTGGGAACCCGCGCGGCTGCGGACGCTGCTCAACCTCGCCGCGACCGCGCGCGCCGAAGTCGTCGCGGTGGCGGCGGTGCTGGCCACGCCCGCGCTCGCCGAGGTGACGGGCACCCCGACGGCGGCGCTGCTGACCGAGCTGCCGGGCGAGCCACGATGACCGCGTCCACCCCGTCCACCACGTCCACAGCGTCTACTGTGGACACCCGGCTGCGCGCCGACCCGGACCGGATCGCGCACTGGCTCGACACGTTCGCCGCACTGTCCGAACCGGACTCCGGGCCGGGCGTGACCCGGCTCGCGCACACCCCGCTCGAACGCCGAGCGCACGCGTTGTTCGCCGAGCACGTCAGCGGGCTCGGCCTCGACGTGCGCACCGACGCCGTGGGCAACACGATCGCCGAACTCCCCGGCACCGTGGCCGACGCGCCCGCGCTCGGCACCGGCTCGCACCTCGACAGCGTGCCCAACGCGGGCGCGTTCGACGGGATCGCCGGCGTGGTCGCGGCCATGGAGACCGCGCGGCTCTACACCGAGCACGACGTGCACCTGGCCCATCCCGTGCGGTTCGTCGTGTTCGCCGCGGAGGAGGGCGCGCGCTTCGGCCAGGCGTGCACCGGCAGCCGGGTCGTCGCCGGGCTCACCGGCGTCTCGGACCTCGAGACCAAGTTCGACGCCCAGGGCACGAGCCTGGCCGACGCGATGCGCTCGGTCGGCCTCGACCCCGCGGGCGCGGCCGGCGCGCGCTGGCGCCCCGCGGACTGGACCGCGTTCCTGGAGCTGCACATCGAGCAGGGCAGCGTGCTCGAGTCGACGGGTCTGCCGCTCGGCGTCGTCGACCTCATCTCCGGCAGCACCCGGCTGCGCCTCGACCTCACCGGCCGCGCGTCGCACACCGGCGGCACGCCCATGCACCAGCGCGCCGACGCGCTCGCCGCGGCCGCCGAAATCGTGCTCCTGATCGAAGCCATCGCCACCGACAGCCGTCACCACGGCACCCGCGCGACCGTCGGCCGGCTCGACTCCGCGCCCGGCTCCATCACGACGATCGCCGGACAGGCGCAGCTGCACGTCGATGTCCGAGACGTCGACAGTGACCGCCAGCGCCAGACCGCCGCGGAGATCGTCGAGCGCGCCCACGCCCTCGCCGCGCGCCGCGGGATCGGTTTCGCCGCCCGCACCCTCGCCGACGCGTCCCCCGTGCTGCTGCCCCGCCGGATCACCGACGTCGTGGCGGCCACGTGTGCCGAGCTCGGCTTCGCGCACCGCGTGCTGCCCAGCGGCGCCAGCCACGACGCGCAGATGGTCAACCACGTCACGCCGACCGGCATGCTCTTCGTGCCCAGCCGCGATGGCGTGAGCCACAGCCCCGACGAGTGGACCGACCTCGCCGACGTCGTTGTCGGCACCGAAGTGCTCGCCCACAGCCTCGTCCGGCTCGACACCGCGTTCCCCGTCGCGGGATCGGAGCAGTCATGACCACCACCGAAACCCGGGCCGTCCGCGACCACGTGACGCCCCTGCCGGCGACCGGCGCCGTGCTCCCGACCCCGACGTGGCACCACGCGGAAGTGCTGGAGCACCGTCGCGAAGCCGACCGCTACCAGTACCTGCGCCTGCACGCGCCGAGCATCGCGCGGACCGCGACGGCCGGGCAGTTCGTGATGCTCACCGCCGCGCGCCAAGGAGAACCCAGCCCCGTGCTGCCCCGGCCGATGGCGATCTACCGCCGGGACGCCGAGGCGGGCACGATCGAGGTCGTCTACGGAGTGGTCGGCGACGGCACGCGCAAGCTCACCACGTTCTCCGCCGGCGAGACGATGCTCGTGGTCGGTCCGCTCGGCCGCGGGTTCCACGTGCCCGCCGACACCACGCGGGTGCTGCTGGTCGGACGCGGCATCGGCACCTGCTCGCTCACCACCGTCGCGCAGGACCTCGCGGGCAGCGGCACCGAGCTGATCGCCGTCACGAGTGGACGGACGCCGGAAGCCGTGATCGGCGCGGACTTCTACCACGAGTGCGGCGCCGAGCGCGTGCTCACCGTGACCGATGCCCAGGGCACCAGCGAGATCGAGCGCCTGCGGGCGGAGTTGACCTCTACTTTGGACAGTGCGCCGCCGCAGCGGATCCTCACGTGCGGCTCCGACCGGCTGGCGTGGCTGTGCCGCGAGCTGGCCGACCGCTGGGGCGCCGAGGTGCAGGTGTCGCTGGAAGCACACATGGCGTGCGGCCTCGGCTACTGCCACGGCTGCGCCACCGGAACCCGCGGCGGGCCCGAGGAATCACCGTTGATCTGCAAGGACGGCCCCGTGTTCCGGCTGGAGGACACGGCATGAGCCCGCTCACGCAGACCCCGCTCGGACACGCGGTGCTCACCGGCGTGGCCCCGTTCGGCGGCACCCCGATCGACCTCGTGGTGCGCAACGGCCGCATCGCCGAGCTGCGTCCCCGCGGTGGCGCCGACGAGCCGAACCGGTTCGACGCCGACGGTCTCGTGCTGCTGCCCGCGTTCGTCGACCTGCACACGCACCTGCGCGAGCCCGGCGGCGAGGACGCCGAGACCATCGCCACCGGCACCGCCGCGGCGGCGGCCGGCGGGTACTCCGACGTGTTCGCCATGGCCAACTGCAGCCCGGTCACCGACTCGCCCGAGAGGATCCGCCACGTGCTCGACCTGGCCGAGCGCACCGCGTCCTGCCGCGTGCACGCCGTCGGCGCGATCACCGAAGGCCTTGCCGGCCAACGCCTCGCACCGCTGGAAGCCATGGCCGCGGCCGGCGCGCGCCTGTTCTCCGACGACGGCCGCTGCGTCGACGATCCCGTGCTGGTGCGCGACGCCCTCGAGGTGACCAAGCGGACCGGCACGGTGCTCGCCCAGCACGCCCAGTCCGGGCCGCTGGCCGGCGCCGGCCAGATCAACGCGGGCCGCGCGGCCGAGCGCACCGGGCTGCCGCCGTGGCCGGCGACGGGCGAGGAAACCGTGGTGGCGCGCGACATCGTGCTCGCCGCCGACGCCGGGGCGCCGCTGCACGTCTGCCACGTGTCGACGGCGCGCTCGGTCGCGCTCGTGCGGTGGGCCAAGGAGCAGGGCTGGGCCGTGACCGCCGAGGTCACGCCGCACCACCTGCTGCTCACCGACGGAGAGGCTGCGAGCGCGGACCCGAAGTTCAAGGTCAACCCTCCTCTGCGCTCCCCCGGCGACGTCCGGGCGCTGCGGGCCGCCTTGCTCGACGGCACGATCGACGCCGTCGCCACCGACCACGCGCCGCACCCGGCCGAGGCGAAGGCCGCCGACTGGTGCGGGGCGCCGTTCGGGATGACCGGGCTGGAGACGGCGCTGGCCGTGGTGTCCGAGGTGCTGCACACCGGCCGCGGCGTCGACTGGGCGCTCGTGGCCGACCGCATGGCCCACGCCCCGGCGCGCATCGGCGGCATCGCCGCGTCCGCCGGCCGCCCGATCGCCGTCGGTGAGCCGGCCACGTTCACCCTCGTCGACCCGCGGGCCGGCTGGACGGTCGCCGCGGCCGACACCGTGGGCCGTTCGCACAACACCCCGTTCGGTGGCCTGTCCTTCACCCACCGGCCCGTGGCGACGGTCGTCGCCGGGGCCGTGACCGCCGATCGCGGCGGGTTGTTCACCAGGAGTGCCCGATGACCACCACCCGCACCGAAGCAGACCTGCTCGGCGAGCTGGCCGTGCCCGCCGACGCGTACTACGGCGTGCACACCCGCCGCGCCATGGCCAACTTCCCGATCAGCGGCCTGCCGCTCTCGACCCACCCCGAGCTCGTGGTCGCGCTGGCGCGCGTGAAGCACGCGGCCGCGCTGGCCAACCACGACGTCGGCCTGCTGCCCGAGGACAAGACCGCCGCGGTCGTCGCCGCGTGCGAGGAGATCGAGGCCGGCCGGCTGCACGAGCAGTTCACCGTGGACGTGATCCAGGGCGGCGCGGGCACGTCGTCGAACATGAACGTGAACGAGGTCGTGACGAACCGGGCGCTGGAGCTCCTCGGCCACCCGCGCGGGGACTACGCGCGGCTGCACCCGATCGACGACGTGAACCTCGGCCAGTCGACGAACGACGTCTACCCCACCGCCGTGAAGCTCGCGGTGCACGCGGCCGCGACCGAGCTGCTCGACGCCATGGCCGAGCTGCGCGGCGCGCTGCACGAGAAAGGCCGCGAGTTCACCGACGTCGTGAAGATCGGGCGCACCCAGCTGCAGGATGCCGTGCCGATGACGCTGGGCCGCGAGTTCACCGCGTTCGCCGTGACACTCGGCGAGGACGAGCAACGGCTGGCCGAAGCACTGACGCTGCTGACGGAGATCAACCTCGGCGGCACCGCGATCGGCACGGGGCTCAACGCGCACCCCGACTACGCGCGCCTGGCGTGCGAGCACCTCGCGCGGCTCACCGGCACGCCGCTCGTCACCGCCACCGACCTCGTGGAGGCGACGGCCGACGTCGGGGTGTTCGTGCAGCTGTCCGGCGTGCTCAAGCGCGTGGCGGTGAAACTTTCCAAGACCTGCAACGATCTTCGCCTGCTGTCCTCGGGCCCGCAGGCCGGGTTCAACGAGCTGCGGCTGCCGAAGGTGCAGGCCGGGTCGAGCATCATGCCGGGCAAGGTCAACCCCGTGATCCCCGAGGTGGTCAACCAGATCGCGTTCGAGGTGATCGGCAACGACACCACCGTCACGCTCGCCGCCGAGGCCGGGCAGCTGCAGCTCAACGCGTTCGAGCCGATCATCGCCCACTCGCTGCTGAAGTCGCTGCACCATCTGCGTACGGGCGCGCAGACGCTGGCGCGCCGCTGCGTCACCGGCATCACGGCCAACACCGAGCATCTGCGCCGGCAGGTCCGCGAGTCCATCGGCCTCGTCACGGCGCTCAACCCGGTGATCGGCTACGAAGCGGCGAGCGCGCTGGCGAAGCAGGCTTCGGCCACCGGCCGCTCGATCCACGAGCTCGTGGTCGACGCCGGCCTGCTCACCTCCGAGCAGCTCGACACGCTGCTGGGCCTGCCGGCCGCCACCGCGGGCTGACGCCCCAGGACAGCACCGCCGGCTGACACCGTCGCGACGACCTTCGTTTACCTTTCGTTTACCTGGGTGTACTGCAATGAAACCTCCATCGGGTGACACCAGGAGGCTTCATGAGCGCGCAGACCCTCGGAGCCCTGGTCCCCGAGCAGCCCGGCACCCGGCCGGACACCCCGTTCGGGCACCTCGAAGACCGCCTCACCCGCGACTTCGCGACCGTCGGCGCCGAGTCCGTGCACGACCTCGTGGAGCGCGAGCGGGCCCGCTTCAACCACGCGCCGATCCAGGCGTTCGTGCCGATCCTGGTCGAGCGCGCCGTACGGGCCGCGTTGGGCAGCCGGCAGCTCGCCTGAACGCGGCGTTGGAAACTCAGCACCGGGCCACCGTCCACTGTGCACTGACCGTCCGGTGCGGCGGAGCGAAACCGCTGCTCGGTAGGCTGTCGGGTCGTGACCGCCCACGACGACCAGTCCGACTCGCTCAGCGCTCGTGTCGAGGAACGGCTCGCCGGGCTGTCGCCGGCCGAGCAGCGCGTGGCCGAGTACCTGCGCAGCCACCAGCAGGCGATCCTGCTGTCCACGGCCGGCGACCTCGGCGTGCTCAGCGGCACGAGTGACGCGACGGTCGTCCGCGCCGTGAAGGCCCTCGGCTACTCCGGCCTGCCGGAGCTCAAGCGCATGGTGGGCCGCTACGTCGTCGGCGACACCAACCCGGCCACGCGCCTGCGCGAGCGCATCGAGCGGACCGGCGGCGACACCGACGCCCTGCTCGACCAGGTGCTGACCGAGTCGGTCGAGCGCCTCACGGAGACACGCCGGCTGCTGGCCGACCCCGAGTTCACCGCGGCCGTCGACCTGCTGGACTCCGCGGCCGAGGTCCTCGGGTACGGCCTCGGCCCGTCCGAGCTGCCGATGCAGTACCTCGTGACCCGCCTGCACCGGCTCGGCCGGCGGGCCTGGAGCACGTCGGCCACGGGGTTCCGGCTCGCCGACGACCTGTTGCGCCTCAAGGAGAACGACGTCGTGGTGCTGTGCGTGCCCGACCGGCTCCTGCACGACGTCAAGACACTCGTCGAGCACGCGCGCTCGGTCGGCGCGCGCGTGCTGCTCGTGACCAACTCCTTGCGGCCCACGCTCGGCGACCAGGTCGACGTCGTCCTCACGGCCGTGCACTCCGTGAGCGGCCTGACGCACGAGGGGCTCGGGGCGACGCTGGTCGTCGACTGCCTAACGGCCGGGCTGGCGCGCAAGGACCCAGCGGCCGTTTCGGACAACATCGACCTGCTGACCGCCTTGCGCACCGCCCTGGTGCCCCGCGACATGCGAGCGCGCCGGCCCGGCCGGGAGTGACCCGGGCTCAGCGTCCCATCTCGGCCGCCCGGTCGCGGGCCGCCTCGATCGCCGCCATCACCGCCGCGCGCACCCCGCGTTCCTCGAACTGCCGGATCGCGGCGATCGTCGCCCCGCCCGGGCTGGTCACGGCCGCGCGCATGCGCACCGCGTCGGCGTCCGGGACGTGGAGCATCTCGGCGGCGCCTGCGGCGTTGGCCTTCACGAGCTCCTCGGCCAGCGGGCGCGGCAGGCCGAGCAGGATCCCGGCTTCGATCAGCGCTTCGGTGAGGAAGAAGTAGTACGCCGGACCGCTGCCCGACAGCGCGGTGATGGCGTCCATGCGGGTTTCCGCGACCCGCACGACCTTGCCCACCGGGTCGAACAGCGACTGCGCGTAGTCGAGCTCGGTCTCGCCCGCGTACGTGCCCGCGCTGATCGCCACCACCCCACGGCCGACGGAGACGGGCGTGTTGGGCATGCAGCGCACGACCGGCGGCTTGCCCGGCAGCAGCGCTTCGAGGCGCGAGATGCGCACCCCGCCGACGGCAGAGACGAAGAGCTGGTTGTCGTTCACGTCGTCCGCGACCGCGGCGAACAGGTCGTCGACGTGGTACGGCTTCACCGTGAGCAGCACGGTTTCCGCCGTGCGGATCGCGGGCCCGGCGTCCGCCGTGGTGGCCACGCCGTAGCGCTCGCGCAGGTATGCCGCGCGCTCCTCGGCGAGCTCGACCACGACGACCTCGGCCGCCGTGAACCTCGGTTCGGTGCCGGCGAGCAGTCCGGCGAGCAGCGCCTCGCCCATGTTGCCGCCGCCGATGATGGCCAGTTTCGTCATCGCAGGGTGAACCCCGTTCCCAGTTCGTCGGCCGGGTCGAGCGTGAACACGCTCTCGCCGGCCAGGTGTGCGGTGCCTTCGATCTCCGTGGCGACGCTGCCGTCCGCAGCGGTCGAGAGGATCCGGCCGGTGAAGGTGGTGCCGATGATCGAGCCGTGGGTGAGCACGTCGCCCTCGCGCAGCCGGCCCTCGGCCGCGAGCAGCGCCAGCCGAGCGGAAGTGCCTGAGCCACAAGGGGAACGGTCGACCTGACCGTCGGCGAACACAGTCACGTTGCGCTGGTGCGGCCCGGTCGCGGTGTCGCCGAGGTCGTCGTAGAGGATCACGCCGTAGACACCGCTGAGCCGGCTGTCTCCGGAATACCGCGCCCATTCGGTGCCGCTGAGCGCGGCCTTGACCTCGCGGCCGGCGGCCACGAGCTCGGTGTGGTGCTCGGGGACCACTTCGAGGCCGAACGCGGAAGCCGGCACGCACGCGTAGATCGCGCCGCTGTAAGCGAGATCGACCTTGACCGGCCCGCTTTTCGCGGCCACCTCGACGTCGCGGCCGAGCACGGTCGTGTCGACGTTGCGGAAGGCCACCTTCCGCACCTCGCCGCCTTCGCACGTCACCGCGGCCGTGACGCGGCCCGACGGGACGTCCATCGGCACCTCGGTCACGCCGTCGGCCACCGCTTCGACGCGGCCGGTGCGCACGGCCCACGCGCCGAGCGCGATCGTGCCGTGCCCGCAGGCGGTGGAGTAACCCTCGCGGTGCCAGAACAGCACGCCGAACAACGATCCCTCGGTTTGCGGCGGCACCAGGAAACAGCCGTACATCGCCGAATGCCCGCGCGGCTCGCGCACCAGCAGCTCGCGCACCGCGTCGATGCCCGGCGTCGACCGCGCGGCCTCGCGCCGTTCGAGCACTGTCGCGCCGGGGATCTCCGGCGCCCCACCGATGACGATGCGGAAGGGCTCCCCCGCCGTGTGGTAGTCGGTGACGGTCACCGCGTCCACTGTGGACCGTCCAGGCTTGTAGCGTTCATGACAGCTGACAGTACATGGTAGTTTTCACTACGGGAAGAGGTGTGCGCGCGGTCACGCCCCACCTCGGCCGCAATACTATTCGTGCACGAATAGTTGAACCGAACATGAAGACTTCCGTGCTCGCCCGGCACCGCTGGTAGTGCGGGGCGGCCACAGGATCTCGCTGCTGCTGGTGCTCGTGTTCATCGGCCTCTACGTCGGGTTCCAGCGCAGCCCGCGGCCCTACCAGGTGCCCGTCGCGGTGGCCGGGACCCAGCTGCAGACGCAGCTCGCCGGGGCGGCCGGGCCGGCCGTGGCCGTCGTGCCCGTCGCCGACCAGGCGGCGGGTGAGGCGCTGCTGCGCCACGGTGACGCCGTCGCGACGCTGGCGGACCAGGCCGGGCACCTGCGGCTGGACGTCGCCGGCGCGAGCGGTGCCACGACCGTGTCCGCGGCCGAGAAGCTGGTGAGCGCGTTCGCGCAGCACCGGGGGCAGCCGCTGGTGATCACCGATGTGCTGCCGCTCTCGGCGTTCGACAGCAAGGGGATGTCGGGGTTCTACGTGGCCTTCGGCGTCACGCTCGCGTCGTTCGCGCTGGCGCAGAACCTCCTCGCGGCCGCGCGGCGCGTCCGGCTGCGCCACCGCATGGCGGCGCTCGCGGGGGTTCGCGGTGCTGTCCGGGATCGTCGCGGCCACGCTGGCCGGGCCGGTGTTGGGCGCGCTGCCCGCGCCGTTCGCGCCGCTCGCGCTGACCCTCGGCCTGCTCTCGGCCGCCACGGCACTGGCGACCAAGGCCCTGGGCACGTGGTTCGGCGCGATCGGCATCCCGATGTCGACGCTGCTGCTGCTCACCGTCGGCAACTCGACCAGCGGTGGCGTGCTCGGGGTGAACCTCCTGCCGGAGCCGGCGCGGTGGGTGTCGGCCGTGCTGCCCCCTGGTGCCGCGGTGCGCGCGCTGTCGGACCTCGACTACTTCCACGGGCGCCCACCTGCTTGTGCCGGTCCTCACGCTGCTGGCGTGGTCCGCGGGTGCCGCCTTCCTGAGCCACGTGCGAGAACGCGGCCGCGCCACAGCCGCGGAAGCGGAACAGGCCGTGCCGGGCGGGGAGATCTCGGGTCGCGTCAGCCCCGCGGCGGTCCTCGTCGTGACGGACCCACAGGGCGCCGTCACGGCGCGATCGGACACCGACGGCCGCGGCCGGTTCCACCTGACCGGCCTGGCCCCCGGTGACGTGACGCTGACCGCCGTCGCCGAAGGGTTCCTGCCGCAGACGTGGGCGCTGACGGTGCCGGCGAGTGGCGGCGCGACCGTGGACCTCGCCCTGGCGCCCGCGTTCGCCCGCGCCGCATGAGGCAGCCTTGAGCCATGGACACCGGATCGGACCACGACACCGAGGGCGGCGAACGCCCGCTCGACGACGCTCCGCTGTACCTGCTGCGCCAGGCGCTGCGCACCTACACCGCGCGCTGGCAAGAGACCGTGCGCGAGCTGACGCCGCCGCAGTACGTCGCCTTGCGGGTGTTGCGGTCCTCCCCCGATCTCGACCAGGCGGCGCTCGCCGAGGCGACGCGTATCGACACGGCCACGCTCACGCCGTTGCTCGCGCGGCTCGAGGAGCGCGGCTACGTCGTGCGGCGCGTCGACCCGGGCAACCGCCGCCGCAAGCTGTTGCGGGTCACCGAGGGACGGGGCCGGAGTGCTGCGCCGGGTCGCGCCGCTGGTCGCCGAGACCGAGGACACGGTGCTGGGAGAGCTGAGCACGGGGCAGCGCAAGGCGTTCACCGACGTGCTGCGGAGGATCTCGCACGCTTGAGCGATGTCCTTATCGGTGGGGTTCGTGGCCGGTCCGGCCACTGCGCGCAGCGGCCCGCGCGCGAGAGGCTGTGAGGACCACCCCCGCTTTCAACCAAGGAGTCGTGATGACCGAGACGATCGCCGGGATCACCGTGCCGGACACGGAGCTCGTCGCCGAGGTGACGTCGCTGATCCGCGAGGAGTCCACCGAGCTGCTGTTCAACCACTCGCGCCGCGTGTTTCTGTTCGGCAGCCTGCAGGCGCGCGCCCTCGGCATCGACCCCGACCCGGAGCTGCTGTACGTGGCCGCGCTGTTCCACGACACCGGTCTCGTGCCGCCGTGGCGCAGCGAGCAGCAGCGCTTCGAGATCGACGGCGCCGACCAGGCCCGGGAGTTCCTGCTCGCGCACGGCCGTCCGGCCGCCGACGCCGACCTGGTGTGGACGTCGATCGCGCTGCACACCACGCCGGAGGTGCCCTACCGGATGGCGCCCGAGATCGCCGCCACCACCGCGGGCGTCGAGACCGACGTGCTCGGCCTGCACCTCGACCGCATTTCCGCCGACGACCGCGCGGCCGTGACCGCGGCGCACCCGCGGCCGGACTTCAAGCGGCAGATCCTGCAGGCGTTCAAGGATGGGTTCGCCCACCGTCCCGACTCGACGTTCGGCACCGTCAACGCCGACGTGCTGGAGCACTTCGTGCCCGGCTTCAAGCACACCGATTTCGTCGACGTGATCGAGAACTCCGCCTGGGCGGAGTGACCCTTCCGGGCCGCCGCCGCTCGCCAACGCGGCGCGGCGGCGGCCAAAACGCTTGCGCGGTCACCACGATCGCTGTCATGATCGCGGTATGTCTGATGGAAAGGGCGTGCTCGCCCTCGCGCGATGACCGCGCCTCGCGGGCCGGGAGCCCGCGCTCTGGAACACCCTGAAATCCTTGACCCGCCACGGGTTCGGTGGCAGCTCGCCGAGGCCGCCCGAGCGGAATGGCTCGGCCACGCCCTGTCCTGCGAGCCCGCCGACCGGCCGGCCGCGGAAGCGGCGATCAGCGCGCTCTACGAGCTCGTCGATCAGCCTCCCCCGACGTTCGTGTGGGTCGATTCCCCTGGTGCGGCAGCGAAACTCCTACCACCGAGCCGGCCACTGTCAGCTGGGTCGCCGACCTGGCTGGAAAGCCGCCTGGC
The DNA here is from genome assembly GCF_040682095.1 of Amycolatopsis sp. NPDC051372. Taxonomy (NCBI): domain Bacteria; kingdom Bacillati; phylum Actinomycetota; class Actinomycetes; order Pseudonocardiales; family Pseudonocardiaceae; genus Amycolatopsis; species Amycolatopsis sp. NPDC051372. The sequence continues at coordinate 124,282 of NZ_JBFBAF010000023.1, forward strand.
CAGCTCGTTGTCGGATCTGCGCGCCCGGTTCAACCGCAGGATCCGTTTCTCCGACAACTCGTGGCGACCGTCCGTCCTGCCCGAAGATCCCTCGGAAGCGCTCGATCGCGGCTCCCTCGACTCGTTGCTGGACTCAGGCATCCACAGGTCGGTCCGGCGCAGCATCCTCGATTCCGTCGCCGGCACGATCAAGGCCGAACTGCGCGCGCCGACCGGGATCGGCTGGTACGGCCAGCACGAAGCCCACTGGGTGGCGCACTACGACGCCCACCGCCGGCTCGGTGTCCACTTCGGACGCGAGCCTGAGCGGATTTTCGATCTGTGGTCCGAAACCGTGCGCTCGTGCGGTTGGTGGTGGCCTCGTGACGACGTGTGCGTGGTCACCGAGCGGCCGGTGGTGGTCCGCACCGAACCCGTGCCCGGCTCCGCGTACGGCGAGGTGCGAACGCATGCCGCCGACGGACCGGCCATCGCCTACCCCGACGGCTGGCGCGCTCATGCGTGGCACGGCACGCCGGTGCCGGCGTGGGTGATCGAAGACGTGACGGCCGAAGCCGTCAACACCGAACGCAACATCGAGGTCCACCGGTGCGCCGTCGAGCGCCTCGGCTGGGACGGCTACATCGAACGGGCCGGCCTCACGTTCGTCGCGCGAGCACCGGACCCGGGCAACGGGGACGCCGAACTGCTGCTCTACGACGTGCCCCGCGCGCCGGGCATGATCGCGCGCCGGCTGCTGCTCACCGTCAACGGATCCGTGGAACGCGACGGCACGCGCCGCCGCTACGGACTGTCCGTGCCGCCGTGGTTCGACGACCCCGTCGACGCCGCCGGCTGGTCCTACGGGCTCACCGGAGCCCAGTACACCGGTTTGCTGCGCCGCACCTGACCCTTCCTCCGAGACCCCAAGGTGACCACAATGGACCTCGCACAACTGCTCGACCGCTCCGGCCTCGACGTGCTGGAGCACCTCGAACGCCAAGTCGCCGTTCCCGTGCTCGACGGGCTCCAGGCCCAAGGCGACCTGATCGTGATCCCGCACGCCCTCGTGGCCCGTACCGTCGAACTGCGCACCAACGCGTGGTGGCAGACCGTGCCGCACGGCGGTGTCGAACTGGTGCGCGGTGTGGACGGGCGCAATCCGCACACACTGGTGGCCGATCCCGACACCTGCCAGTGGAGTCCGTCGATCCGCGACCCGTTGAACCTGGGCATCGCCCTCTTCGAGAACTCCGCGCCCGCGTACCTGATCCACCCCGAGCACGGCGGCAGCGGCGTAGCGCCGGGCCGGTGGCTCGTGCGCCGCCAGCAGGAGCGCGGCGTCACCCTCGCCGTGAACCGGCTGCTGATCGCCGACTGAACCCGGCCTGAACCTTCGAGTTGTACGTCCCTTGTATCCCGTTCCATGATTCTTTGCCCGGATTCATCCGCGGACGAGAGGAACAGGGATGCTCAGGAAGGTCGCCACACTGACTGCGCTCGCGGCGGTGGCGCTCGGCGTGGCCGCACCGGTTTCGGCCGGTGCGGCCACGCAGGCGCTGCCCGCGGCGAGCATGGAGGCCGTGCTCAAGGCCGCGCAGATCGACCCGCGCCGCACCGACAGCACGCAGACCCCCGGCGCGCACGACAGCGTGCTGCTGGTCGAGCAGGCTTTGCAGGCCAAGGGGCTGCTCGACGCGAAGTACGTGGACGGAGTACCAGCGCGGCTGACTGCGGCGTCCTCGCCGGTTCGGCAAGAGCCGGCGAGGACGTGCCGTGGTGGCACCCGCACCCCGGGCGGTGGTTGTATCGGGATCATCGGCTACGGGGGTGTTGCATGGCGAACAAGGCGTTCCGGTTCGGAGTCGTCGCGGCGGCCGACGGCAGCGGCGCGAAGTGGCAGGCCACGGCGCGGCGTGCCGAGGAGCTGGGCTACTCGACGCTGCTCTCACCCGACAACCTCAACCTGCCATCGCCGAACAGCGTCGCTGGCGATCGCCGCGGCGGTCACCACCAAGTTGCGGGTGGGGTCGTTCGTGCTGGCCAGTCCGCTGCGCACGCCGCGCGCGGCCGCGTGGGAGGCCCACAGCCTCACGCAGCTCACCGACGGCCGCTTCGAGCTCGGCCTCGGCACCGGCCTGCCCACGATGCGCCAGGCGGCCGACGAGCTGGGCCTGCCCTACGGCTCCGGCCAGGACCGGCTCGACCAGGTGTCCGAGACCATCGACCACGTCCGGCGCCTCGACGGCGCCGCGCACACACCGGTGATGATCGCGGCCGGCGGCCCCAAGGCCCGCCGGCTGGCCGCGGCGAAGGCCGACATCGTCGCGCTCGCCGGCGGCGCGCTGACCACGCGCGCCGAGATGGCCGGCCACGTCGAGGAGATCCGCGCGGCCGCGGGTGCGCGCGCCGACGACCTCGAGCTGTCGCACAACATCTTCGTGGTGGGCGACGAAGCGCCGCCGTGGATCAGCCGGTTCCTCGGCGGCCTCGACGCGAAAACCCTCATCGAGCGCGATTCGCTCACCGTGCTCACCGGGGACCTCGACACCATGGCCGCCGAGCTCGAACGCCGCCGCGACGAGCTGGGGGTGTCGTACTTCACCGTGAACAGCGCGTTCGTCGAGGAGTTCGCCCCGCTCGTGGAGCGGCTCACCGGCAAGTGACCACGAGGTCTGGGGTCCACTTCGGACTCGAGGTGGTGAAAACCTCGTGACCGTGGTGTCACCTGCTGTGCGACCGGAGAGACTGCGAAGGGGACGAACTCGAACCGAACACCATCGACCTGACCACCCCGCTCGGAGCTTCGAGCAGTCCGGCGGAGACCACCGAATCGTCATCGGAACCCACCGAAACGACGGCTGAAACCACCACCTCGACGACGTCGGGCTGAGCGCGACCGCGGGGCTCGCGCTCCTGGCCGCAGGCGTCGTCTTGCTGCTCCTGACGCGGTCCTGCGCGCCGGGATCTTCTGCGCCCTGGTCGCCCCGCTGCTGATCGCCGCGGGCGGCGAGGCGGTCTACGGCTTCCGGGTCCTCATCCGCCTGAGCGCGGGCACCCCGCACGTGGTCGGCGAGCGACACCACATTCGTCGTGCCACTCGACGTTCAGGTGCGCGTGCAGGTCCAGTTCCAGAACCAGCAGCCCTGGTGGCGCCTCGGCGAAGCCCGGTTGTGGAAGCTATCCCGGCGCGCGCCCGCTAACCTGGTGGGAAGGGTGCTGACGCGATGAGGAGAACGAGTGAGCCGGGCGGAAGTTCGCGGGACGAAGCGGCAGTCCTCGCCGTCCGCGCGTCCCAACCGCCGCGCCGAGCTGCTCGCGGCCGCGGCCCGGCTGTTCCGCGAACGCGGCTACGGCGGGGTCTCCGTGGCGGACATCGCCGAGCAGGTCGGCATCACCGCCGGCGCGGTGTACAAGCACTTCCCCGACAAGCGCGCGCTGCTCGCCGAGCCCATCCGGGAGATGGTGCTCACCTGGCGCAACCGCGAGGTGCTCGCGCTGGCCCAAGGCGGCGAAACCGACGAGGTGCTGCGGCGGCTGGCGACCTCGGTGGTCGGTGTCGTGCTGGAGCGCCCGGACGTGGTGCGCCTGTGGCACCAGGAGGCCCACTACCTCACGAGCGAGGTCCGCGAAGAGCTGGTGGCCGTGCGCGTCGAGGGTGTCGGCCTGTGGCTGCGGGTGCTGGTGGACGCACGGGCAGAACTGACCACGAGCCAGGCGGAGTTCCGGATCCGCGCCGCGCTGGGCCTGCTCAACAGCGTGCCCGCGCTGCCGCGGCGGCGCCTCTCAGCCCACGCGGCGACGCTGGAAACCGTGCTGCTGGCCACGTTGCTCGCGCCCGAACCGCCGAAGAGCCTGCCGGAAATCCGCGTGGTGGACCGGGAGTCACCGGCCGCGGCGGAGAACACGCGCAGCCGCGCGATCCTCGACGAGGCGGCGAGACTGTTCCGCGAACGCGGGTACCACGCCGTGGGCATCGACGACATCGCCGCGGGCGTGGGCATCGCGGGACCGTCGATCTACAGCCACTTCCCGAGCAAGGCGGCCGTACTCACCGCCGTGGTCGAGGAGATCGCCGACGAGCTGTGCTGGGGCGGCGCGCTGGCGATGGCCTCGGACGGGACTCCGCACGAGGTGCTCGAACGGCTGGTGACCACGCACGTCCGCACGGCGATCGCGAAGAGCGACCTGATCGCGGTGTGGATGACCGAGGAGCACCATGTGCCCGAAGACCTCGGTGAAGCCGTGCGCCGCGACCGCAAGCGCTACCTGGACTACTGGGTGGGCGCGGTGCTGGCGGTGAACCCTGGCGTGGAGGAAGCGGTGGCCGAGACCGCAAGCCTCGCGGTGATGGAGCTGATCGACGCCGTCGCGCGGTCGAGGCGGTTCGCGGCGGTGCCGGAGCGTCCCGAGTGGACAGTCGGACTCGCACTGGCGGCCCTGACGAGCGTGGCGGTCTGACGCGGACCCTCTGTCTTGAACAGACACAGTGGACGAACACCGTGGACGGACACCGATGGCGGGGTAGACCCTCCCCCTCCGGAAAGTCCTTCCCCGCCATCGGTGTTTCAGCCGGTCGCCCTTCGGCTTCTCCAGCGGCCGCGCCCGTCCGGTTCCGCGGCCACAGGTTCTGCGCGCGGCTCAGCCGCTCGCGCGCTCGGTGCCCTTCCAGCGGTCGGAGCCCTTGCGCGCGAACGACCACAGCTGCGCGCTCTGCTCCAGCGGCACGGCCGCCGGCCAGCTCAACGCCGGCGGGCCGACCTCCGCCCGCAGGCTGCGGATCGCCGCCCGAGTGAGGGCCGGGTCGCTGCCACCACGAGCCGCGAGCGCGAGGGCACGGGGCTCGACCTCCTCGTCGGGCCGCGCCTCGTAGGCGAGCCCGAGCTCCACAGCGCGGCGGCCGTCCACCGACTCGCCCAGCACGCCGAGCACCGTCGCGGCCTCCGGCGTGACGACCCGCGTCAGCAACGTGTAGTGCCCACCGCCAGGGTGCACCCCCAGGCGCGTGAAGCCGGATGCGAGCACCGCGTCTTCGGCGACGACGCGCACGTCGGCGGCCAGCGCGAGGTTCATCCCGGCGCCCACGGCCCCGCCGCGCACGGCGGCGACCGTCGGCACCTTCAGCGCGCCGAAGCGGAGGAACGCGTCGTAGATCCGTTGTGTGGCGCGGATTCCCTCGTCCGAAGCCGGTGCGGCCGAGATCGCCGCCAGCTCGTCGCGGTCGCCGCCCGAGCAGAAGTACCCGCCGGCGCCCTGGATCACGGCCGAGCCGATCGTGAGGTCGGCATCGATGCGCTCGCAGGCGTCGATCAGCGCGCCGGCCAGCGCGCCGTCGATGGCGTTGCGCTTGCGCGGCGCGTTGAGGGTGAGCACGGCGACGCCGTCGGTCACCTCGAACAGCACGGGTTCGGTCATGGGCGGGCTCCGCGGAGGTCGACGTCGTCGGATTCGTGCGTGCGCAGCAGGGCCGAGCGGACCTTCTGCGTCGCCGTCTTGGGCAGTGCGGGACGCACCGAGATGTAGCGCGGCCACGCGAACTTCGGCAGCTTGCCGTCGAGGAACGCGGGCAGCCCGAGCGGGTCGAACTCGCCGCGCGGCACCACGACGGCGCGGACCTCCTGGCCCACGACCTCGTCGGGCACGCCGACCACGGCCACCTCGTCCACCGCCGGGTGCCCGGCGATCGCCGCCTCGACGTCGGCCGGCCGCACGTTCTCGCCGGCTCGGCGGATCATGTCGTCGGCCCGGCCGTGGAACACGAGGTAACCCTCGTCGTCGACCGCGCCCATGTCCCCGGTGTGGAACCACAGGTTGCGGAACTTCTGCAGCGTCAGCTCGGCCTTGCCGTGGTAACCGTCGAAGAGCACGAAGGCCTCACGCGGGCGCACGCAGATCTGCCCCGGCTCGCCGGGTGCCACGGGCACGTCGTTCACGTCGAGGATCGCCAGGTCCATGTCGGGCCGGACGGTACCGCAGGTCCCGCGGCGGCGCTGCCCGGAGCGGTTGGCCGTGACCCAGCCGCCGGTCTCGGTCATGCCGTAGAGCTCGTGGACCTCGACGCCCACGTGGTCCTCGATCGTGGTCCACAGCCCGACCGGTGCGCCGCCGCCGGTGCAGAAGCGCAGCTTGTGCGGCGGGATGTGCTCGGGCAGCTTGCGCACGAGCATCGCCAGCATCGTGCCGACGTAGGTGAATCCCGTGGCCTCGTACCGGATCGCCTGGTCCAGGAACTTCGCCGGCTCGAACTTCTCCAGCAGCGCCAGCGAAGCACCGGTGGCGATCGCGGTCATCACCGCGTACACCTGCGGGTTGGTGTGGAACAGCGGCAGCGCCACCATGATCCGGTCGTCGGCGCGGATCCCGATCGCGTCGGCCAGTTCCCGGCCGCCGGCGAGGAACGCGCCGTCGGAGAGCACCGCGCCCTTGGGCGGGCCGGTGGTGCCCGAGGTGTAGAGCAGGCTGCTCTCGGCGTCGAGTTCCGCCTCGTGCATCGGGTGCGGCGCCAGGCCGGCCACGGCGTGCTCCAGCTCGTCGGCTGTGGTGAAGCCCAGCGTGTGCCCGGAGTCGAAGCCCGCGTCGGCGACCAGCCGTGCGATGCTCGGGGTGTCGCCGACGGCGAACTCGATGCCCGCGTCGGCCACGACCTGGCGGATGTGCGCGCCGGTCGCCTGGTTGTGCAGCGGCACGCACGTGGCGCCGAGCCAGCGCAGCGCGAACCACAGGTAGGGGAACGTCGGCGTGTTGCCGCAGGCGAGCAGCACGCGATCGCCGGCCCGCACACCGTTGCTCTGCAGCAGCGTCGCGGTGCGGGTGACCACGTCGAGCAGCCCGGCCCAGCTGATCACCTTGTCGTCCTGCAGCAGGAACGGCGCGTCACCGCTGGTCTCGCACCGCTGCTTCAGTGTTGCCGCGAACATCTACCGATCCTCCACCCTGACGGCCTTGACCAGGCTCTTCGCGACGGTGTTCTTGAGCACCTCTGCCGATCCCCCGGCCACCTCGTACGCCTTCGCGTCGCGCAGGTACCGACCGAACGGCTGGGTCTCGCGCGTGCCGTGGGCACCGCACACCTGCACCGCCGTGGAGGCGACCTTCGTGGCGAGCGAGGCCGCCAGCAGCTTCGCCGACGAGGACGAGCGCGCGATGTCGCGGCCCGCGTCGAGGTCGCGCGCGGCTTCGTAGGTGAGCAGCCGCGTCGCGTCGATCTGCGCGGCCAGCTCGGCGAAGTACCACTGGATCCCTTGGAAATCCAGGACCTTCGTGCCGAACGCGGAGCGCTTGTCCACGTACCGCAGCGCGCCCTCGAACGCCGCGCGCGCGATGCCGAGGCTGATGCCCGCGGCGAGCGTGCGCGAGTTGGCGAGGGTGACCATCACCTGCTTGAGGCCGCGGCCCTCGGTGCCGATCAGGTGGTCGGCGGGCACCTCGACGTCTTCCAGCACCAGGTTGACGTGCGGGCCGTTGCGCAGCCCGAACGTCTCAGCCTCGTGGCCCTGGTAGCTGGACACGCCCGGGGTGTCCTTGGTGACCGCGAACGTCGAGACCCCGACATCGGTCTCGGCGAGCACCACGAACAGCTCCGCGGCCGCGCCGGAGGTGATGAAGGCCTTCTCGCCGTTGAGGACCCAGCCCTTGTCGGTGCGGTGGGCCTTGGTGTCGAGCGTGCGGATGTCGCTGCCGTGCCCGTCCTCGGTCAGCGCGAACGACGCGGGCAGCCCACCGGCGTAGCGCGGCAGGTAGCGCTCCTTGAGCGACTCCTCGCCGTAGCGCTCGATGCAGCGCTGGCTCTGGAAGATCGTGATGAGCGAGATGCCCAGGATCGCGCTCGCGACCGAGAGCTCCTCCAGCACGGCGAGCAGCTCGGTCATCGGGCGGCCCTCGCCGCCGTAGCGCGGGTCGAGCGTCATCGAGTTCCAGCCGCGTTCGGCGGTGAGCCGCACGAGGTCGAGCGGATAGCGGTCGTCGCGATCCAGCGCGTCCGCGACCGGGGCCACGTGCTCGCGCGTGAACTCGCGGGCCTCGAGCGCGAGGCGCTCGTCGACGTGGTCCCTCCAGAGGTGCTGCAAGTCGTTCCCCTTCCTCATTCCCGACTCATTCCACAGCTGTGATGGCCCGGCCGGAGCGGTCGGCCAGGAACAGCGCGGTGATCATCATCAGAGCCACGGCGAACAGGCCGGTCGAAATGCCGCCGCCGAGGCCGTAGCGGGCGGCGAGCAGGCCGACGATCCCGGGCCCGAAGCTCGCGATCCCGCGGCCCACCGAGTAGCAGAAGCTCGAGCCCGTGGCCCGGATCGGCGTGGCGAACAGCTCGCCGAACCACGTGCCGAACACCGCGAAGTAGCCCAGCCCGAACGAGATCACGAAGTACATCGCGATCACCGCCCCGGTCGCGGCGCCGGTGGCGATCAGCACGGCGAAGGCGATGAACGCGACCAGCTGCACCGAGGCGAAGGCGAGCAGTGCCTTGCGCCGGCCCCACCGGTCGCCGAGCGCGCCGGCCGCGATGTAGGAGACGAGCGAGATGGCGGCACTGACGTAGAGCACCGTCTGCGTCGGTCCTGCGCCCAGGTGCAGGCCGGTCTTGAGGAAGGTCGGCATCCAGGACGAGTAGACGTAGTAGGAGTACTGCGCGCCGAACACCACGACGGTGCCGAGCACGACCATCTTCAGCGCGTTCTTCTTGAACAGCATTGCGAGCCCGGCGGTCGCGGACTCCCGTGCGACGACAGTGCCGGCCTGCCGGCCTTCGGCCTTGGCCCGCTGCAGCTCCAGCCACTGCTTCGACTCCGGGCAGGCGAGCCGGATCGCGACCGCGGCGAGCGCCGGCAGCGCGCCGATGGCGAACGCCCAGCGCCAGTTGGGCACGGCACCGGCGACGAAGATACCGATCGCGTACGCGGGCCAGATCGCGGCCTGCACCATGCCGCCCGCGAGGCCGCGGCGCTTGGGCGACCACGCCTCGTTCAGCAGCGCGAAGCCGATGGCCCACTCGCCGCCGATCCCGATCCCGGCGATCATCCGGCACACCACGAACAGCCCGAAGCTCGGCGCGAGCGCGCCCAGCCCCGTGCCGATCGCGAACACCCAGATCGTCCACGTGAGCACGCGACGGCGGCCGAACCGGTCGGCCAACGGGCCGAACAGGATGCCGCCGATCGCGGTGGCCGCGAGCTGCGCCGTGAAGACCGCGCCCACGGCGGCCGTGGAGACGCCGAACGTCTTCCCCACGTCGCCGGCGACCAGCGACAGGATCACGAGGTCGAAGTACTCCATCCCCCAGCCGCTGACCGCGGCCGCGATGATCAGACCGCGCTCTCTTCGGGTGTAGGCGGACCCGGCCACGCCGGCCGGGGCGTTGGTCGCCACTTCGGACATGGGCCACCTGCTTCTTTGCGGGAGGTGAATACTGGTTAGGCGGACGGTAACTCGTCGTTAGCCGAAACTCAAGGGGGCGCGCCACGTCGATCCGGGGGGCGCAGCAGCCGGTCACCGCACCGGCACGCGCTGCACTCGCGCCCGGGCGCCCGGGTTCCACGGGCAGGCCCGGACGGGCGCGCCCCTGTACCGTGAGCCGGTGGCTGAACGGATCCGGGTGGTCGTCGGCGAGGACCAGGCCCTGGTCCGGGAAGGGATCGTGCGCGTCCTCGAACGCGCCGGCTTCGAGGTCGTCGCCGTGGCCGCGGACGCGCCGGACGTGCTGCGGCAGGTCCGGGCGCGCCGGCCCGACGTGCTGATCACCGACATCCGCATGCCCCCGGACCTGACCGACGACGGGTTGCGCGCGGCGTTGGAGATCCGGTCGTCCGAGCCGGGCGTCGGGGTGATCGTGCTCTCGCAGTTCCTGGAGGACCGCTACGCCTTCGAGCTGGTCGGCGACCGCGCCGAAGGCGTCGGGTACCTGCTCAAGGAGAAGGTGGCCGACCCGGCGGTGCTCGTCGACGCCGTGCGGCGCGTCGCCGAGGGCAACACGGCTCTCGACCCGGACGTGATCGCCCGGCTGGTCGGGCGCAAGCGCGTCGGCAGCCCCCTCGACGACCTGACCCCCCGCGAGCGCGACGTCCTCGCACTGATGGCCGAGGGCCACTCGAACGTCGGCATCGCGGAGAAGCTCGTGGTCACCGTGCCGGCGGTGGAACGCCACGTGACGGGGATCTTCAGCAAGCTCGGGCTGCACCAGTCGGCGAGCAGCCGGCATCGGCGGGTGCTCGCGGTGCTGCGGTACCTGCAGAACTGACGTCCCTTGGTGGCAGGGCGCCGGAAATGTCGGTTGCGTTTGCGATCCCGCGTCCGGACAGTCGATCGTGAGGGTGAGGGCGGGCGTGCCTTCCCGCCCGCCCTCGCCGGAGTCAAGCCGCTGTGGGACGAGGAGCCGGAGCTGATCCAGTCCGGTGTGGACGATCACGGGGAGACGGGGGAACGGAGTCACGACCGCGTCGCCGAAACACTGGTCTTGCTGTCGCGGCCCGGCCTCGCTGGAGCGACGAACCGTTCGACGAACGAGGCTGACCAGGCGCCGGCCGTCAGGCGGCCGAAAAACCGAACAACGCCGCCAGGTCGGCGGTCGCCAGGTGGTCCTTGGCCACGAAGCCGACGATCCCGAGTGCGGCGAGGTCGGCGGCGACGAAGCCGGGTGGCTCGGTCGAGGTCACGAGGATGCGGGGCGCCGGGCCGGGGAGCACGGCGAGCGCGCGGGCGGCCGAGAGGCCGTCGCCGTCGGGGAGGTGGAGGTCGAGGAGCACGCAGTCGGGGTGGTGGGCGCGCACGGCTTCCCTGGCTTGCGCCGCGTCGGCCGCCTCGGCGACGACCTCGAAGCCCCGAGCGGCCAGCAGGCGCCCGGCCGCGCGCCGGAAGCCGGTGTCGTCGTCGACGATCAGGGCGGTGGGCGACATCGCTCAAGGGTCCCCGCCCGCACCCGGCCCCGCCATGGGGGTGTCCCCACAGTTCGGGTGCTCAGAGGGGAAATTCCGCGCGCAGCACGGTTCCGGCGCCGGGTGGGGAGGACAGCGTGAGCCGGCCGTCGAGGGCGTCGACGCGATCGGCAAGCCCGGCGAGCCCGGAACCGGATCCGCCCGCGACGGCTCCGCCGACGCCGTCGTCGCGCACCTCGACCGTGAGCAGGGGCCCGCTCGCTGCCAGAGTCACCGTGACCTGCGACGCGCGCGAGTGCTTGACCGCGTTCGTGAGGGCTTCGGCGGTGACGAAGTAGGCGCACGCCTCGACTCCCTCCGCGAGCTCCGCCTCGACGGAGCCGGTCACCACCACCGGCAGGGCCGCGCGCGAGGCGAGGGTCTCGACGGCGAAGCGGAGCCCGCGCGCGGACAGGACGGCCGGGTGGATCCCGGCGGCGAGCTCCCGCAGCTCGCTGATGGCCGCGCGCGTGTGCTCGACGGCTTCCTCGAGGAGCCCGGGCACACGGTCCGGGGCGGCGGCGAACTCCTCACGGGCGAGCTGCAGGTCGATGAGCAGGGCGACGAGCCGTTGCTGGGCACCGTCGTGCAGGTCGCGGGCCAGCTGCCGGCGGGCCGCAGTCGCGCTCTCGACGATGCGCCGTCCGGTGGCGCGCGACTCGGCCGCGCGGATCTGCGCCGCGTCACGCTCGCGTACCGCCTGCTCGGCCGCACGGCGCTGCGTGGTCTCCTCGAACGCGAGCACCGCGCCGCGGCCGCCGGGCAGGTCCAGCGGGGCCGACCACCACTCGATCGGGAACATCGAGCCGTCCCGCCGGAAGAACCAGTCTTCGTCCCTGTGCACGGTTTCCCCGGCCTGGCGCGACCGCAGCATCGGGCACTCGGAAGCCGGGAACGGCGAGCCGTCGGGGTAGTGGTGGTGCACCGTTTCGTGGCTCTGCCGCCCGCGCAGCTCGGCCAGGTCGTCGTAGCCCAGCAAGGCCACGGCCGCGGGATTGGCGAAGACGATCGCCCCGCCGTGGTCGATCACCCAGACCGGCTGCGGAACCGTGTGCAGGATCAGCTCGAGCACTTCACGGGGAGATTCCACGGCACCCTCCCGACGGTGTCGGAGGCCTTCACCGTACCCACGCTCGCGGCGGCGTGGTCACCCTCGCCGAGCCGCGAGCCGCGGCCCGGCCATGAGGGGGGGGAATGGCCGGACCGCGGGTGCCGCCGCTGTGCGGGGGGGCGGCGGCACGCCCTGTCAGTGCAGGGCCTCCCGCAGGACCGCGATCGCTTGCGCAGCCGCGGCCTTCGCCGCGTGCGTGTCCCGGACCGGGTCGAGCATCATGAAGTCGTTGAGGATGCCGTCGTAGCGCGCTGTCGTCACGGCCATGCCCGCGTCCCGCAGCTTCGCCGCGTAGGCCTGGCCTTCGTCGCGTAGCACGTCGTCGTACTCGTCGACCAGCAGGAACGCGGGCGGCGGCCCGGCCGGCCGGTCGAGGCTCGCTTGCAGTGGTGCGGCGGTGATCTGCCGGCGTTGGGCGGGCTCGGGGAGGTAGGCGTCCCAGAACCAGGCCATCGCCTTCGCCGCCGGACAGGGACCGTGTTCGAACCGGCGGTACGAGCCGGTGTCCATGCCCGCGTCGGTGACCGGGTAGTACGTCGAGTGCTGCACGAAGGTGACGACGCCGCGTTCCTTCGCCATCAAGGCCGGCGCGGCGGTCATGTTCCCGCCCACGGAGTCGCCCGCGACGGCCCTGTATGCCTCCTCGATGCCCTTGCCGGCGCCCTCGCGACCCATCCGCTGCGGGTTCGCGTAGGCCGGCTCGATCGCCACCGGGTAGCGCGCCTCCGGCGACGGGGTGTACTCCACGAACACCACTGCGGCGCCGACGCCGGTCGCGAGCTCGCGCACCAGCCGGTCGTGGGTGCCGGCGTTGCCGAGGATCCAGCCGCCGCCGTCCACGTAGAGGATCACCGGCAGAGTGCCGTCGGCGCCGTCGGGTTTCACGATCCGCACCCGGACATCGCCGACGGCGGCGGACACTGTGAGCCGCTCCTCGTCGACGGCGGGCTTCGCCACGCCGCCCGACTGCAGGCCGTCGAGCACCTTGCGGGCCGCTTCGGGGCCGAGCTCGTAGCGGAACGGCGGGTTCGCTGTGGCGCCGGCCAGTTCCTGGGCCGCTGATTCGAGGCGCACGTCCGGCTTTTCGAGGGCGGCCATGGTTCTCTCCTCCGTCAGCGGTCCGGGTGTGGGCTCGTGCCTTCAGCCTTGCGCGTGGAAGGCCGCGGAGCCATCGAGCAGCCACCACGGCCGGTCAGCGGCCGGTGTGGGGTAAACCCCACGCCACAGCGCCGGGCGAGGCGGCCCCGGCGGGAGGAAATTCCGGCGGCCGCGGAATACGCCCGCGGGGGCGCGGGCTTGCACGAGAGATGAAGGCTGTCACGTTCACCCGCCACGGCGGGCCGGAAGTGTTGTCGCTGTCGGAGCGGGAGGTCCCGGAGCCCGGCACCGGCGAGGTCCGGGTGCGGATCGTGGTGTCGGCGGTGAATCCCACGGACTGGAAGTCGCGCCGCGGCCCCGGTGAGCTCGCGGGTCCGGCCGTGCCCAACCAGGACGGCGCGGGCGTGGTCGACGCCGTCGGGCCGGGTGTCACGGAGTTCACGCCGGGCGACCGCGTGTGGGTGCTGCTGGCCGCGGCCCACTCCCCCGCGTCCGGAACGGCGCAGGAGTACACCGTGCTGCCGGCCGAACGGCTCGTGCGACTGCCCGACGCGGTCGGCTTCGACGAGGGTGCCGGGTTCGCCATCCCCGCCCTCACGGCGCACCGCGCCCTGACCGTCGCCGAGGACGGGCCGACGCGGCTCGCCCCGGGCGCGCTCGCGGGCCGCACCGTCCTGGTCACGGGCGGGGCGGGCGCCGTCGGCAACGCCACGATCCAGCTCGCCCGCTGGGCCGGCGCGACGGTGCTCACCACCGTGAGCACCGAGGCCAAGGCCGCGGTGCTCACCACCGTGAGCACCGAGGCCAAGGCCGCGCTGGCCCGGGCGGCCGGCGCGGACCACGCGCTCCGCTACACCTCCGGCGACCTGGCGGCCGAGATCCGGGCGATCGCCCCCGACGGCGTGGACCTCGTGGTCGAGGTCGCCGCCGGCACGAACGCCGGGCTGCACGCCGAGGTCCTGCGCACCCGCGGCACCGTCGCGGCCTACGGCGACGACCGCGGCACCGGCAAGATCACTCTCGATTTCGGCCGCAACCTGTGGCTGAACTCGCGCTACCAGTTCCTGGTCCTCTACACCGTCGGCCTGGACAAGCTCCGCGCCGGCGCGGAGGACGTCACCGCGGCTCTCACCGACGGCGCCCTGCGCTTGGGCGAGGAGCGCGGCCTGCCGCTGCACCGCTTCCCCCTGGAGCAGACGGCACAAGCCCACGAAGCCTCGGAGAACGGCACGACGGGCAAGATCCTCATCGACGTGACACCTGCGTCCTGAACCCTTGCCGCGAAACGCCGGTCACCGGGCCGCCCCGGTGACCGGCGTTTCCCGCGCCACCACGCCTGGGGCCGCCACTCCTGGTACCTTGCCCGTCACGGTCACGGTCGCGGTGCGGAAAGACAAACCGCGCGTCGGGCGCCACCCGGCGCCGATCACGCGTCAGAGCGCGGTCACGAAGTCCGGGTCCACGCCCGTCAGTTCCGCGCTCAGGTCCCACAGCCGACGGCCGGTCGCGGAGTCCGCGAGCGGTCCTTTCGGAGTTTCGAGGCGCGGTTTTCCCCGCAGGCCGAAGAACCGCGGGCCCCACAGCTGTCCATTGCGGACGGACGGGTCGAGCGCCGCGTGCACGGACGGCCGGGCGCCCGCGTGTTTTCCTTGCAGCAGCACGCCGGCGGGCACCGCGCGGAGCAGCTGCCCGGTGGTGCGTGAGTGCATCGGCGGTCGTGAGGGAGTCAGGGCGTTCAGGGCGCCGCCGGGGTGGACCACGACGCTGAGGGCACCGCTGTCCGCCTCCTCGAGACGGCGGGCAAGCTCGAAGCCGAACAGCATCTGAGCGAGCTTGGCGCGCTCGTAGGTCTGCTTCGGCGCGAAGGCGCGGGTGCTCTGCAGGTCGTCGAGGTCGAGGTGAGCGGAGCGGGCCGTGAAGCTGCCCGTGGTCACCACACGGCCGGCCGACAACCGGGGCCACAGCAGGGCCGTGAGGGCGAAGTGACCGAGGTGGTTGGTGCCGAACGTCAGCTCGTGGCCGGCCGGGGTCTCTCGCCGCTTCGGACCTTCGAGGAGCACCCCCGCGTTGAGGACGGCCACGTCGAGCCGCGGCATGTCCAGCGCGTCGACCGAGGCTTTCAGCGAGGCCAGGTCGGCGAGGTCGAGGCGCACGGAGGTGACCCGAGCGCCGGGCACTCGCGCCTGGATCGCCCCGATCGCGGAGGCGGCCTTCGCGGGGTCGCGGCTGCCGAGCACCACGGCGGCGCCGGTCGTGGCGAGCTGCTCGGCGACGAAGTAGCCGATGCCGGCGTTGCCGCCGGTCACCAGCGCGATCGTCGACTGGTTGGCCATGGCGTGCCCTCATTTCTGTAGTCACTCTTATTTCATAGTAACTACAATTTCAGAGTCGCTTCAGCTATCGTGAGCCTCATGCCCGCCACCCCCGGTCGACGCGAACGCAAGAAGGCCCGCACCCGCCAGGCGCTCGACGACGCCGCTGCGCGCCTGTTCCTCGAGCACGGCTACGACCACGTCACCGTGGCGCAGATCGCCGAGGCGGCCGACGTCTCCGTCGCCACGTTGTTCGCCCACGTGCCCGACGGCAAGGAAGCCCTGATCTTCGACGACGGCACCGAACGCCGTGAAGGTCTCGTCGCCGCCGTGCGCGAACGGGAAGCGGGCGAGTCCGTCCTCGCCGCCCTGCGCCGGTTCTTCGCGAACCGCGGGCCGTTCGCCGCCGAACTGCCGCCCGAGTACGAACGCAAGCGCACCCTGATCGTCACCACGCCGGCCTTGCGCGGGTACGCGCGCAAGCTCTGGGTCCAGAGCGAAGCCGCGCTGACCGAAGCGAT
The DNA here is from genome assembly GCF_040682095.1 of Amycolatopsis sp. NPDC051372. NCBI lineage: Bacteria > Bacillati > Actinomycetota > Actinomycetes > Pseudonocardiales > Pseudonocardiaceae > Amycolatopsis > Amycolatopsis sp. NPDC051372. The sequence continues at coordinate 140,210 of NZ_JBFBAF010000023.1, forward strand.
CGCCGAGGCGAGCGACGTGCCCGCGACCGACATGGCGACCAGGGCATTGGCCCGCTACGTGCTGGAGATCCCCGACCTCACCGGTACCGAGCCCGACCCCCTCGCCGCGATGCACGCCGTATTCGATCTCCTCGAGTCCGGCTGGCCACCGCGGCACGCCTGAGCACCCCCGAACGCGCGAGGCCACACTTTCGCAGGTACCGCGTCGGACGTCACAGCCGGTATACCTGGTCCCACGCACAAATAGGTCTGGACCATTACGGCAGCCGACCGGGGTGTCGGCCCCGCCGCGCCCCGGCACCGTCCTTTGTGGAGGTACCATGCACCGGCTGGACGCGATCCGCGACCACGCGATCGGACTGTTCCGCATCGTCGTGGGATTCCTCTTCGCGTGCCACGGCGTGAAAACCCTCTTCGGACTCCTGGGCGCCCACGCCCCCGCGCAGGTCGGCTCGTGGCCCGGCTGGTGGGCGGCGCTCATCCAGCTCGTGGCGGGCACGCTGGTGTTCCTCGGCATCGGCACCCGCGCGGCCGCGCTGATCGGCTCCGGGTCGATGGCCTTCGCCTACTTCACCGTCCACGCGCCGAACGACGTGCTGCCGATCCAGAACGGCGGCGAGCAGGCCGCATTGTTCTGCTGGACGTTGCTGGTGGTCGCGTTCACCGGACCCGGCCGGTTCGCGCTCACCGGGGCACTCGCGGCTTTCCGTGCCACTCAACGGGAAGACCCCCGCGCACCCGTACGGGGGTGAGGTGCGCGGGGGTCAAGCAACCCGGATCAGCTGCGTGGTCGAAACGGAGATCAGCCGACCGACGGCCCCATCCCGAGCGACTGTGGAGTGCTCGCGTCGGGCGAGGGCTGGTGCAGGCCTTCGTCGAGCGGCCCGAACTCGGTCATCAGCGCCGCGCTGCCGCCCCACGGCGTCTGCTCCTCGGCGATCAGCGAGTTCGTCGTCAGCAGCAGGCCGGCGACCGAAGCGCCGTTCTGCAGCGCCGAACGGCACACCCGCAACGGGTCGATGATGCCGAGCTCGACGAGGTCGCCGAAGCGTCCGACCAACGCGTCGAACCCTTCGTCGTCGCCGAGCTTCCGGGTCTGCTCCACGATCTCCTCGGCCGCGTACCCGGCGTTGCTGGCGATCAGCATTGCCGGTGCGCTCAGCGCGCGCCGCACGATGTCGGCGCCGATGGCGTAGTCGCCTTCGAGGTCGAGACCGGTCAGCACCTTCTCCGCGTGCAGCAGGGTCGCGCCGCCGCCGGCGACCACACCCTCCGCGATCGCGGCCCGGGTGGCCGAGAGCGCGTCCTCCACGCGGTGCTGCAGCTCCTTGAGCTCGGCCGGCGTCGCGGCGCCGACGCGGATCACCGCGACCTTGCCCGTCAGCGCGCCGATCCGCTCGGTCAGCACGTCCTCGTCGACCCCGAACTGCGCGCGGTCGCGCTCGGCGCGCAGCTGGCCCACGCGGAACTCGACGGCCTCGGCGGAACCCGCGCCCCCGACGATCTGGGTCGCGTTCTCCGTCACCCGCACCTGCTTCGCGCGGCCGAGGTGCTCGAGTTTCATCGTCTCCAGCGAGAACCCCGAGTGCTTCGACAGCACGGCCCCGCCGACCACGGCCGCCAGGTCCTCCAGCTTGTGCAGCCGGCGGTCGCCGAAGCCGGGCGCACGGATCGCGACGGCCTGGAACGTGCGGTTCACGTGGTTGTGCACGAGCATCGACAGCGCCGTGCCCTCCACGTTCTCCGCGATCAGCACGAGCGGGCGCGGGTTGCGCATCACCTTGTCCAGCACCGGCATCAGCTGCTGCACGTTGCTGATCTTCTCGCTGCACATGAGGATGTACGGGTCGTCGAGCACCGCTTCCAGGCGCCCGGGATCCGTGACGAGGTACGGCGAGAGGTAGCCGTTGTCGAACTCGAAGCCCTCCACGAACTCCACCGACATGCCGATGCGCGGCGACTCCTCGATCGTGACGACGCCGCTCTCCCCCACGGTGTGCAGCGCCTTGGCGATCACCGAGCCGACGGCCCCGTCGTCGTTGGCGGAGATCGCCGCGACCCGCGCGTAGTCCTCTTCGGACTTCACCGGGTGCGCCATCGTCTCCAGGTGCTCGACGAGCCGGCCCACCGCCGCGTCGATACCGCGCTTGACGAGCACGGGGTTGCCGCCGTGGGCGATGGCCCGCATTCCCTCGCTCACGATCGCCTGCGCGATCACGGTCGCGGTCGTGGTGCCGTCGCCCACCACGTCGTTGGTCTTGATCGCCGCTTCCTTCACCAGCTGTGCGCCCATGTTCTCGAACTGGTTGCGCAGGTGGACTTCACGCGCGATCGTCACGCCGTCGTTGGTGACCACGGGCGAACCGGTGATCTTCTCGATGATCACGTTGCGCCCCTTGGGGCCCAGCGTCGATTTCACGGCCTCCGCGAGTTTGTCCACCCCCGCCACCAGCAGGTCGCGGGCTTCCGAGCCGAAGCGAAGTTCCTTGGCCATGCTGCTCCTCCTGTGTGATGGGACCGGATCGGCTAGGGGACGAGAATGGCGCGGCCCCGCACGCGGCCGGCGTCGAGATCGGCCAGCGCGTCGAGTGCCGCGTCGAGCGGGTACTGCCTGGTGTGCAAGGTGACCTTGCCCGCCTGCGCGAGCACCATCAGCTCCACGAGGTCGTTGTAGGTGCCCACCAGATTGCCCACGATGTTGCGTTCCGTGGAGATGATGTCGATCGTCGGCACGTCGATGTTGCTGCCGTAACCGATCACGAAGTGCGAGCCGGCACGGCGCGTCATGGCGAACGCGTCCTGCTGCGCGCCCTGCTCGGCGACGAAGTCCAGCACCACCTCGGCGCCGTGGCCACCGGTCAGGTCGAGGACCGCGTCGACGTGGGTGCCGTCGGCGACCACGGTGTGGTCGGCCCCGAGCTCCGCGGCGAGCTTGAGCGCCTCGACATTGCGGTCCACGACCACCACGGTCGTCGCGGTGAGCGCCCGCAGCGACTGGATGCCGATGTGCCCGAGCCCGCCCGCGCCGTTGACGACGCACACCGTGCCCGGGGGCAGCAGCGGCACCGCCTTGCGCACGGCGTGGTAAGCGGTGATGCCGGCGTCGGCCAGCGCCGCGACGTCCTCGGGGCGCGTGTCCGGGTCGAGCTTGATGCACGCCCGCGCCGAGGTGAGCAGGTACTCGGCCATCCCGCCGTCGGTGTCGATGCCGGGGAAGGCGTTGTTCTCGCAGTGCATGTCGTTGCCGGCGCGGCAGGCGTGGCACAGCCCGCACGTCGGCGTCGGGTGCAGGATCACGGTGTCGCCGACGGCCACGTTGGTCACCGCCGAGCCGACCTCGTGCACCCAGCCCGCGTTCTCGTGCCCGATCGTGTAAGGCAGCGCGACGCCGGATTTCGCGGCCCACTGCTCCTCGATGATGTGCAGGTCCGTGCGGCACACACCGGCCCCGCCGATCTTCACCACCACGTCGAGCGGCCCGGCGGCCTTCGGCTCCGGCACTTCTTCGAGGACGGGCTGCTGGTGGTAAGCTTGCAACCGGACCGCCTTCATGGCGTCTCCTCCGTTTCGGGAATGCTGCTGGCCTCCGGGTAGCGGGCGCGCAGCATCCCGCGGCACACCCCCGAGTTGGCGTCCTGGCTCACGCGCGTGAGGCGCGCGACCCCGAGGTGCCGGTGCAGCTCGGGCGCCGGCACGGCCTGGCCCGTGCCCGGGTCCAGCACGAGCGGGTCCGCGTCACCGCCGGGCAGGCCCAGCTCACGGCGGCGCTCCCGCAGCCGTTCGCGATCCGGCGTCGGCGGCGCGTCGGCGAGCGTGAGCTCCGCCAGGCGTTCCCGGGCCACGCCGCCGGACACCATCGACCGGCACACGCGGTCGGTGCCGGCGAGCACGGCCTTGCGCAGGAAGTCGGCGCGCAGGCTGTCGAGCTCGTCGGCCGCCTCGTCGCCGAAGGAACCGACGAAACCGGCCCGCGCCGCCACCCCCTTGTTGATCACGTCGGCGGCGAAGTGGTCCTTCAGGCGGACCACGGCGCGGCTGACCCCCGGCACCGCCGAAACGGCGTCGTAGGAGTCGGCCACCATGAGGAACGCGAAGTTCGGTGCGCAGAAATACGTCGGCAGGCACAGCTCGACGACCGCCTCCCCACCCGGGTCCACTGTGGAGCTGGCCACGAAACCCAGGTCGGTCAACGGCCGGTCGAGCTCGGGATCGCGCACGGTCCCCAGCGCCGACCAGACCGCCGCGGTGATCGCGGCGGTCTGGTCGGTGCGCGCGCCGGCGGAACCGGGCGCCATCACGGCGACGGAACCCCTACTGCCTCGACGGTCTTGGGTGCCTTGAGGTCGAGCCCCTCGGGCACTTCGAGGCCGTACAGGCGGGCCGCGTTGAGGCCGAGGATCTTCTTCTTGGTCTCGACCGTGAGCTTCCCGTAGTCGGAGAACTCCTCGCCGTCGGGCATCTGCCAGTCGACGAAGCCTTCCACCTGCCACTTCGGCTCCCAGATGGCGTAGTCGGCGCCGAAGAGCATCTTGTCCTCACCGACCCAGAACAGCAGCTCTCCCATCACCTTCGCGAAGAACCGCGGCCGCGCGTGCATGAGCCCGCCGATGACCACCGACAGGCCGGCGTAGACGTTGGGCTCCTGCGTGGCCATGAAGCAGAAGTCCTCGATCCGCGGCAGCCCCACGTGCTCGACGATGAAGTTGAGCCCCGGGAAGTTCGTGGCCGCGTAGTCCACGTCCTTCACGTCGAACGCGTCCTTGTCCAGGGGCCAGATCGTCGGTCCCTTGTGGACGTGGATGTTCTTCACGCCGAGCTCCTGGCACTTCTCCAGGTAGCGCGAGGCCTCCGGGTCCCTCAGACTCCAGCCGCGCGAGTCGCCGTGCCACTCGGCGGTGTAGAGCTTCGCACCTGTGCAGCCCCAGCGCTTGACTCGCTCTTCCAGTGCCTTCAGACCCGGCTCGCCATCTCGCGGGTCCCAGTTCGTGTTGACCACGAACCGGCCCGGGTACTTCTCCGCCAGCGCCCCGTTGGCCTCAGTGGTGTTGAACCCTTCGCGGTACCACTGCCGCAGGCTCGTGGGCTGGAAGATGGCGACGTCGACGTGGCCGGCGTCGAACAGGTCGTACATCATCGTTTCTTCGTCGTACTTCTGGAACTTCTCGATCGGCCAGTGGGTTTCGGCCGGGCCGAGGCTCTGGTACGCGTGGAAGCACTCGATCCAGCCCTTCGCGTACTCCTCCTGACCCGACACCCAGTTGGCGGGGCTGGCATCCCAGAAGTGGGTATGCCCGTCGACTACGAAGTACTTTTCGCCGTCCTTTTCGTACACGGTGCTCCTCCCGGACTGAATCGAGTGCTCTCCCGAGTTGTGCTGTTGTGTTGCGATCGGTGCCGTTACTTGCGCGCCACGAGGTCGAAGTCGAGGTACTCGGCCGCGTCCTCGGGGTTGGCGAACATGATCGTGCGGTCGTCGAGGTGGACCATGCGCCCGTAGTGGGTGGACATGCTCTCCTCGAACTCCGCCGAGTCGAACCAGCCCTCCTCCTCGCCCGCTGCCTCGTCCACCTCGGCGAAGATGAGGTCCATGCGGCCCATGGCGTCCACGCGGATCATCGAGGGCAGGGGCGTGACGGTGACGTTGTCGAGTTTGCCCACCACCTCGGCGATGATCGCGCCGACCTGGTTGTTCATCAAGGTGAAGCCGCACATGTTCGACGCGGTGTTGTCGGACTTGAACGGGCTTTCCGCGGTTTTGAAGACAGTCACTGGCTCAGCTCCTTCGGTGCCTGCAGACCCAGGTCGGACAGGATGCCGCCGAAGCGGCTCTTGGCGCGGTCGAGACCGTCTTCGAACCGCATGGGCTTCGCGTCGGGCTGTGACCACAGCGGCTGCATCGTGCGTGCGGCCGAGAGGCACTTCGGCACCCACGCCGCGAGCCACTGGTCCATCAGCGCGCGGTTGTGGTCGGCGAACTCGCTGTCGTTGACCAACAGCTCGAACATCGCCTTCGTGTAGCGCAGGTCGCGTTCGGAGAAGTCGAACTCCTCGGCACCGATCAGCGTCGGGGTCACGAAGTCGCCGTTCGCCGGTGCCGCCTGCTGCACGAGCCGGCTGCGGAACAGCTCGCCCACGAGCGGCTCGAACACGATGTTCGCGGCGAAGATCGCCTCGCACCAGTCCCAGATCTCCGTGAGCGCCTCCGCGGTCTCCCGCACGCCCTGCCACGCGGGGTCCTGGTTCCACGTCGCGAGGTGCGCGTTGCCGTCGAAGCCCTCGATCTCCTCGGACAGCGTGAGGTTGTACAGCGCCAGGTCCTGCGCCGCGCGGATGCGGTGCATGCTGTTCACGGAGATCGCGTTGTTGTGCATGTTGGTGGGAGCGCGGCGGTTGGCGTTGGCGAACAAGTAGAGCCCGAGGCCGTGGTCCACGTGCATCCACGCGCCGATGTGCTGCGACACGAAGCTGACCCAGTTGGGGTTCCACTGCTCGAACGCCTTCGACTGCCGTGCCGCGTCGATGTTCTGGTTGAGCTGGCGCACCACGTTGGCGTTGTAGCGGTAGAGCGTGAGCTCCCACTCCTCGTTGGGGTCGCGGAACTCGTGCCAGCCGTGGGCCGGCCACGGGTAGCCCTGGCCGCCGGAGCCGGGGCTGCGCACGGGCACGGGCCGGTCGGAACCCCAGGCCTTGAGCGCGGTCCACTCCAGCGGGTAACCGCCCTTGCCGTCGGCGAAGCCGTACAGCCAGCCCTGGCTCAAGTAGTGCCGCGGGTCGGGCTGCACCTCGACGGTGACGTCCTCGTAGTGGCTCTGCTTGCGCTTTTTCGGGGTGTAGTAGTTGAACTGCCTCGCCTCGGAGTCCGGGAACTCGCGGGCGCCCGCCTCGGCATCGGTGAAGACGGGCTTGGGAACGCTGCGTTCAGCCGTCGTTGTCATGGGTTCCAATTCCTTCGCGTCGGGCACTGGCCTCGTCGTTGCGTCGGTTTCCCAGCCGGACTCACGTCTCGTCCGCATCGCCGGTCGTGGTGAACTTGTCGTAGTAGATCCGCTTCTCCGGCACGCCGAGCGCCGGCAGCAGTTCCAGGGCCGCCTCCACCATGGGCGGCGGCCCGCACACGTAGACGTCGGTGCGGCCCAGGTCGGTCTCGAGCCGCCGCACCACGTCGGTGATCAGGCCGGTCTCGCCGTCCCAGTCCTCACCTTGTTCGGGTTCGGACAGGGCCGGCACGAACCGGAAACCCGGGATCTTGTCCTCGAGGGCCGTCAGCTCGCTCTCGAAGCACAGGTCCTTCTTGCGGCGGGCGCCGTAGTAGTAGGTCGCCTTCCGCTCGATGCCGCGCTCGGCCATGGACCGCAGCAGCGAGAGGATGGGCGCCATGCCGGCGCCGCCACCGAGGAACACCAGATCCCGCTCGGGCGCGTCCCGCAGGGTGAAGACCCCGAACGGACCCGACACGTCGAGCCGGTCCCCGACCGACACCGCGGTGTCCAGGAAGTGCGAGAACAACCCGTCCGGGTAGATCCTGATCACGAACTCCAGCAGCCGGGAGTCCCGGCCGGGGGTGTTCGCCATCGAGAACGACCGGGTGGCCTCGTGTCCTGGGACCACGAAGTCGACGTACTGGCCGGGGAAGAACTTGAACGACTCGGCGTCGATGAGCCGGACCACGAGCCGGCGCAGGTCGTGCGTGACCTCCTCGAGTGAAACCACCTCCGCGACCGCCTCCTGAATCGGCAGTCCGGAGTGGATCATCTCCTCGTCGTAGTTGAGCAGTTCGATCGTCAGGTCCTCGTACGCGTGCGCCCGGCACAGCAGCGTGAAGCCCTCCTCCTTTTCGAAGTCGGGCAACGCGAACGTGGAGTACCGGTCGTGGTCGACGTCGTCGCCGTCGAGGATGAACGACTTGCAGGAGGCGCACTGCCCCTCCTTGCATCCGTGCATGAGCATGACGCCCTGCTCGGCAGCCGCTCGCAGGATGTTCTGGTCCTCGTCGACCTCGATCTCGATGCCGACCGGTTCGAAGCGGACGTGGTGCTTGTTTCCCATCGCTTCCCTGCCTGAACGCCGGAGTTCGCACACATCCCGGGTCGCCACCGTCGGCGATCGGGTACCACCGTCCAGGCGGCACCCGATCGCCGGCGGAGACCGGTCATCTGTCCGATCAGGACGCGGCCCTTGCGGGCCGTCCCGCCGGACCCTGGCGGTTGTAGTCGTCCTGGAACGCGGCCCGCTGCTCGGCGGTCATCTCGTTGAGCAGCACGTTCGGGCTCTGCAGCGGCGGGCACCGGCGCAGGTGGTCCAGCGTCCACATCTTCTTCGGGTCGAGGTCGAGGTGCGGCTGGGCGACCAGGGTCTTGCCGTCGTCCCGGACGTAGCCCATGTCGGACACCACATCGGCCCAGTTCCAGCCGTGGTAGAGCGTCTCCCACTCGCGGGACCCGATGAGCTGGCCCATGTTCGGGGTCTCGCGACCCTGGTACGTGGGCCGGAACGCCTCGACGTCGGTCCACCGGCAGGCTTCGTGGCAGTACGTCCGCCACTGCCCGTCGACCTCCGCCATGACCATGTCCTCACGCACGAGGCAGGGGACCATGCAGGTCCAGCACCGGTTCGGGTAGACGTAGTCGACGTCTTCCAGCGCGATCGGGTTGTGCCCGTTCGGCACCGACAGGCGGCTGTAGTTCTCCCACCACTTGCCGTACTTGTCGTACCAGCCCGGGTACTTGTACTCGAACCACTCGAAGTCCTCGTCCGTCATCGGGTCGATGCGCCAGTAGTTGGCGAGCCACCCGGTGGCGAAGAACTGCGCGACTTCGTGCACGTAGCCCTTGTCCCAGATCTGCTTCCACGCTTCTTCGATCAAGTCGTGCGGAATGACCAGACCGTACTTCTCGAGCGGGACGAGATAGCTGCGGTAGTAGTCGTCGTAGATCCACCGGCGCCACATCTCCGCGTAGCTTTCCCGGTCCTTGCGGCGGTCCTTCGTGCCGTACTCGATGAAGGTGCCGATGGCCGCGTCGACCACCCGGTGGTTGTTCCACCACGCGTAGCGCAGGTCGCGCTCGAGCAGCTGGTGGTTGCTTTCGTCGGAAAGTGCCATCAACAGCGTGGCGTAGCCGTTGCTGATGTGGCGAGATTCGTCGGACTGAACCGAGTGGAACACCGTCGGCAGCAGGTAGTCGCCATTGGCCGCGGCCTCGGCGGGCATGGCGACGAACAGCGTGTTGGTAAACGCCGTCTCGGCCACGATCGTGAGGTAGATGCTCGCCGCGGTGATGGCGTCACCGGTGATGAAGCCCTCGGCGAACTGCCGGCCGATCGTGCCGCAGTAGTCGTTCTGGAAGTTGCGCAGGCTCGAGTTGAAACCCGCCGGGTCGATGTAGTTGTTCATGTACAGGCGCTTCAGGTTCTGCTGGATCGTCGAGTGGCGTACCTCGTCGATCATCTGGATCGCCTGGCCGTTGTGCAGTTCCGGGTTCGGCACCGTGCGGAACAGCAGCGGCATGGCCCGCGCCGCGGAAATCTCCGGCAACGGGATGATGGACAGGAACAGCTTCTGCCACTCCAGCCACCGTTCCTGGACCTGCCGGAACATGTTGCCTCGGATGGCGCCGTCCTCGGCCCCGTATACGCGGTGGTCCTTTTCTTCCTGCATCGGGAAGTAGGAACGGAGCACCTGCTTGAGCGGGTCCTTCTTCTTGGCCTTGTGGAACGTGTAATCGGTTCCGTAGTGCGACACCGGCTGGTGGTACACCGGTTCCCACGACAGCTCCTGGATCTTCTGGTGGGCTTTCGCCACGCTCTGGCGGCTCATGGTCTCTCCTTACCCGTCGCGCCACGACGGCTGCTGGCGCGCCCTGCCCGAACCGCGGTACCCGGTTCACCCGGTCGGACCGGGGCGTGAAGTCCTGCGAACATGATTAAGGGGGCGGCCCGCCGAACCGCGAGTCTCAATACGAGACAAGCCGCGGAGATTTTTTCAGTCGTCCTCCATCATCGCGGCCCGGAGCGCGGCCAGCTGTGACTCCTTCTCGTGCTGCAGCCGCACGTCGCCCTCGGCCGTCGGCGTGATCCCCAGCGCACGCAGCAGTTGCGCGGCCGGCTCACCGGGCGGGCCGCCGGAGCCGAGCGTCGGGTGCAGTCCGATGTCCACGAGGTGGCGGAACACCAGGTCGACAACCGTCCAGGGGTTGTACGTCTCCTCGGTTTGTTCATCCATTCGGGTCCTCCTGCGCGCTCGTCCGGACTCCCCCATGAGAACCCCACGCGCGCGAGGAGCGCGTCTCAAGGTGAGACCCGCGCTGGACACGTGTCCTAAGCTGGGCACGACCCGGTACTGCGACACAACGACGTGGGCAGCGACAGGAGGTCGAGCCGTGGTGAAGAGTCCACCCGCCCGCCAGGTCGCACCGAATCCGGCCGCGATCCTGCCCGACGAAGACGGTCTGGCCAGGACCCGGATCCGCTTTCTGACGTCGGAAACCGTTGAGCCGGACCAAGTCCGCGAAGCGATCCTCGCTTCGTGGTGGCGGTCGCGGCACTTCCGCGTGCCCGCCGATCGCATCGACCTGCCCTACCTCGGCGAGGTCAACCTCGACACTCCCTTGATCCACAGCGCGAAACTCGTCATGCAACGGCTCGGCGACCAGCTGGACGGGCAGCCGATCAGCATGATCCTCGCCGACCCCACGGGAACCGTGCTGAGCCAGCGCACCGGAGACACCGACCTGCACCGCCACCTCGAACGGGTGGAACTGGTCCCCGGCTTCAGCTACGGCGAGAAGTTCGTGGGCACCAACGGCATCGGCACCGCGCTCGAGGACGACCAGCCGACGCACGTGTTCGGCCACGAGCACTACGCCGAGCACCTGGAGAACCTCGCGTGCGCGGGCGTGCCGATCCACCACCCGATCTCCGGGAAGATGATCGGCGCCGTCGACCTCACGTGCTGGCGCAAGGACGCGGGCGGGCTGCTGATCGCGCTCGCGCGCAGCACCGCCGAGCAGATCCAGCAGGCGCTGCTGACCCACAGCAACCTGCGCGAGCTGATCCTCTTCCAGTCCTACCTGCAGGCGTGCCGCCGCACGACCGGCATCGTGATGGCGTTCAACGACGACATCGTGATGATGAACGACAGCGCGCGCCAGCTGCTCAACTCCGCCGACCAGTCGATCCTGCTCGGGCACGCCGCGCAGGCGCTTTCGGAGTACCGGCGCAACACCGCGACCGTCACGCTCTCGGGCGGCGGCAAGGTCAAGATGCACTGCCGGCGCGTGCCGGGCCAGCACGAGGACGACGTCGTGGGCGGCGTGCTCTCGGTGAAGCTGATCGTCTCGGAGGCCGAGTCGAGTGGCGTGCCGGTGCCGATGCTGCCGATGTTCCTGCCGGGCCTGGTCGGTTCCGCGCCGTCGTGGCTGCGCTGCACGCACGACGTCGACGCCGGCTACAGCCGCGGCGAGTGGCTCGTGCTCGCGGGTGAGCCGGGCACCGGGAAGCTGAGCCTGGCGAAGGGCGTGCACCAGCGGCGCAACCCGACCGGCCGGCTGCACACGCTCGACGCGCGCGAGGCGGCGGAGGACGACTGGCTCTGCGACCTCCGGCGCGACCTGATCGACGATCCGGTCGACACGCTCGTGGTGCAGCACCTGGAGTCGCTCAGCGGCGAGAAGCTGAAGGCGTTCTCCGCTGTGCTCGAAGAAGTGCGTACCGCGTACGGCGCCAACGCGCCGTGGCTCGCGGTCACCCTCGCCCCGGAGGCCGAGACGACACCGGACCTGGCCGAGTCGCTGGCGTTCTTCCCGCGCACGGTGACCGTGCCGCCGCTGCGCCGCCACATCGACGACCTCACCGAGCTCGTGCCGTTCTTCCTCGCGAAGCTCTCGCGCGGCAGCCGGCTCTCGTGCTCGCCGACGGCGCTGCACCTGCTGATGCGCGCCGACTGGCCGAGCAACACCGCGCAGCTCTACCAGGTGCTCAAGAAGGTCGCGCAGCACCGGCGGCTCGGCGCGATCCAGCCGAGCGACCTGCCCGCCGAGTATCAGGCCATCGCGAAACGACCGCTGAAGGGGCTCGAGTCGATCGAGCGCGACGCGATCGTGCGCGCCTTGGAGGAGGCCCACGGCAACAAACCGCGCGCGGCGCAGCTGCTCGGCATCTCGCGCGCGACGATCTACCGCAAGATCCACGAGTACGGCATCGTCACGCCCGACCACTGAGTTCACGGGGGTCCCGCACGCCGGGGATCATCATGGAGCCATGAGGTGGCCGGGGGTGCGAGGGCTGAGCCCGCGGCGACGGCTGCTCGTCGCCGGGGTGGCGCTCGCGGTGGTGGCCGCCGGCGTGGTCACGGCGGTATCCGTCGGCGGGAGTTCCGGCCTTCCCCGCGAGGGGAGCCCCGCGCAGGACACGCCGGGGCCGGTGCTCCTGGTGCCCGGCTACGGCGGTGGCCGGGACTCACTCGAACAGCTGGCCGACCGCATCCACCGGGCCACGGGCCGGGACACCGACGTGCTCACCCTCCCCGGCGACGGCACCGGCGACCTCCTGCAGCAGGTGGACGTGCTGACGGACGCCGTCGAACGCGCGTATGCCGGCGGAGCCCCGTCGGTGGACGTGATCGGCTACTCGGCGGGCGGGGTCGTCGCGCGGCTGTGGGTCGCGCGCGAGGGCGGCGAGCACCAGGCGCGGCGCGTGATCACGCTCGGCGCGCCGATGCACGGCACCACACTCGCGACCGCCGGCGGAGTGCTGGCGCCCAGCGCGTGTCCCACGGCCTGCCGCCAGCTCACGCCCGGCAGCGCGCTGCTGCGGCAGCTGCCGCCGATCCCGCCGGGCCTGCCGTGGCTTTCGGTGTGGACGCGGCTGGACCGGACCGTGACGCCGCCGGAGTCGGCGCGCCTCGACGGCGCGGTGAACGTGGCGCTGCAGCAGGTGTGCCCCGCCGACACCGCCGCGCACGGCGACCTGCCGACGGACCCGGCCGTGACCGGTCTCGTGCTGAACGCGATCGGCACCGCGCCGCTGAGCACCCCGGCCTCGTGCGCGGACCTCGGCAAGTGACGCCGGTCAGCTGGTGACGTCCTTGGTGGCGAAGTTCGCCCACGCGGCGCCGAAGAACACCACGATGTAGGCGGCCTGCAGCAGCAGCCCGCGGTCGATGTTGTGCCACAGCACGGGATCGCGGAAGAAGTCGAGCCACGAGAGCCAGTAGTGCGTAGGCAGGTACGGCTTCACCGGCGCGGCCGCGTCGAGCGTCTCCAGCACCGAGCTGGTGATGAGCACGGCCAGCCCGCCTAGCGCGGCCCCGAGCGCCGAGTCCGCGAGCGTCGACAGGAACATCGTGATCGCCGCGAACCCGAGCATCGACAACACGATGTAGGCCACGGCCCCCAGCAACCGCAACGCGAGCGACGACGAGCTCAGCGACGTGCCCGACAACGTCACGACCTGGGTCGCCTGGCCGCCGGCCCCGACCTCGCCGCCCGTGCCGAACAACAGGATCCCGATCACCAGCGACGTGAGGACCACGATCGCGATCGCCGCCGTCACGTACACCGCGAGCGCCACGAGCTTTGCCGTCAAGAGGCGCGTGCGCCCGGCCGGGCGCGCCAGCAGGTACCGCAACGTGCCGCCCGAGGCCTCCCCCGCCACGGAGTCGCCCGCCACCACCGCCACCGCGATCGGCAGGAACAGCGGCAGCACCAACGCGAGCGCGGCCGCCGGGTACAGCGACCCGTCGCTCACCACCGCCGACAGGAACGCCCCGCCCTGCCCCGGCGGCGGCGCGAAGTCCGCGGTCGCCAGGAACACCGCCACGATCGCCGGCAGCAGGCACAACAGCAGCACGCTCACCCACACGCGCGGCCGCAACGCGAGCTTGCGCAGTTCGACGCCGATCACCGCGTGCCTCCGAAGCGGTCCGAACCCTGGCCGGTCACCTCGAGCACGACCTGTTCCAAAGTGCGGTGCTCCTCCCGCAGGTCGCTCACGCGCACGCCCGCGTTGACGAGCCGGGTGTTGAGTTCCGCGGCGTCGGCGTAGCGGACCACGAGGTGTTCGCCGTCGCGGTGTTCGAGGTGGCCGTCGAGCACGGCGGCGGCCGCGGCGGGGTCCGGGGTGCGCAGGAGGACGCGGCCGGTCGCGGCGCGCAGGGCGGCGACTTCGCCGTCGAGCACCAGGCGGCCGTGGTCGACGATACCGACGCGGGTGCACAGCTGCTCGATCTCGGCGAGCAGGTGGCTGGAGAGGAACACGGTGGTGCCGTCGCGGTTGAGCTCCAGCAGCAGCTCGCGGATCTCCTTGATGCCCTGCGGGTCGAGGCCGTTGGTGGGCTCGTCGAGCACCAGCAGCCGCGGGCGGTCGAGCAGGGCGCCGGCGAGGCCGAGACGCTGGCGCATGCCCAGCGAGTACGCCTTGACCGGCCGCCCGTCGACGCCGGCGAGCCCCACGCGCTCCAGGGCCTCCTCGATGCGCCGCCGCCGGGTCCGCCTGCCGCGGTGGCGGCCGGCGGCGTCGAGCAGCGCCAGGTTGCGCCGGCCCGACAGGTGCCCGTAGGCGGCCGGGCCTTCGACGAGCGCGCCGACGTCGGGCAGCACGTCGGCGAGCCGCTTCGGCACCGGCTGCCCGAGCAGCTCGATCTCGCCGCTCGTGGCGTAGACGAGCCCGAGCAGCATCCGCACGAGCGTGGTCTTGCCGGACCCGTTCGGGCCGAGGAAGCCGTAGCGGTCGCCTTCGCGGACCTCCAGGTCGACCGCGTCGACGGCCACGGTCCGGCCGTACCGCTTGGTCAGCCCCCTCGTGACGATCATCGGCCGCTCCGGCGCAGCGTGGCCAGATCGGCCGCGGCCGCGGCGAGCACCGACGGCGCGACCAGCCCGGCGAGCAGGTAACCGCGCCGCGAGCTCGGCGGGCGCACGATCGCGAGTGACAGCGGCGTGACCGACAGCTGCACGGCTGTGCCCTGCCGCAGGGTGATCGCGGTACCGCCCGCTTTGCCGGCCGCGTCCGCCGCGCCGTCGGCGACCGCGCGCGGCACGGCGACCACGGCGAACGTCGCGAGCCCCGAGCCGTAGAGCGCGGCGCCCCGCACGCCACCGAAGTTCGCGGTGCGCACCGGCCGGCCGCCGAGCGTCGGGGGGAGGCGGACGCGGCCCAAAGCGCCCAGCGCCTTCGTCAGGTCCGGCGCGTTGGTGGCCGTGAAGCCGCTGCCCGGCGCGGGCACCGGCGTGCTCACGACAGGTGCGGTCTGCTCGACGTCCTCGAACTCCGTCTTGAGCATCGGCGCCTGCTGGCCGCGCGCAGTCACCTCGACGCGCAGCGGCAGCCCGCTCCCCGGATCGGCCCACACGTCGACGCCGCCGATCGTCGTCTCCGGATCGGCGGGCACCAGGCGGAACCCGGCGGCCGGGATGCCGGCGACGTTGCGCGGCGGCAGCGCGCTCACCGGGTCCGTGGGTGCGGACCGCAGCGCCCACCGCGCCAGCTCCGGCGGCAGCAGGTCACCCGCGCGCGGCAGCCGAACGGCCGGGTCGCCCGTCAGCTGGGTCAGCATGTTCGCCCCGTAGTCCCAGGTGTATTCGCCTTCGGGCAGGTGGTAGACGTCGTGCTCCCCCGTCGTGGTCAGCACCGCCACGCGGTAGCGGTCGGGCCCGGCGTACCAGGCACGCGTGGTCGTGGTGGTGGAGAACAGGGCGGACACGTCGGCGAGGTCCGGCAGCTCGGGGATCGCCAGCGAGCCCCGGCTTTGCGCCAGCCCCTGATACGGCTTCGCGGCCGAACCCAGCACCAGGTCGCGCAGGTGCCCGGCGTCGGCGGCCGGCCCGGCGGGGCGCAGCGCCGCGACGAGCGACGGCAGCGCCACCAGCGCGATCGCCACGACGGCGACCACCGCCCAGCGACGACCGCGTTCACGTCGCACGACGGACACCGGCATCACCTCTGAGTCCCCTTCTACGGTCCCTTTGTACGCCACGAAACCGCGTGGCCCCGTTTCCGAATCCTTACGCCGGTCCTGTCGCCTTAGGGTGAGGCGCATGGAAGATCTCGCGCAGCGGTACGCGGCGGGCACCCTCGCCGACGTCGTCCCCTCGGCGCTCGCCGGGCTCGGCGTCGACGGTGAGCGCAACCCGCTCGGCCTGCCCGCCGCCGACCGCGTGTGCGTGCTGCTCGTCGACGGGCTTGGCTGGACCTCGCTCCGAGCGCACGCCGATGCCGCGCCCTTTCTGGCGCAGCTGTCCGCCCGGTCGCTGACGGCCGGCTTCCCCAGCACCACCGCGACCAGCGTCGCGTCGCTGGGCACCGGCCTGACGCCGGGCGAGCACGGCGTGGTCGGGTACGCGTTCGCGGCCGGACGCGACGTGCTCAACGTCCTCGGCTGGCGCCGCCACACCGGCGGCAAGCCGATCGACCTGCGCGATCGCGTCGTTCCGGAGGAGCTGCAGCCGCGCCCGACGGCGTTCGAACGCGCGGCAGGAGCGGGCGTCGCCGTGCGCGTGGTCGGGCCTCGTGACCAGCGCGACAGCGGTCTCACGCGGGCTGCGCTGCGCGGCGGGCAGTTCCAGGGCGTGCACGCGCTCGGCGACCTCACCGCGGCCGTCGCCGAAGCGCTGAAACACCCGCGGAGTCTCTGCTACGCCTACCACGCCGACCTCGACCTGCTGGGCCACGTCCACGGCCCCGGCAGCACTCCGTGGCTCTACCAGCTGTCCTACGTCGACCGCCTCGCCGAGACGATCGCCGGCAGCCTCCCGGCCGGCGCGACGCTGATCGTGACGGCCGACCACGGCATGGTCACCGTCGGCGAGCGCGTCGATTACGACGCCGAACCCGTGCTGCGGTCCGGCGTCCGCACCGTCGCCGGCGAGGCCCGCGCGCGCCACGTCTACACCGTCGAGGGCGCGGCACGCGACGTGCGAGCCGCGTGGCGCGAAACCCTCGGCGAACGCGCGTGGGTGCTGGGCCGCGAAGAGGCCGTCGCCGCGGGCTGGTTCGGCCCGCGCGTCGCCGGCGCCGTGCTCCCCCGCATCGGCGACGTCGTCGTCGCGGCCCGCGGGTCCACCGCCGTCGTCCGCACCGAAGCCGAGCCGCGGCTGAGCCGCATGACGGGCCAGCACGGCTCGGTGACCGACGAAGAACTGTTGGTACCGCTGGCGATCGCCCGCGCCTGACCGTCCGTCAGGGACGCTCGGTGTGCGGCGCGCCGGTCTCGGCGAGCTGGTCGATGGCGCCCACGAGCTCGGCCAGCGCCGGAATCGCCGACGCGATGAGGTGCCGCCACGCCGGATGCAGCCGGTCGATCGCCGCGGCGAGGATCTCGGCGTTGTGGTGCTTGTAGCGATCCACGGCCGCGCGCCCGCTCTCGGTCAGTTCGAGCTCGACCGTCCGCCGGTCCTCGCTGCCGCTGGTGCGCGTGACGAGATCACGCGCTCGCAGCCCGGTGACCATGGTCGTGACGGAGTTCGGCGCGAGCTTCAGCAACTGCGCGACGCGGCTCGGGCGGGCGCCGGGGTTCTCGGCCAGGCACGAGAGCAGTTCGAGCTGCGCGACCGACAGCGTGTTGTCCGGGTCGGCCGTGCGGGCGGCGCGGCGCATGGCGCGCCGGAGGCGGGCGACGACGTCGGCGAGGTTCGGCTCGGGCGTCATACGGTGCGGGGTGCGCGAGGGCCGGCGGCGAGACCCGTGCCGGCGGCGAGCACGGCCGCCACGGCCAGTACGGCGAGCGCGAGCGAGCGGCCGCTGGTTCCCCCGGTGTGCAGGCACAACGTCACGAGTGCCACGCCCAGCGCCGTGCCGAGTCCGCGGGCCATGTTCACCAGACCTCCTCCGGTGGCCGACATCCGGGTGGGGATGGCGCCCATGACGGCCGAGTTGTTCGCCGGGATGAACACTCCCAGACCGAGCCCCACCACGAACAGCGACACGCCTGTTTCCCACGGACCGGACACCCCCACCAGCACCGCGCAGCCGACCGCCGCCAGCGCCGCTCCGGCGCCGATGCGAACGCGGGAGCCGAGGCCCGCGGGCAGCACGCGATCGGCGGCCACGGCGGCCACCGCGAACCCGGCGGGCAGGCTCGTGAGCACCGCGCCCGTCGCGCCGTGCGCCCCCAGGACCTGCGGCAACAGCGCCAGCGGCCCGAACAGCACGAGGTACCCGCACAGCGCGCCGGCCAGGCCGAACGACACGACCGGCGGCCGCAGCACCGCCAGGCGCAGGATCGGGCTCGCGGCCGAGTTCTCCCGCAGCACGAACGCGGCGGCCGCCACCACACCCGCCACGAACAGCCCCGGCACGGCCCAGCCGGGCAGCGCCAGTCCCGACAGGCCCGAGATCGCCAGCAGCAGCGCGGTCGACGCCGTGGCCAGCAATGCCACGCCCGCGCCGTCGAAGCGACCCAGCGGCGTGCGCTCGCGGGTGCGCGGCAGCAGGTACCGCCCGGCGATCAGGCCGACGACGCCGACCGGCGCGTTGACCAGGAACACCCACCGCCAGCCGACGGTGTCCACGAGCAGGCCGCCGACCGCCGGCCCGAGCGCGAGGCCGAGCGCCTGCGCGGCAGCCTGCACCCCGAGCGCCGCACGCATCTTCTCGCGGCGCACGCTGCCCACCACCAGCGCGACGCTGTTGGCCTGCAGCATCGCCGCGCCGAGCGCCTGCACCACCCGGAACACGACGAGCCACGTCAGCGTCGGCGCGAGCCCGCACGCGATCGACGCCGCGGTGAAGACGCCGAAGCCGTAGACATAGGTGAGCTTGCGGCCGTACGCATCCGCGAGCCGGCCGACCGCGGCGAGCAGCCCCACCAGCGTCAGCAGGTAGGCCAGCGACACCCATTGCACGGCCGCCAGCGGCTCGCCGAAGTCGCGCTGCAGTGCCGGGAACGTGAGCGTGACGATGCTCGCGTCCAGCTGGCCCATGAACGCGCCGAAGCACACCGCGCCCACCGCGAACCAGCCCGCGAGCCGGTGCTCGCGCACCACCCGCGGCCGTGGCCGCTCCACCAGCACCGCCACGACAGCCCCTTTCGCCGATATTTCGTTCTTCTACAGAACTACCTACGACGAAGGTTCGCCAGCCCAGCGCGATCAACACCACACAACTACCTCAACAACAGAACGACCGACGCAACCCACCAGCGAGACCGCGTCGGTGTTTCGTCGGGGCGGTTCGATCGGCCGCCAGGCCGATCCGACCGCGCCGACGAAACATCGACTCAAAGGCGATCTCGCACGTCCTGGCGGAGCCGGGACCAAAAATTGAGCCGGGGCTGACGATCCTGTCGCACATTGAGACACCCACCCGTGCCGAGGTGCGGTGTGATGGCGGCAACACTCGTACCGGCAGGACAGGAGCGTCCCGGGATGTCCCAACCCACGGCACCGGTCAAGAACGCGCGCCAGCTCAGGACTCCGCTGGCGCTCGCGCTGGCCGACCTCGCGGCGATCTTCGACGACCTGCAGTTCACGCTGCGCTGTTGCGAACGCCTGGTCGTCGAGCTCGAACGCGGCGAGGCACAACGCGACCCCGTGCTGATCGAATCGCTGTGGGTCTCGGCCCTGAACTCCTACGCGCGCTGCTTCCGCCCCGGTGAACGCGGCATGGGCCTGACCGAAGACGACCTCAAGGCCACCGGTGTGCAGGGCGAGGTGCTCGAGTGGCACGGGCTGCTGCGCAAGATCCGCAAGCACCTGGTGCTCGGCGAGGCCAACCCGCGCGAGGTCTACTCGATCGGCGTCTCGCAGGCGGCCGACGGGAGCCCCGAGGGCATCGTGATCACCTCGGCGGTCCACCCGCTCGTCGACGATCTCACCGTCCGCCAGACCGGCCGGCTCGCCTTCGAGCTGAGCCGCCTGCTCGACGAGCGCATCAAGGAGCACCAGAAGAAGGTGTTCGCCGCCGTCGAGGAGCTGCCGAAGGGCAAGCTCGACGAGCTGCCCGACATCGAGATCACCAGCTGAGCCGCGGCCGTCCCGGCTGAGGCCGGCTGTTTCGGCCACGTGACACGCGGCCGGGAAACGCACGTGTCCTTCGGGCAGTCCGCCACGAGAAACGGGCACTCCACCGCTGTGGCGGGTGCGCCGCGGCGGGCCCGGGCGATGACCTGGTGTGGGCGCGGGTGCGCGAGCCTTCCCTCGCGCACCCGCGCCCTTGCCATTCCTCGGGCGTCAGCCGGTGATGCTGTCCGAACCGTCCTCGAGGTGGCCCACGTAGCGACGCGACCAGGACTTGTCGCCGTCCAGGGTCACGGTCACGTCGTACCAGCCGTGGTCCGAACCGCACGGGTCGACCGAGTGCAGCGTGCGGCCGTGCGCGGACACGCGGTAGGTCTTCGGGCGGTCGTCCGAGTACTGGTTGTGCTTCACGGTGAAGGTGACCGGCCGCGAACCGTTGTTCTCCAGCTCCAGCAGCAGCCGCGGCCGCGAGCCGAAGCCGAGGATGCCGTCGAAGTAGGCGGCGGTGACCTGCGCGGTCTGACCCGCGGCGTCGAGGTCGCCGGTGAACTGACGCAGGAACCGGTTCGGGCCCACCACCGTGATGTCGTAGCGGTTGCCGGCGAGTTGCACCGAACCCGGCACGGTCTTGTCCCAGATCGTGCTCGACGGCGCGACCGTGTACTGGCCCGGGAACTTCGCCGGGTAGTCCTTGAGCGACGGGGTCGCCTGGGTGTTGTCGTACACGGCGAAGTGGCTGGCCTTGCGCACGTGCTTGCCGTTGTTGCTGAACGACAGCTTCGCCTGCGTCACGCCGTTGGCACCGGAGAACCCGTCGAGATTCGCGTTCGGCTGGTACGGCAGAGCGCGGGCCTTCTTGGTGCCCGCCTCCTGCTTCGGCATCTTGTTCGTGGTCACCGGCGGCTGGTACGAACCGCCGGCCGGGTCGCCGATCACGGTGGTCTTCGGCAGCCGCGGCAGGCCGTACACCGGCGAGTGGAAGTCGAACGAGCCGGTGAGGTCACCGCACACGCTGCGGCGCCACGCGCTGATGTTCGGGCAGTGCGCGGTTTTGCCGAGCGCCTCGGTCCATTTCTCCAGGAACTGGATCACCGAGGTGTGGTCTGAGACCTCCGAGGTCACCCAGCCACCGCGGGTCCACGGCGAGATCAGCAGCAGCGGCACGCGGAAGCCGAGGCCCACGGGCATCGGCTTCGTGAGGCCGGCACTGGCGAGCGCACCGGTGGCCTCGAGGTAGAACTCGTCTTCGTCGGCGCCGGGTGCGGGCACGGGCGGCGGCACGTGGTCGAACTGGCCGTCGTTCTCGTCGTAGTCGATGATCACGAGCGTCGAGTTGAAGACCTCGGGGTCGGCGTTGAGGGCCTCGAGGACGTTGTTGACGTAGTAGGCACCGTCGTTCGGCGAACCGTCCGGGTGCTCGGAGAAGGCCTGGTTCGTGACCATCCACGAGACCTTCGCCAGCTTGCCCGCGACCACGTCGGCGCGCAGGGCGTCGGTGAGGTTGTCGGCGTTGGCGCTCAGGCCGGTGTGCGGCTCGGGGACGATCGCCACGCCGTTGTCGTAGAACACGTTGCCGGGCGCGGCGGTGCCGCCCTGCGACGGGTCGAGCTTGGCGAAGGTGTCGAAGTACTCGACGCCGTTGTCACCGTAGTTGTCGGAGCCCTGGTAGACCTTCCAGCTGTAGCCGGTCTTCTGCAGGGTTTCGGCGTAGCTCTCCCACAGCAGGTGCTTGCCGAGCTCGTCGCCACCGTTGAAGGCCACGTAGTCGCCGTGCTTCTTGGCGGCGTTGATCGAACCGCTCCACAGGTAGGTGCGGTTCGGGCCGGTCGCGCTGAGCACGGAGCAGTGGTAGGCGTCGCCGACGGTGTAGGTGTCGGCCAGCGCGTAGTGCCACGGGATGTCCGAGCGGTCGAGGTACCCGAGCGTGGTCGGGCCGCCCTTGGCGTAGTACCAGCCGTTCATGAGGCCGCCGTACCAGGCGCCGTGCTGGTCGTCCCAGCTGTGCGAGGTGCCGCCGTAGCCCTGCGCACCGACCTCGGAGGTGGGCGGCTGGTGGCTGGCCGGGTACTGCGACACCTTGGCGTCGGACAGCTTCCACGGGAACTGGGTACCGCCGGCCGGGGTGGTGGGCGCCGTCGTCGGCTGCTGGAACACCGAGTTGCCGCCGGGCAGCGTGATCGCCGAGCGGTCGCCGAAGCCTCGAACGCCCTTCAGCGAGCCGAAGTAGTGGTCGAAGCTGCGGTTCTCCTGCATCAGGATCACCACGTGCTTGATGTCCCGCAGGTCGCCGTACCGCTTCGACGGGACGGCCGGCCGGGGCGACGCCTTGGCTTCGTTGGCGGCCAGCCCGCCGGCGCCGACGACCGCGGCACCGGTGACCGCCGCGGCAGCGCCGAGGAAACCTCTTCGGGAAAGATCGGACATGGGTGAGAACCTCCGGTAACGGCCGGCACGCGCGAGAGAGCCCGTGGGACGGCCGAAACCTACGGTCGCGGAACTGGTTCGGGGCGAACTCGACCTGAACACTCCCCGACGGGCGTCGGAACCGTGGCCGGGCTCGTCCGACCGGCGCAGTCCACACCGGACAGAGCGGACAGCCGGCCACCGCGAGGGCACCCGTGCGTCACGGGTTGATCACAGCCGCAACGCGGGGCGCGCACAGCCGTCTTTGCCCGCGACAGCAAGCTTTTCGCGAATCCTGGGGGAATGATCACATGACGCGGACAACCGTGTTCAGAGGCGCTCTCGCCGCCGCTTCCGTCTCGGCGGCGATGCTCGCCACCGCGTGCTCGGGTGCGCCCGCCGCACCGCCGGCACCGGTTCCGTCAGCCCCGTTGTCCCCCTCCGCGGCCCCGAGCGCGACGCGGGGCCCGTCTTCTTCCACGCAGCAGCCGGGCCAGTCCCAGCAGCCGGTAGCAGCGGCCGCGGCCGGGCTGACGTTCCCGGGCAAGAGCCTCGAAGTGCGGTTCACCCGCTACGACCGCGCGAGCGGGATGGCGGAGTTCTTCCTGGTCACGCTGGCGCCGAACGGCGGGGCCGGCCCGCGCCTCGTCGACGTGCCGGGTCCGCACCGGCTGCCGCTGGCCCCGAACGCGACGATCGAGTCCGTCGACCGCGCCGGCTTCCCGTTCGAGACCTGCCCGCCGACCGAGTGCTCGACCGGGATCGAGTTGCAGAGCGTGCTGAGCCAGTACAGCGGCAGCGGGCTTTTCGCCGACGCCGCTGTGAACGCCGCCGACCAGATCACCGACATCCACGAGATGCCGTACTGACCCGCAACGGGTGCCCGGGCCTACCGGACCGGGCACCCGTTGCGGGTCAGGTGCCCTGTTGGGTACGCCGGCGGGCGCGGTAGGCGCGCAGGTTGACCGCGTTGCCGCAGATCTGCACGTTGTGCCACACGCCGCTGTTGTTGCGGGAGCGGTCGTAGAAGGCGACCGCGCAGCGCTTGTTGCGGCAGGTCTTCAGGCGCCGCCAGCGGTCGGCGCGCTGCGCCTCCAGCACCTCGATCAGCACGATCGACGCCACGCGCCGCCAGCCGGTGCCGCGCGGCTCGGGCCGGATCCAGCCGTCGGCGCCGGGCTGCAGCAGCACGGGCGCGCTGTGCAGCAGGGCCGCGCCGGATTCGGGGTCGTGGTCGGTGAAGTCGCGCAGCTCTTCGCGCAGGTCGCGCAGGCGCTCGACGTCGTCGCCGGACAGCTCGACGCGTTCGGCCGGGCGTTCGGTGGCCCCCGCCCACCGCTCCAGCGCGCTGTCCAGCCACTTCTGCGCGTCGCCGACCTCGGCGAGCAGGTCTTTTTCGCGGGGCTTGCCGGCCGAGAGCGTGTTGAGCAGGTCGTGCACGAAGCCCAGCCCGCCCGGGCTCACCTCGAGCTCGTAGCGATCCGTCGCCGGCCAGTTCATCCGTACTCCTCCCGGCAGAGCCATCACATCGTCAACTCTGTCGGCTTGACTATACCGCCTCCGAGCTGCACGCAAGACAGAAACGGCATTCCGCCCCGCGCGACGCAGGCGGACGGCATTCGGCTGCGTCGCTGTCCTTGAAAGCACCCCGCCCCTTGAACAACTCAGTGCCCGTCGAACGTCAGCACCGGCCGCGGCTGCCCCGCCTTGTACGCGGCGATCGCCGACGCCAGGCCGCGCCGCACGTCGTCGGTCTCGAACAGCGGCATCGAGAGGTCGAACAGCACCTGGTCCGCGGCCGCCGTGCCACCGACCTCCCACGTGCGCAGCAGGGCCTTGTGCACGGCGTGCGCCCGGGTCGGGCCCTGCGCCACACGGCGCGCGAACGCCAGCGCCTCGGTGAACACCTGCTCGTCCGGCACGACCCGGTTGACGACGCCGGCCTCGGCCATCACCGCCGCCGGCACCGGTTCTGAGGTGAGCGCCCACTCCATCGCCCGCGCCCGGCCCGCCCGCGCGGTGACGCGGTGGATCCCGCCCAGCAGCGTCACGATCCCCAGCGTCTGCTCGGGGTGGCCGAACCGGGCCGACTCGCCGGCGAAGAGCACGTCGGCCCGCAGCGCCAGCTCGAAGCCGCCGCCGAAGCACAACCCGTGCACCGCGGCGATCACCGGCACCGGCAGCTGCTCGAACGCGTTGAAGGCGCGCAGGAAGTGCTCGAACGACGCGCGCAGCTCGCGCCCGTCCTGCCCTTCCCACGGCACGATGTCGCCGCCGTAGCTGAAGTCGGGGCCTTCGGCGCGCAGCACGACGGCGCGGACGCCGCTGCCGGTGATCTCGTCGACGGCGGCCACGAGCTCCGTCGTCATCGGGACGCCGATGCGGTTCTGCGGCGGGTTGTCGAGCGTGAGCACAGCGACGTCGCCGTCTCGCGACAGGGAAAGCTGGGGCACGGCGGGCTCCTCAGAACAGGTGCTGCTCGAACCAGGACCGCGCGGCGGCGCTGGAGCGGGCAAACTCGGCGACGTACGGGTCGAAGTGCCCGCCCGGGATCAGTTCGAGCCCCTTCGGCTGCAGGGCGCGTTCGTACGCGGCGAGCGCCAGGTCGGTCACGGTGATCGTGTCGTTCAACGCGACGACCAGCAGCAGCGGCGTCGGCGACACACGGCTGACCCACGCGCCCGGCTCATACATCCGCGCGGCGCGCGTGGAGCGCACGGTGACCTGGTTCTCCCAGATGCCCTCGGGGATGTCCTGCAGGTAGAACCCGACCGCGTCCGGCGCGCGGTAGGAGGCCGGCACGGCCGGGTCCGCGCTCACGATCGTCTGGCTGCGCGGGGGTTCACCCCGCCCGACGGCGCGGTCGTCCTCGGCGAACGCGCGCTCCAGCGCGGCGACGCCGTCCGGCGGCACGCGGCGCCGGCCCTGCTCGACCCCGCTGATCGTCGGCACCTGCGCGACCACTGCCTTGAGCCGCCGGTCGGTGGCTCCCAGCACGATCGCGTGGCCGCCGGCGTAACTGGTGCCCCACAAGCCGATCCGCTCCGGGTCGACCTCGGGGCGGGCTTCGAGGAAGGTGATGGCACGGCGCCAGTCGGCGATCTGGCGCCAGGGGTCCACGTCCTGGCGTGGGGTGCCGTCGCTGGCGCCGAACGTGCGGTGGTCGTGCACCAGCACCACGAACCCGGCGTCGGCGAACGCCTCGGCGAAGGGCTCGAGGCCGTGCTCTTTCACGCCGGCGTAGCCGTGGGCCATGGTGATGGCGGGCCGCGGCCCGGGCGCGTCCGGCACGAACAGCCAGCCGCGCAGGGTCACGCCGTCCTCGCCGGCGAACTCGATGTCGCTTCGTGTGGTCATGTCAGGCCTCCTGGTGGAAGTGGGCGCCCGGGAGGTCGGGCAGGCGCCTGCCCAGCTCCGCGGAGAACTTGAGCGCGCCGCCGAGCGGGCGGTGGTGGATGGCCGCGTGCACGATCCGGCCCGCGTCGTCCTTCGTCAGCACGGTGACGCCGAGCAGGGTCGCGCCGCCGAAGGCCACGGCCTCCCACTCGAGGTAGGTGCGCGCGCCGGACTCGGTCTGGTGCGTGAACTTCAGCGACTCGTAGATCCCGCTGGCGGCGGCCATCACGCGCTGCACGTTCTCCCGGCCTTCGACGGGCTCGAGCAGCGTGCCGGCTTCGAGGACCACGTCCTCGGCAAAAGTCTCGCCGAACGCGTCGGCGGTCTTGCGCGAGAAGCCCGCGGCCCAGCCGCGCGCCTGGCCACCGGCGAAGCGCGCGATCAGCTCGGCGAGACGGGCGGGCGCCTCCGCGTGCGTCCAGTGGCCCGCGCCGCCGACCACCTCCGTGACGGGCGCGGCGAAGCGGGGTGCGACGGCGCCGGCCACGAGGTCCGCCGTGACGAACGGGTCGTCCCCGCCGCGCACGATGAGCACCGGACCCGGGTACCCGCTCGGCGCGTGCCCTTCCGGAGCGCCGTTGTTCCAGCAGGAGGCGAACGCGCGCACCACCTCGGGACGCAGGCGCAGGCCGGCCGCGCCGATGCGTTCGGAGGTCTCGGCGCTCAGGTTCGGCGAGAGGTTCGCCCGCGCCGCGCGCTGCGCCTCGGCTCCGGCCTCGCCCAATGAGCGGAACGGTTCGACGGCCTCGTCGGGCAGGCGAGTGCCCGCCAGGGGCACCGGGTTCACGAGCACCAGCCCGCTGGTCAGCTCGGGCCGTGCCGCCGCGACCAGCTCGGCCACGGCCGAGCCCATGCTGTGCCCCACCAGCAGGAACGGGCCACCGATTGCGTCCACAGTGGACAGAACGTCAACCGTGAACCGGTCGTAGGTGAACGGCCCGGCCTCCGTCGCACGGTCGCCGCTGCCGGCAAGGTCCACGGCCACGTACTCGCCGTCGGCCGGGAGCGCCTCGACGACCCCGTCCCAGACCCGGCGATCGTCGAGGAACCCGTGCACGAAGACGGTCGGTTCGGCCATGGATCTTCCCCGATCAGGTCGTCCCGGCGTCGGCGACTGCCGGTGAATGACCTAAGCGTAGACTGTTAGCCTCTGTCGTGTCAGGAGTCAGAAAAGGTGACTCCGACCACAGATCACAGTGCCGGCGTCCGGAAGTGCCCGGTTTCAGGCCGTCTTGGTGCCGAGTTACGACAGAAGTGAACGGAGATGGCAGCTCATGCTCACTGCCGGTACGGCGCGGCGGCCGCCTGCGCGGCGGTGATGAACGCGCCCTTGTTCTTCGGCCAGAACGTGCTGTCCACACAGGAGTACTTCGGCAGGAACCCGCCGCACGTGCCGCTCGACGCACCGACCTCGAAGGTGAAGCTCGCGACGCCGAGGGTGCCGTAGGTGAAGTCGTCGGTCGTGCCGCTCGTGTCGTAGCCGACGGTCTCGCGGTTGGTGCCCACGAGGTAACCGTTGGAGGCGGTGAACTTCGCACCCAGCTTGCGGTACTGCGCGTCGTTGGGCGAAGTCGCCTGGGTGAAGCCCCACGGGATCACGATGTCGTTGCCGTAGCTGTGCAGCGTGATCATCGTGCCACGCGCGGTCGCCGGCGCCGGGTCGTTGTTGCCGGTGCCGCGCTGCACGGGGTAGATCGCGCGGAAGAACTTCTCCAGCGCCTGGGTTTCCGGCTCCGAACCGGCGCTCGCGCCCTGGTAGGTCTCGGCGCACGGCGAGTTCGAGTCCCCGCCCCACTGATAAGAGGAGTTGCGGTTCACGTCGATGCCGACGTTGGTGCCGGAGCAGCCACCGCGGGCGTTGTCGGCGTTCTTGCGCTGCAGCTTGGGCGAGTTGCCACCCGAGGCCACGATGTCCACGCCGTCCGGGTTGGCGATCGGGATCACCCACACCTCGGTGGTGTCCAGAGTGGACTTCGCGGTCGAGTCGCTCGCGTAACCGTCGGCGAGGTAGTCGATCCAGCGCCACGCGAGTTCGCCGGTCGAGATCTCGCGCGCGTGGACCTGGGCCATCAGCACGAACTTCGGCTTGGCCGAGGTCGTGGACAGCGTGCAGTCGCCGGCCTGCTTCTTGCTGAGACAGATGGCTTTCAGGTCGTGGCCGCCCTGGCCCTTGGTCTTCTTCCAAGACGGGCCGAGCGTGTACACGGTCGCGAGGTCCGGGTGCGCCGAGGCGACCTGGGTCAGGTGCGCTTCCTGCGCGGCCACGGTGCGGTAGCCGCCGTAGAAGGTGTCGGCCGCGGCCGCACGCGCTGACGCGGCGGGCACGTCCTTGTAGACGGTGTCGAAGTACGACGGCTGATATCCCAGCGTCCGCAGCTTCCGGGCCACGGCCTGATCCCCCACGACGTACGCGGCCTCGCGGTCGGACTCGGCGACGTCGAACCCGGCGCGCGCGAGCCCCGCCACCTGGTCCGCGGTCACCGGCACCCGCCAGAACACCGGCGCGCCGGACCCCGGCACGGCGGCCGTGGCGCCGGCGGGGCCCCCGGACAGGCCCGCCACCAGCACTCCGACCGCCGCCAGCGCGGCCTTCCACGACGACCTGACCTTCATCGGGGCTCCTCACGGATGCATCAGGGGACGGACCAACGGTGACCGTCTCGCAACGCACAGTGTGGCGGCCCGGGACAAACCCGGCACACCCACGAAAGTCGGAACTCCCGATCAGCCCTCCGTGAGGATCGTGGCAAGCAGCTCGGCCGCGATGTTGCGCCCGGATACCACGAGCACGATCGGCCGGTCGAGCGGGACCAGGCCCGCCCGCAACGCGGCCAGGGCCGCGGCCGACGAACCCTCCGCCACCAGTCCCGCCGTGAGAGCGAACTCGCGGACCGAGCGGCGGATCGCGGGCTCGTCCACGTCGACCAGCTCGACGCCGGCCTCGCGCACGATGTCCGGCGTGATGGTGCCCGGCTCGAGGTTGCCGACCAGCCCGTCGGCGATGGTGTCCCCCACCGGCACGGTCACGAGGTGTCCCGCCGCGACCGCCGCGGACACGGCGTGGCACGCCGCGGACTCGACGCCGACCACGCGCACGTCCGGTTTCGCGCGACGGGCGCCGAGAGCCGTGCCGGCCAGCAGCCCGCCTGAACCCGTGGGCACGACGATCGTGAAATCCTCGTCGAAGCTGTCGGCGACCTCGCCGACGAGGGTGCTCTGGCCGGCAATCACGTACGGGTCGTTGTAGGCGGACACGAACTTCATCCCGCCGGCCGCGAGCTCCAGGGCCTTCGCTTCCGCGCCGTCGTAGCCGCCCGGCGCGAGCACGAGGTCCACCGGGTAGGTGCGCAGCGCCGAGATCTTGGCCGGGGAACCGTCTTCGGGAACGACCACTGTGGACTGCGCGCCGAGCAGCCGCGACGCGTGCGCGACGCCGAGCGCGTGGTTGCCCGCCGACGCCGTGACGACCGGGGTGCCGTCGGCGGCGTACGCGGTGAGGGCGGTGACGCCGCCGCGGACCTTGAACGAGCCGGTGGGCTGCGCGCCCTCGTACTTCAGGAACACCGGCACGTCGAGTCCGGCGGAGTGAAAGGGCAGGAGCGGGGTCGGCGCGAGGTGACGTGTGACCGTTTCCCTTGCCTGGTCGAGGATGGCGTCGGCGATCAGGGGCATGGCTCTCCTTCGGGGACGGGTCAGGCTTCCGGGGCGAGTTCGCGGCGCAGGCGGGTGAGCAATTCGTAGGTGTCGACGGCGGGGTCGCGCCCGACGGCCATCGTGGCGAGCACGAGCATGTCGGCCAGCAGCATCCCGCCGAGCGGTTCGGCGGTGAGCCCGCCCGCGGACGCCTCGTCGCGCAGGACGACGTCGACAGCACTGGTGAGCTCCTCGCCGAGGTTCTCGGTCACGAGGATCAGCCCGGCCCCGGCGGCGCGGGCGTGCGCCACGAGCAGCTCCAGCTCCGGCAAGGCGCGGCCGGGCGCGAAGATCACCACGGCGTGGCGGGCCGAGAGGCTGAGCAGGTCGTCGGCGAGGGTGAAGCCGGTGGCGCCGGAGAAGACCGCGAACTTGCCGATGCGGTTGAGTTTCAGGGCGAGGTAGCGGGCGCTCAGCTCGTTGACGCCCCAGCCGTAGCAGAAGACGGTGGCCGCGGGAGCGATGAGCTGCAGCGCCTTCGCCAGCGCGGCCGGGTCGGTCTTGCGGCCGAGCCCGGTGATCCGCTCGCGGGCGTCGCCCAGGACCCGTTCCGCCGTGGCAGAGAAGTCTCGCGCCGTGCGGGAGAGCTGGAGGCGTTCGCTGATCTGCGGCGGCGCGGTCGTGGTGAAGTTTGCGCCCAGCGCGGCTTTGAGGTCCGGGAGACCGGCGTACCCGAGCCGGCGCGCGGTGCGGACGACCGTGGCGTCGCTCGTGCCCGTGGTGCGGCCGATGTCGCCGGCGGTGGCCAGCATGATCCGCTGCGGCGGCGACGCGACGAGGTACCGCGCGACGACGCGTTCGGTCTTGCTCAGCCGGGTCCACTCGTGGTTCACCCGGCTGGCGAGGGTGCGCGGTTCTGAAGTATCCAATTCAGCTAGTGCCGTTTCTGTCGTCACTGCTACAGTGACCGCAGCTTACCCCGCCGGGCCGGGACTGCCCCGGGCCTCGCCGCGCACACCCGCCCGCCGCGCAGAAGGAGCTGCTTTGTCCCCGATCACCGGCGCCATCGCCTCGCCGCACACCCTCGCCACCCGTGCGGGGGAACAGGCCTTCCGCGCGGGCGGCAACGCCATCGACGCGGCGCTCGCGGCCGCCACGGCACTCACCGTCGTCTACCCCCACAACACCGCTCTCGGCGGTGACCTCGTGGCCCTCGTGCGCACCCCCGACGGCTCGATCACCTGCGTGAACGCGACCGGCACGGCGCCGGCCGCCCGCGACCTCGCCGCACTGCGCGCCCGCCACGGCGAGCGGCTGCCGGAACGCGGGCCCGACACCATCACCGTGCCCGGCGCGGTACGCGGCTGGGAGGCGTTGCGCGGTCACGGAGCCGCGCTGGACTGGTCCGCGCAGTTCGCCGCCGCAATCGGGTACGCGGCCGAAGGCGTCCCCGTGGCGCGCTCGCTCGCCGCCGCGCTCGTGACGGACCGGGCGCTCCTCGACGCCGATGCCGGCTCGCGCACGGTGTTCGGTGCGTCCCTTCGCGAAGGCGACCTGCTCGTGCAGCCACGTCTCGCGGATTCGCTGAGCGCGATCGCAGCCGGCGGGCCCGGCGAGTTCTACGAAGGCGCCGTGGGCGCGGCTCTGGCCCGTGGTCTTCAGGCCCTCGACTGTCCACTCACGACAGCCGACCTCGCCGGGTACGTGGCCAGGGACACGGCCGCGATTTCCGCACCGCTCGGCGGTTTCCGCGTGCACACCAGCCCGCCCAACACGCAGGGCTTCGCGCTGCTGCGGACCGTGCGGGCCCTCACCGAACTGGGCTTCGCCACCACTCCGTGGACGGCCCCGGCCGCCGTACTGGGCCGGCTGTTCCACGATGGCACGCGTGTGCGAGACACCCTGCTGGCCGACCCGGCCTTCGCCGCCACGGACGTGGCGAACGACGGGTTCGCCGAGCTGATCGCGGGACTGCGAGACCCGCGCCCGGCCGATGTGGTGGCGGCTCCCTCGATCCCGCGCGGTGACACCGTGGGCGTGGCGGCGGCCGATTCGTCGGGTTACGCCGTGTCGATCATCCAGAGCGTGTTCGACAGCTTCGGCGCCGCCGTGCTGGAACCGGAGACCGGCATCATCCTGCAGAACCGCGGCACGAGCTTCTCGCTGGATCCCCGCTCCCCCAACGTCATCGCGCCCGGCAAGCGGCCCAAGCACACGCTGATGCCCGTGCTCGTCACCCACGAGGACGGCCGCGTCCGCTGGGTCAACTCGACGATGGGCGGGCACGGCCAGCCGCAGATCCACGCGCAGGTGCTGCTGCGGCTGCTCGCCGGCGACTCGCCGGCCGAAGCCGTGAGCGCGCCGCGCTGGGTCGTCGGCGCGCGGGCCGAGGGCCAGGCCTCCGACACCGTGCACCACGAAGCCGACCTCGCGCCCGAGTCCGTGGCGGACCTCGCCGCCGACGGCTTCCCGCTGCGGGAAGTCCCTGCGCGCACGGAGTTCCTGGGCCACACCAACGTCGTCTCGCTCGCGCCGGACGGCACCCTCACGGCCGGCAGCGACCCCCGTTCCGACGGCTCCGCCGCCGTGGTCCCGGAGTGACCGGGCGCCTGCGGCCCGGTTGAAGGGCCCCGGTGGCGAGCCGCCGGCCCGCCACCCTGCCCGGCTCACTCCTGCGCGAGAGCCATCGCGCCCAGGAACGTCTCGAGCGCCACGTTCCGTCCACAAAGGACGACCGCGACCTTCTTGCCCCGGTACTGCTCGGCCGTGCGGATCAGGCCCGCGACCGCGACACCGGCGGCGCCTTCGACGATCCAGCGCTCCCCCTCGGCGATCTTCCGCATCGCGCGGGCGATCTCCGGCTCGGTGACCGTGACCGTCTCGTCGATCACTTCCTGGCAGATTCCGAACGTGACGGAGCCGGGCTCCACCGCGCCGGCCGAACCGTCGGACAGCGTGGGGAACTCCGGCGTCTCGATGATCTCGCCGGCCTTCAGCGAGTCGAGCATGCAGGTGGAGGCCTCGGGCCACACGCCGACGACCTTCGTCCGCGGGCTCAGCTGCTTGAGCGCCGTGCCCGTGCCGCCGATCAGGCCACCGCCCCCGGTGCAGATGAACACGGCGTCGAGGTCCGGCGCCTGCTCGGCCAGCTCGACGCCGAGCGTGCCCTGGCCCGCGACGGTGTCGAGGTCGTTGTAGGGCGCCACATACGGCTTGCCGAGGCGCTCCGCCTGCCGGCGCGCCTCCTGCTCGGCGCCGAGCGCACCTCCCTCGACCACCACGAGCTCGGCCCCCATCGCCCGGATCGCGGCCATCTTGGCCGGCGTGGTGTAGGAGGCGACGTACACCGTGACCCCGACGCCGGCGAGGTTGCCGGCGCGGGCCACGCCCTGGCCGTGGTTGCCGGTCGACGCGGTGATCACACCGGTCTGCTTCGCGCTCTCGCCGAGCACGCGGATCTTGTTGGCCGACCCGCGCACCTTGAACGAACCGGTGGGCATGAGGTGCTCGGTCTTGAGCCACACATCGCATTCGAGCTCGTCCGACAGCAGCCGGCTGCGTTCGAGCGTGCTCACCGGCACCTGCGGGCGGATGCCCTGGTGCGCGTCGAGAATGCGGTCGAAGAGGGTGGGCACGCTGGGCTCCTCGGGGATTCGGGGACGGGCCCCGGACGCTCCGCCAGGGCCACTGGTCTCACTTCCGAGCTTATTATAGCCTATAAGCTGTATGGAAGGAGTGCCTTGAGCACAGCGCCGAATACCGCCGCGCCGAACACCCCGGCGCCGAGCACCGCAGCCACCTCGGGACCCGACAGCTTCGGGAGCCTCGCCCGCCTCGACCTCGGCGGCGAGAGCTACCGGGTGCACCGCCTCGACGCCGTCCCCGGCTCCGAGCGGCTACCTCTGAGCCACAAGATCCTGCTGGAAAACCTCCTGCGGCACGAAGACGGCCACACCGTCACGGCCGAGCACATCACGGCTCTGGTGCACGGCGGGTCCGACGCGGCCCACGACGTCGTCGCCTTCTCCCCGTCGCGGGTCTTCCTGCATGACACCAACGGCGTGCCCGTGCTCACGGACCTGGCCGCGCTGCGCGACGCCGTCGCCGCGGCCGGGGGCGATCCCCGCGGCGTGCGCCCGCGGATCCCGAGCCACCTGACCGTGGACCACTCCGTGGCCACGGAGGTCTCCGGCCGGGCTGACGCCCTGCGCCGCAACGTCGAGATCGAGTACACCCGCAACGCCGAGCGCTACCGCTTCCTCAAGTGGGGCGAGACGCTCGACGGCGTGCACGTGGTGCCGCCCGGCACCGGGATCATGCACCAGATCAACCTCGAGTACCTCGCGAGCGTGGTGGAACGCCGCGACGGCTGGGCGTTCCCGGACACCTGCGCCGGCACCGACTCGCACACGACGATGGTCAACGCGCTGGGTGTGCTGGCGTGGGGTGTCGGCGGCGTCGAGGCGGAGGTGGCGCTGCTCGGCCAGCCGTTGAGCATGCTGGTGCCGCCCGTGGTCGGGGTGGAGCTCACGGGTGAGCTGGGCCCCGGCGTGACCGCGACCGACCTCGTGCTCACGGTCGTGGAAACCCTGCGCGCGCACGGCGTGGTCGGGAAGTTCGTGGAGTTCAACGGCGACGCCGTGGCGCGCATCCCGCTCGCGCACCGCGCGACGATCTCCAACATGTGCCCCGAGTTCGGCGCCACCGCGGCGATGTTCCCCATCGACGCCGCGACGACCGGCTACCTGCGCCTCACCGGCCGCACGCCGGACCACGTCGCCGCCGTGGAGAAGTACGCGAAGGAACAGGGCCTCTGGCACGATCCTTCGGCGGACTTGCGTTACGACGAGCGCCTGCGGATCGACCTCTCCACTGTGACGGCTTCTCTCGCCGGCCCCCGGCGCCCCCAGGACCGTGTGCCACTGTCCGCCGTGCCGGCCAACGCCACGGCCGCGATCGCGCACGTGCACGCTTCCCGCCGTGAGCGAGAACCCAACCCCGCCGACTCAACCCACCCGCGAGATCGCGCCGGCTTCCGGATGGGGCAGTCCGAGCGGCCCCCGGCCCCGCTCACGCACATGACCGGCAACGCCGCCGCGCTTGGCGCACTCCTCTGCGGCAACAAAGTAGTGCTCCG
>NZ_JBFBAF010000024.1:0-165628 GCF_040682095.1 Amycolatopsis sp. NPDC051372
CGATCAGGCGGGTGCGATCGGCCCCGGCCGATCCGACCCGCCTGATCGAGACGCCGGCTCAAAGGCGATCTCGCACGCCCCGCCGGAGGCGGGGCCAAAGACAAGGAACATCGACATGAGGCACCCTCACCCCGGTGCGCGAGGCGCGCACCAACACGGAGAACACGGTCGTCCCGCTTTCGGCCCCTTCGGCCGCGAGTTCGGCGACTTCGGATTCGGCCCCGGCGGCCCGATGGGTCGCGGCCGGCGAGGCCACGGTCCCGGCGGACGGCGAGGCCACGGCGGCCCGCGTCGCGGCCGGCGCGGTGACGTCCGCGCGGCGATCCTGACCCTGCTCGCGGAACAGCCGCGGCACGGTTACGAGATCATCCGCGAGATCGGCGAGCGCAGTGGCGGCTTCTGGAAGCCCAGCCCCGGCTCGATCTACCCAACGCTGCAGATGCTGGCCGACGAAGGCCTGGTCGTGAGCAAGGACGAGAACGGCAAGAAGCTGTTCGAGCTCACCGACGAGGGCCGCGCGGCCGCGGAGCAGCAGACCGGCACCCCGCCGTGGGAGCACTTCGCCGAGGACGTCGACCCCGTCGAGGTCGACCTTCGCAAGGCGGGCGCCACGCTCGCGGCGGCGGTCGTGCAGGTGATGCGCGCCGGCAGCCCGAACCAGCAGGCTCGGGTGGTCGACGTGCTCAACGAGGCCCGACGCTCGGTCTACTCGATCCTCGGCGAGGTCGAGGACACCGACGAGTCGCCGGAAGAAGCCGAGTGACCCGGCAGGACGAGGCCGGTGGGCTTGACCCGCGTGTGCACGCGGTAGCCCACCGGCAGCGTCACCCCGGCCCCGCCGGCCGTGCTGACCGTGCGCTTGTGCACGTCGGCCACGGCCCGCGCGGCGACCTGCGCGCTGAACTCGATCTTCAGCACTGACTCCATGGCGGCGTGGTCGGCGAACAACCAGCGCGTCGCCACGCGCCGGAGGCTGAAGCCCTCGCCTTCGAAGAACTTCTCGACCTCTACGGGGTCGTAGTGCGGGATGTCCGCCCGAAGCCAGCCGCCGTACGGCTCGCTCGTCGCGTCGAGGTCCACGATCAGGATCGACCCGCCGGGCCGCAGCACTCGTTCCGCTTCACGCAGCCCCGGCTCGCAGCCGGGGCCGAAGAAGTACGCCGTGCGCGCGTGGACCACGTCGACGCTCGCGTCGTCGACCGGCAGCCGCTGCGCGCGGCCTTCCCGCACCGACACGTTCGGCAGTTCCCGCACGCGCTTCGCCGCGTCGCGCGCCAGCGGTGCGTACGGCTCGACGCCGAGCACCGAGCGCGCTTCGCGGGCGAAGCGCGGCAAGTGGAATCCGTCACCACAACCGAGGTCGAGAACGTCGCGGCCGGTCCAGTCGCACTCCTCGCGCAGGACACGCCAGATCTCGCCGTCGACGTCCTGCGCGCGGTTCTCCACCTCGTAAGCCTGCTGGTAGTACCAGATGTTGGGGCTCGGCAAGACCTCCGTCGCGCGGGACAGGCGCGAGGAGCGGGAGAAGAGACGCACGAACTCCTCCAACGTCGGCGGCCGCGGCCCAGTTCCGGATTCCGGGGCTCATGGCGAAAAAATCACCGGCACCGCATAGACTTTCCTACTCACCAGGAGGAGGCCGCGATGACCGTCGGTTCGGCCAGTTCAAGTCCGATTCCGGCCGGCCTCCCGTGCTGGATCGAGGTCGCCTGCCGCGACGAAGCGGTGTCGCAACAGTTCTACACGGGCTTGTTCGGCTGGCGGTACGACGTGCGCCGTGACCCCGCCGCGCCCACCGGCCGCTACTGGATCTCGTCGCTCGCCGGCGAGCCGACGGGCGGCCTCTACCAAGCCGGGGCGCAGAACGAGCCCGGCTGGACGCTGCACGTCTCCGTGCCGCACACCGCGAGCGCGGCCGAGTGGGTGGAGCACCTCGGCGGCCAGGTGACGCTCGGACCGGTCGCGATCCCCGACCGCGGCAGCATCCTGCACGCGATCGACGCGGCGGGCGCGCCCGTGGTCTTCTGGGAAGCGCCGCAGGACTGGCGGTTCATGACCGGCATCCCCAACACCTTCAGCGGCGCCGACCTCAACGCGCACGACGGCGCGGCGGCCGATCACTTCTACACCAAGCTCTTCAACTACGCGAGCCACCAGATCGGCGACGGCGAGAGCGTCGACTACGCGGAATACCTCATCGAACACACGCCCGTGCTCTACCGCTACGTGATGGGCCAGGAATACAGCCGCGACACTCCCCCGCACTGGCTCGTCTACTTCGAGGTCGACCCGGCGCGCGGCTGCGACGCGACGGCGGGCCAGGCGCTGATGCTCGGCGGAGACGTGGTGATCCAGCCGTACGACACGCCCTTCGGCCGCATGGCGATCCTCGCCGACCCGGACGGCGCGGTGTTCGCGGTGATCGACCACTCGCGCACGCTCGACGACGTCGGCCGCGCCGAGGTCGACGACCCTTACGACGACTGAGCTTTACGACGACTGAGCTTTACGACGACTGAGCTTTACGACGACTGAGCTTTACGAAGACCGAGGCCGCAGCAACCCCGTCAGCGCCGCGATCGCGGCGTAACCCCCGGCGA
The DNA here is from genome assembly GCF_040682095.1 of Amycolatopsis sp. NPDC051372. Classification (NCBI taxonomy): domain Bacteria; kingdom Bacillati; phylum Actinomycetota; class Actinomycetes; order Pseudonocardiales; family Pseudonocardiaceae; genus Amycolatopsis; species Amycolatopsis sp. NPDC051372. The sequence goes on from NZ_JBFBAF010000024.1 coordinate 2,601, forward strand.
CGATCCACATCGCCGTGCCCGGCAGCAGCCCGCCGACGAGCGCGACGCCCACCGCGCCACCGGTCTGGCGCGCCGCGTTGAGCACGCCCGCGGCGATGCCTGCCTTGCCGGGCAACGCGTTCATGGCCAGCGACGTCATCGCGGGCATCGCGAGCGAGCAGAACCCGAAGATCAGCGAGAACACCACCAGCAGCACCGGCGAGCGCTCGTCCGGCAGCACCGCCATCCCCGCCGCGCCGACCAGCGCCGTGAGACTGCCGACGACGATCGGCAGGCGTGAGCCGAACCGGTGCGTGAGCCGGCCGCTGACGAACGCGTTGAGCCCCACCGCGAGCGTGAGCGGCACGAGGGCGAGCCCGGCGACGAGCGCACTGAGGTGCCACACGCGTTGCAGGAACAGGGCGAGGCAGAACAGCGTGCCGTAGAGGCAGAAGTTGAACAGGCCGCCGATCGCCGTCGCTACGGCGAAGGCCCGTACGCGCAGCACACCCAGCGGCAGCACGGGCGCGGCGATCGCCTTTTCCGCGACCACGAACGCGATCCCGGCCACGACGCCGGCTCCGACGAGCACCAGCGTGGTCGCGTCCGCCCAGCCCGCGTGGCCCGCCTCGATGAGCCCGGCGACCACGCACGCCAGCGCGGCCGTGCCGAGGACCTGCCCGACGCCGTCGATGCGGGTTTGCCGGCGCGGCGTGGTTTCGGTGACGTACCGGCGGGTCAACGCGATCGCGATCAACCCGACGGGGACGTTCACCGCGAAGACGAGCCGCCAGTCGGCCAGCCCGACCGCGAGGCCGCCGAGCATCGGCCCCGCCGCGAGCCCGACGCCGCTCATGCCGCCCCACACGCCCAACGCGCGGGCCCGGGCGCCGGCTTCGGGGAACTGGTGCACGATCAACGCCAGCGACGACGGCAGCAGCGCCGCCGCGCCGGCTCCCTGCACCGCGCGGGCGGCGACGAGCCACGGCAAGGAATCCGCTGCGGCACAAGCGATCGAGGCGAGCACGAACACCGCGACGCCGATCTCGAAAACGCGCCGCGAGCCCCACCGGTCCCCCGCCTCGCCCCAGGTGAGCAGGAACGCGGCGAGCGCGACGGTGTAGGAGTCGACCACCCACTGCAGCGCGGCCGTCGACCGTTCGCCGAACTCGGCGCCGATGGCGGGCAGCGCGAGGTTCACGATGGTCGCGTCGAGCGTGATCATCACGAACCCGAGGCACACCGCGGCGAGCGCGAGCCGGGCCGGGGAACGTTCGCGGGTCGAAGCTGGGGTCGACGCGGTCATGACCTCGAGTGAAACGCACCGACGCTTCGGTGGTCCACGAACCGTTCGCTACCCCTGGGAGGCCGAAGCTCCCAGCGCAGGTCCGCGGATCGGGTCGATCAGGGGGTCAGGCGCGTCACGCGGGGACGAACGCCGACAGCAGCAGCCAGGAGACGACGGCCGAGGGCAGCAGCGAGTCGAGGCGGTCCATGATGCCACCGTGGCCCGGCAGGAGCGTGCCCATGTCCTTGATGCCGAGGTCGCGCTTGATCAGCGACTCGACGAGGTCGCCGAGCGTCGCGGTGAGCACGATGGCCGCGCCGAAGACCGCGCCCTGCCAGGTGTGGCCGTGGAGCATGAGGCTGATCGTGAGGATGCCGGCGACGATGCCGGCGACCATCGACCCGGCGAAGCCCTCCCAGGACTTCTTCGGGCTGATCGTCGGTGCCATCGGGTGCTTGCCGCCGAGCACGCCGGCGATGTAGCCGCCGGTGTCGGAGGCGACTACGGCGATGAGGAACGTGAGGACCCGGCCGACACCGTCCTCGGGCGGCACGAGCATCGCGGCGAACGCGCCGAACAGCGGCAGGTACGCGCTCGCGAACACCGACGCCGAGATGTCGCGCAGGTAGCCGTCGGCGCCGCCGGGCAGCCGCCAGAGCAGGCAGGCGAGCACCGTGATGACGAAGGCCGTGAGCGCGCCCGCGCGCCCGAACGGCCAGGCCAGCCAGATCATCGCCTGGCCGCCGACGAGCACAGGGATCATCGCGACCTTGATGTTCGCGACGCGCTTGAGCACGCCGGCGAACTCGAAGGTGCCGACCCCGATCGCGATCGCGATGACCCCGATGAAGATGAAGCGGACAGTGAGCAAGGAAACGATGATGGCCGCGCCGAGCAGCACGCCCACGCCGATGGCCGCGGGCAGGTTTCGCCCGGCCCGGGAGTCCTTCTTGGCCGGCTCCGGCTGTGCAGCGGGTTCCGGCTGTCCACCCGGTTCGGGCTGGTCAGCCGGCTCCGGCTGCGGGGTGTGCTCCACCCGCTCTTCTCGTTCCTCGCTCACCTGGCTCATCAGACCTCGAGCAGCTCGGCTTCCTTGTGCTTCACCAGCTCGTCGACCTGGTGCACGTAGGTGTCGGTGAGATTCTGCAGCTCCTTCTCGGCGCGCGCGACCTCGTCCTCACCCGCTTCGCCGTCCTTGGCGATCCGGTCGAGCTCTTCCTTCGACTTGCGGCGGATGCTGCGGATCGAGACGCGGGCGTCCTCGCCCTTGCTCTTCGCGACCTTCACCATCTCCTTGCGCCGCTCTTCGGTGAGCTGCGGGATGACGATGCGGATCACATTGCCGTCGTTGCTCGGGTTCACGCCGAGGTCGGACTCGCGGATGGCCTTCATGATGGCACCGAGCTGCGTCTGGTCGTAGGGCTTGATCAGCGCCATGCGCGCCTCGGGCACGTTGACACTCGCCAGCTGGTTGAGCGGGGTCATCGCGCCGTAGTACTCGACGACGATGCGCGAGAACATCGACGGGGTGGCCCGGCCGGTCCGCACCGACGTCAGGTCGTCCTTCGCGACGGACACCGCTTTTTCCATCTTCTCCTCGGCGTCGAGGAGGGTCTCGTCGATCACGGCTACTCCCGGTGTTGTGATTGTCGAACCTGTGCTGATCCCAGCAGGTCTAGGCCGACGCCCCGTCGGCGGGGGTGTTGACCAGCGTCCCAATCCTCTCACCACTCACCGCACGAGCGATGTTCCCCTCGGTGAGCAGGTTGAAGACGATGATCGGCATGTTGTTGTCCATGCAGAGGCTGAACGCGGTGGCGTCGGCGACCTTGAGGCCGCGCTCGAGCACCTCGCGGTGGCTGATCTCGTGGAACATCGTGGCGCTCGGGTCGGTCTTCGGGTCGGCGGTGTAGACACCGTCCACGGCCTTGGCCATGAGCACGGCTTCGCAGCCGAGCTCCAGCGCGCGCTGCGCGGCGGCGGTGTCGGTGGAGAAGTACGGCATGCCGACCCCGGCGCCGAAGATGACCACGCGGCCCTTCTCCAGGTGCCGCTCGGCGCGACGCGGGATGTACGGCTCGGCGACCTGGCCCATCGTGATGGCGGTCTGCACGCGCGTGGGCAGTCCTTCCTTCTCCAGGAAGTCCTGCAGGGCCAGGCAGTTCATCACGGTGCCCAGCATGGCCATGTAGTCGGCGCGGTCACGGTCCATCCCGCGCTGGGACAGCTCCGCGCCGCGGAAATAGTTACCCCCGCCGATCACCACCGCCACCTGCACGCCGGTGCGCGCGACCGCGGCGATCTGCCGCGCGACGGAGTGGACAACGTCGGGATCGACCCCGATCGAGCCGCCACCGAACATCTCGCCGCCCAGTTTCAGCAGCACCCTTCGGTAGCCACCGTCGACCCGGTCACCCATTTGTGTGTCGCCTCCCGTGTTCACTCGCCGCGGACCCCTTCGTGAGGGAGCATCCTCGGCCGGACCCGACTGTGCCCCGTCCCCGCACCGCGGAGACGGGGCACAGTCGCAGAACTTAGACCCAGTACCTCGCTCAGGCCTGGCCGACCTCGAACCGGGCGAACCGGGTCACGGTCACGCCGGCCTCGTCGAGCAGAGCCTTCACGGTCTTCTTGTTGTCCTTGACCGACGGCTGCTCGAGCAGGACGTTGTCCTTGTAGTACGCGGTGACCTTGCCCTCGATGATCTTCGTGAGGGCCTGCTCCGGCTTGCCCTCTTCGCGGGCGGTCTGCTCGGCGATGCGGCGCTCGTTCTCGACGATCTCGGCCGGCACCTCCTCGCGGGTCAGGTACTTCGCGCGCAGCGCGGCGACCTGCATGGCGGCACCGCGGGCGGCGTCGGCGTCGTCACCGGTGAACTCGACGAGCACGCCCACGGCCGGCGGCAGGTCCGAGCCGCGGCGGTGCAGGTAGGTGGCGGTCTGCCCCTCGAACGACACCACGCGGCGCAGCTCGAGCTTTTCGCCGATGCGGGCCGAGAGCTCCTGCACGGTGTCGATCACGGGCTTGCCGTCGAGGTCGGCGGCCTTGAGGGCCTCGACGTCGCTGGTCTTGAGGGTCTTCGCAACCTCGACGATCTTCGCGGCGAGCTGCTGGAAGTCGTCGTTCTTGGCGACGAAGTCGGTCTCGGAGTCGAGCTCGATGAGCACGCCGCCCTCGCCCGTGACGAGGCCCTCGGCGGTGGCGCGCTCGGCGCGCTTGCCGACGTCCTTGGCACCCTTGATGCGCAGGAACTCGACAGCCTTCTCGAAGTCGCCTTCGTTCTCTTCGAGGGCCTTCTTGCAGTCCATCATGCCGGCGCCGGTCATCTCGCGCAGGCGCTTCACGTCAGCGGCGGTGTAGTTCGCCATCGTGTTGAATCCGTCCGTTTCAGGTACGTGTGAGGTGATCAGCGCCCGGGCGGCCCTGCGCGGGCCGCCGGACACGGTGGATCAGGAGTTGGCCGGGGCCTGCTCGGTCACGGCTTCGGGGGTCGCCTCGGTGGCGGAGGCCTCGGTGGCCGCCTCCGTCGCGGCAACCGCCTCGGTGGCGTCCGCGGCAGCGGTCTCCGAGCCGGCGAGCAGCTCCTTCTCCCACTCGGCCAGCGGCTCGTCCGACGCCACGCCCGGCTCCGGCTTCGCGTCGGCCGACGCGCCACCTCGGCTCGAACGGGCCATCAGCCCGGCGGCGGCGGCCTCGGCCACCACCTTGGTGAGCAGCGCGGCCGAGCGGATCGCGTCGTCGTTGCCCGGAATCGGGTAGTCGACCTCGTCCGGGTCGCAGTTGGTGTCGAGGATCGCGACGACCGGGATGTTCAGCTTGCGAGCCTCGCCGACGGCGATGTGCTCCTTCTTCGTGTCGACGATCCACACCGCGCTGGGCACCTTGGCCATGTCGCGGATACCGCCGAGGGTCTTCTCGAGCTTGTCCTTCTCACGGGTGAGCGTGAGGATCTCGCGCTTGGTGAGACCCGCGAAGCCGCCGGTCTGCTCCTGGGCCTCGAGCTCCTTGAGGCGCAGAAGGCGCTTGTGCACGGTCTGGAAGTTGGTCAGCATGCCGCCGAGCCAGCGCTGGTTCACGTAGGGCATGCCCACGCGCGCGGCCTCGTTGGCGATGGCTTCCTGGGCCTGCTTCTTCGTGCCGACGAACATGATCGTGCCGCCGTGCGCGACGGTTTCCTTGATGAACTCGAACGCACGGTCGATGTACGTCAGCGTCTGCTGCAGGTCGATGATGTAGATGCCATTGCGCTCGGTGAAGATGTAGCGCTTCATCTTCGGGTTCCACCGACGCGTCTGGTGCCCGAAGTGCACGCCGCTGTCGAGCAGCTGCTTCATGGTGACGACGGCCATTGCCGGAATCACACCTTCTCTATAGTCGCGCACCCCCGCGGTTCGCGCCCGCGGACGTGCTCGTTCGGTTTGTCGCTCGCGGCCCGGGTGACCGCTCGCCCTGGTGCTCGTGCCGGCATCCGGACCCCGCGGTTCTCACTTCCGAGAACCCCAGGGACCGCCGGGCGCCGTGCGACTCCTCCGTCCGGACCTCCGCGGATGTTTCAAGCGGAACCGGCCGGGGCTGCGCGCACGAGCACGCGAAGTCAGCCCAGCGAGTGGGCTGCGGGAAAGATTCTACCCCCTGCCACCAGGGGCGCCCGCACCGGCAGCGCTCCCGCCCGGCGGAGTTGTCCACAACTCGGGCCGCCTGTGGACAACTCACCTTGTTGGCAGGGTGCCGGTCCGCGGGTGCCTCATGATCGAACCCGTGACGACGACCTCGTGTTCCTCGATGCGTTCCTCGATGCCGCGGCCGGGCTTTGCACTGTGGCGTGGTGGTTTGCGGCCGGCGGGTGTTCTGCGTGCTTCGGGCGACGTGGGCGCTTCCGCCGCGCTCGACGCTCCGGGTGTTCTGGCCGCTTCAGGCGCCTTGCGGGCTTCAGGCGGCCAGCGGTCTTCGGTTGCGCTGGGCGTTCTGCGGATGCCCTGGGTGTCCCGACCTGCTCCACCTGATCGGTCTCCTCGGCGGGGGCGACATCGACGCCCTGCCCCACCGTTGTGGATGCGCTGGCTCGGCGTGCTGCGCCGGGCCGCGGCGCGGACCCGGCTCGTGATGGCCACCGCGCTGGTGCTGCTCACCGTGTTGCCCGGCGCGTGGGCCGGACGGGCACTCGCGGACGTCCCGCCTTCGCCGAATGTCGGCGCGCAAGCGGGACGGTTGGCCTGGCCGCTCACGCCCCGGCCGAAAGTCACCCGGTTCTTCGAACCACCCGCCACGGCCTACGGACCCGGCCACCGCGGCGTCGACCTGGAAGCCGCCGCGGGACAACAGGTTCTCGCGGCCGACCTGGGCGTCGTGATCTTCGCGGGCCAGATCGGGGGCCACGGCGTCGTCGCGGTGGACCACGACGGTGGCCTCCGCACGACCTACCTGCCACTCACCCCGACCGTGGTCACCGGCGACCAGGTGTACCGCGGCCAGCCGCTGGGGACCGTGGCCGCCGGGCACCCCGGCTGTCCCACTGCCACGTGCCTGCACTGGGGCGCCCGCAAAGGAGAGGAGTACATCGATCCGCTGGCCCTCGTCGGCACTCCGGGTCGAGTCCGCCTGAAACCCTGGGCCGACCCGCACTGACCAGGCCGCGCTCAGGTGCTGGGCTGCTCCGTGAGCTTCGCGCGCAGCCGCATCACGGCACGGGTGTGGAGCTGGCTCACCCGGGACTCCGTGACGCCCAGGACCTTGCCGATCTCGGCGAGCGTGAGGCTTTCGAAGTAGTAGAGGCTGACCACGATCTTGTCGCGCTCGGTCAGCTGGGCGATGGCCTCCGCGAGCTGGCGGCGGTTGTCCTGGTCGACGAGGACGGCGACGGGGTCGACGGCGCCGTCGTCGGGGATCGTGTCGACGAGAGAGCCGCTGTCCTTGCCGGCCGCGACGAGGTCCTCCAGCGCGACGACGCTGGTGAGCTGGAGCTGGCCGTAGAAGTCGCGCAGGTCGTCGACGCCGATGTTGAGCTCGGTGGCCAACTCGGCATCGGTGGGGGTGCGGTGCAGGCGCGCGCCGAGGCGCTCGAGGGCGCGCTCGGCCTCCTTCGCCTTGCTGCGCACGGCGCGGGGCACCCAGTCCTGGGAGCGCAGGTCGTCGAGGATCGCGCCGCGGATGCGCTGCATCGCGTAGGTCTCGAACCGCAGCCCTCGAGCGGGCTCGAACTTCTCGATCGCGTCGACGAGGCCGAAGATGCCGGACTGCACGAGATCGCCCACGTCGACGTGCGTCGGCAGGCCCGTGCCCACGCGGCCGGCGACGTACTTCACCAGGGGCGCGTAGTGCAGCACCAGCCGGTCGCGCGACACCTGGTCCGGCTTGTCGGCGAACTGCTGCCACAAGGCCTGGATACCCGCGTCGACGTCATGACCGGGGCGCCCGTCCTCGCTGACGGCGCCCTCGCCTCCGGCTGTGCTCACCCCGGCGTCCGTGACTTGCGGCGTGGAGGTCATTGCACGGTCGTTCTCGGCATGCGGCTCAGTATGGTCTCCGTGCTCGTGCGGATGCGCGTGCGCCAGTGGTTCGGCCCCCAGTTTTCCGGCCGAGCTGCCACCGGCCTCGTCAGGCCCGTGGGTGTGCTCGGTCATGGATCGCCTTCAGCCGATCGACGGTCACGTGAGTGTAGAGCTGGGTCGTGGCAAGCGTAGCGTGACCGAGCAGTTCCTGAACGCTCCTGAGATCGGCACCTCCCTCCAGCAGATGGGTCGCGGCCGAGTGGCGTAGTCCGTGTGGCCCCATGTCGAGTGCTCCGGGTACCGCGGCCACTGCCTCGTGCACCACGCGCCGCGCCGCGCGCGGATCGAGCCGGCTGCCACGAACCCCCAGGAAGAGGGCCTGTTCCGACTTCGGGCCGGCCAGTTCCGGGCGCCCCGCGTCGAGCCACGCGGTGAGTGCTTCGGCCGCCGGAACGCCGAACGGCACCGTCCGCTCCTTGTCCCCTTTCCCGATCACCGAGACGACACGCCGCCCGAAATCGACCGCGCCGACGTCCAGACCACACAACTCCGACACCCGGATGCCACTCGCGTACAGCAGTTCGACGAGCGCACGGTCACGCAGCGCAACCGGATCCCGCTGCTCGGCTCCCATCGCGGCCGCCTGCATCAGCTCGTCCGCCTGATCGGCCCGCAGCACGCCCGGCAACGTCCGGTGCGCTCGCGGCGCCGCGAGCCGGCCGCCCGGGTCCGCCTTCAGCGCGCCCTGCCGGTGGGCCCAGGCCGTGAACGTCCGCGCCGCCGCCGCCCGACGCGCCAAGGTCGTCCGGCCCGCCCCGTCGGCCCGCTGCCCGGCAAGCCACGCGCGCAGCAGCCCGATGTCGAGATCGGCGAGCCCGCGGCTGTCGTCCTCCGCCGCGGTCAGGAACCCCAGCAGCGACACCACGTCGCCCACATACGCCCGCACCGTGTGCGGCGACAGCCCGCGCTCCAGCGTCAGATGCCGTTCGTACTCGGCCACCACCGCACGCTCCGGCCCGGGCAACCCCTCGCGCACCGCCCGCAGATCCGGCCGCTGCGGGCCTTTCCTGTGCCCCGGGGTGCGCGGGACCGCGTCCCGGCGGGCGCTCGCTGACGACATGCCGATCACGCTGCGCGAACCACCGCCCGAGGTCAAGCATCGCCACGCCGTTCTCCTCTGTGCCGCATACACATTCCGCGGCCACGTGGGCTTTACGCGGTCCGGCCGAGCACCGCGGTCGTTGCCGTTCACCGAGGTGCGAGCGGGTGGTCGGCTACCGCGCCCGCGACCGAACGCCCTGTCCGGCGCCGATCAAGGTCCTGCGGACCGGCGCGGATACCGTGCGGGCGTGCGGGCGTGCGGGCGTGCGGGCGTGCGGGCGTGCGGCCGAGCGTGTCAGCGTCCGGCGGCGTCCGGCATCGAGCGGTCAGAGGCCACCTCCGAAATTCGGTGCCGTTCACTGCGGACCGATCCGTGGCCACGCGTAGCCGCTCTCCGCGCGGGTGAGCGCGGCGACGGCGCCGTTCACCAAGGTGCGAGCGGTGGTGGGGCGCCGGCGGGTGCCATGGCACGCGACCGAACGCCCTGTCCGGCGCCGATCAAGGTCCTGCGGACCGGCGCGGATACCGTGCGGGCGTGCGGCCGAGCGTGTCAGCGTCCGGCGGCGTCCGGCGGCTAGCGGTCAGAGGCCACCTCCGAAATTCGGTGCCGTTCACTGCGGACCGATCCGTGGCCACGCGTAGCCGCTCTCCGTGCGGCTGAGCGCGGCGACAAGCGCCGTTCACTTCGGTGCCGCGCGGACGATGCGGCGCCACCCGGTGTCGCCGCGGACGGCGAAGCCGTCGATTTCCAGTTCGGGCAACAGGGCTCGCACGCGGTCGACCGGGACGCCCGATTCGGTGGCGACCTGGTCGGCTGAGCGGCCGGCGCGGGGTACGAGTGCTTCGTAGACCCGGAGCGCTTCGGGAGCGAGGACGTCGGTGGGGCGACGCGGCCGAGGGTTTTCCGGTTCGGGGGCGGGGCCGAACCGTCCGACGGTGTCGACGACTTCGTCAACGGAGGTGACGAGGGTGGCCTTGCAGTCGCGGATGAGGGCGTGGCAGCCGGCGGAGTTGGCGGACTGGATGGGGCCCGGCAGCGCCATCACGACTTTGCCGAGGGCGCCCGCGGTGGTGGCGGTATTGCGCGCGCCGCTGCGGATGCCGGCTTCGATGACGACGGTGCCGTCGGTGAGGCCGGCGATGAGGCGGTTGCGGACGAGGAAGCGGTGGCGCGCGGGTGGGGTGCCGGGGGCGTACTCGCTGACGACGGCGCCGCCGTTGTCGGCGATGCGCCTCAGCAGGTCGACGTGGCCGGCCGGGTAGCCGATGTCGACGGCACAGCCCAGTACCGCGACCGTGACGCCGCCGGCGCCGAGGGCACCGCGGTGAGCGGCGCCATCGATGCCCAGGGCGGCGCCGGAGAAGACCGGGACCTCGCGGGTCGCGAGGCCGTGGGCGAGCTCGGCGGAGTTGTGTTCTCCGTAGTTCGTCGCGAGGCGCGCGCCGACGACGGCGACCGCGCGGTCGGCTGCCTTCGCGAGGTGCGCGCCGCCGCGGACCCAGAGGGCGAGCGGGGCGGCGACGTTCTCGACTCCGCGGCCGCTCGCGACCGCCAGCGAGAGCAACGGCCACGCCGGCCACTCGTGGTCCTCGGGCACGACCAGGCGGGCTTGGGATTTCGCGGCCGTCTCCAGGTCTTGCTCGGCCAGGTCGACTTCGCGTCGGGCAGCGGTTTCGCGGCGGACCTTGTCGGGGCAGTCGCCGCTGCGGACGCGGGCCGCGGCCTCGACCGGGCCGCGCTCCCCCACGAACGCGACCAACGCCGGCGCCGGGGGCTCGGCTACGCGCAGCAGGTAGGCGCGGGCGAGGCGTTCTTCATCCGTGGCGGTGGCGACGGGCTGTTCGGTGGGCAGAGCCGTCATGCCGCACCTCTCAGTCTCACGAGCGACAGCCGGCGCGGCACGAGAACGGCGCGGACGCGGGCGGGATCGCGTTCGGGCGGGTTGTGGGGATTCGGGACGAGACGCAGGTGGCGTTTCACGCCGGATTCCCTTCGGGGGCGGGTCATGCGGCGGTCCTTTCGCGGAAGTCGAGAGCGGCGGCGACGTGGTCGGGCGTCGGGTGGGGCGTGGCGGACAGGTCGGCGAGCGTCCAGGCGATGCGAAGGCAACGGTCGGCACCGCGGGCCGTGAGGAGGCCACGGTCGAGGGCGCGGTCGAGCAGGGCGGTGGTGGGCGACGGCAGCACGAACTCGCGGCGGAGGGTGGGGCCGGGGACGTCGGAGTTGGCGCGCCAGCCGTGCGTGCGCCAGCGGTGGGCCGCGCGGTCGCGGGCGGCCAGGACGCGGGCGCGGACCGCCTCGGACGATTCGGGCGCCGCGGACTGGTGCGCGGAGATGGCGGTCAGCGGACGCAGGCGCACACGGAGGTCCACGCGGTCCAGCAGTGGTCCCGAGATCCGCCCGAGGTAACGGCGCCGGACGATCGGCGAGCAGATGCAGTCGGTCTCACGCGGCGGCGCGCAGGGGCACGGGTTGGTGGCCAATATGAGCTGAAAGCGGGCCGGGTAGCGGACGGAGCCCTTGGCACGGGCGATGCGGACCTCGCCTTCTTCGAGGACGGTGCGCAGTGAGTCGAGGCGGTGGCCGCTGAACTCGCAAACCTCGTCCAGGAACAGCACGCCGCGGTGGGCTCGGCTGATGGCGCCGGGCGTCGCGATGCCGCTGCCACCGCCGACGAGCGCCGCGACGGTGATCGAGTGGTGCGGCGCGACGAACGGCGGCACGGTCACCAGCGGCGCAGCCTTCGACAGGGAGCCGTCGATGGAGTGGATGGCTGTGACCTGCAGTGATTCCTCTTGGGACAACGCCGGGAGCAGGCCCGGCAGGCGTTTGGCCAGCATCGTCTTGCCGACGCCCGGTGGGCCGGTGAGCAGCAGGTGATGCCCGCCCGCGGCGGCAACTTCCAGGGCCCAGCGGGCTTCCGGTTGGCCGACGACGTCGGCGAGGTCCGGTACTTCCGGTGGTTCGGCTGCGACGGGTCCGGGACTCGACTCGAGTTCACCTTCGCCCTTGAGCCACGCGACGAGGTCGGCCAGGCGCGAGACGCCGGCGACTTCGAGGCCGTCGACGAGCGCAGCTTCGTAAAGCGACTCCGACGGGACGACCGCTCGCTCGTACCCCGCTGCCCGCGCAGCCAGCAGTCCGGGCAGTACTCCGCGGACGGGACGGATGCGGCCGTCGAGGGCCAGTTCGCCGAGGAGGATGGTGCGGAGGAGTTTTGTGGCCGGGACTGCGCCGTTCGCGGCGAGCACTGCGGCGGCGATGCCGAGGTCGTAGCCGGAGCCGACCTTGGGGAGGTTGGCGGGCGAGAGGCCGAGCGTGACTTTACCGTCGGGCCAGGGCTGGCCGGAGTTGCGGACGGCTGAGCGCACGCGGTCTTTCGCTTCCCTCAGCCCGGCGTCGGGCAGGCCGACCAGAGTCACCCGGCTGAGCCCGCCGCCCAGGTCGGCCTCGATCTCGATCACCCGGCCTTCGATGCCGAGGAGCGCGACGCTCCATGCTTTGGCGATCGGCATCAGGCCACCTCCGCGACGGTTTCGTGGCTCGCCAGGCGGGACTCGGTGTGGCGACGCCGGAAACTGGGCAGCGCACGACAGTGAGCCCTTGCCATGGGCACCACGCCGCACCCGGAACGCACGCGGGCCACCTGGCCAGGTTCGGCATGGCGATTCAGTGGCAGCGCAACCCGGGAATTCGCGATCGGCGTCAAGCCATACCCAGCAACAGCCTTCCGAGCCACCAGGCTGCACTCGACACCACAGATCCGCAGCAGCACAAAGCAACGGTCTTCCTTGATGGGCACCCCATCGCGCGCAGAAGTCACGCAGGTCGCCGGGGCAGCCTCGAGCCGGCGGTTCCGTGGCGACGCAGAGCCGCAGGCTGTTTTGGTGGCCATCAAGCCACCCCCAGCGACAGCCGTGCGGACTGCCGGGCGGGACTCGACACCGCACGTCCGCGCCGGAACCCGGCAGTTCGTGTTGTCGGTGGGCAAAACGCGCTCCGTGGCGACAGCCGCCCGAGGCGCCGGGGCCGGCGCGAGGTGGTGGTTTCGGGCCAGTGCAACGCGGGGCAACTTCGCGAGGATCCCGGCTCCACGTGAGTCGCGAAGTTCGTCGGAGTGGGCTCGGTGCTGGTTCGGCCGCGGTGGAACGCAGTGGGCAGAAGTGATGGGCATCAGAAGGCTCCCGCGATGTGGCGGACCTGGGGGTGGGCCCCGGCGGGGGCGAAGACGGTCACGACGTCGTAGCGGGTGCGGCACCAGCCGACGCGGTGGGCGCGCAGCCAGCGTTGGGCGGCCCGGTGGACGCGGGTGATCTTTTCGGCCGTCACGGATTCCGCGGGGGAGCCGTAGGCGTTGGTGGCGCGGGTTTTGACCTCGCAGAAGACGACCTTGTCGCCGTCGGCCAGTACGAGGTCGAGTTCGCCTTCCCGGCAGAGCCAGTTGCGGCTGAGCACCACCAGGCCCGCGTTCTGCAGGTGCCGGGCCGCCAGGTCTTCGCCCCAGCGGCCGAACGCGCGGCGCCACTGGGCGCCCGGGTCCGGGCCGTCGTTCATCGCTCCCCCTCGGCCGCGCCGCCGCCGGGCCCTTGCCGGCTGTCACGGTGCGTGTGCCATCAACCGTCGCAGAGTGACCGGGGAAGGCGCCACCATCGAAAAGTCGGGCTGTGGACAACTGGGGGGTTGTGGATAAACGAGGCAAGCCTGAGGGCAGGCGGCGTGAAAATGTCAGTGCCGAGGGCTAAGAGCCGCAGACACAAAACGGCCACCCGGGCGAACCCGGGTGGCCGGTGAAAACGAGAGGGACCTCAGCCCGAGAAGGGACCGTCCTCAGGAAGGCGCAGGTCGGGTTTGTCGAGTTCCTCCACGTTGACGTCCTTGAACGTGATGACGCGGACGTGCTTCACAAAGCGGGCCGGGCGGTACATGTCCCAGACCCACGCGTCCGACATGCGGACCTCGAAGTACACCTCACCGCCGCCGTCGCGTACCTGTACGTCGACTGCGTTGGCCAGGTAGAACCGCCGCTCGGTCTCCACCACGTACGAGAACTGGCCGACGATGTCGCGGTACTCGCGGTACAGCGAGAGCTCCATCTCGGTCTCGTACTTCTCGAGATCCTCTGCGCTCATGAAATCCGCGCCCCTCCTCGCGTTCGTCTTGCTGCTCCGGCGGCGGAGCGTTCATTCTTACCCACCGAGCGAGCCAGGGCACGGACCGGCGCGCTCGGGATTTCCCGAGAACCATTCTCCTCCGCGGCGGCTTCCGAAGCCGCGTTCTCCAGAGCAGCGTAGGTGAGCACGACCGGGTGTGGTGGGGTGAGTCCGTGTGCGAGGGCCGCGGTGGCCACATTCGTGTAGGACCAGCGGTGCGCCGGGCTCGGGCCGTGCTCGGTGAGAGCCCGTAGGTGGTCGGCGGTGCTGTAGCCCTTGTGCACGTCGAAGCCGTAGTGCGGCAGCTCGTTGTGCAGGCCGGCCATGATGCGGTCGCGCGTCACCTTCGCGAGCACCGACGCCGCGGCGATACTCGCCACGCTGCGGTCTCCCTTGATGACTGCGACGTTGGGCGCCGGGATGCCCGGCACCGGGAAACCGTCGGTGAGCACATAACCGGGATGGTCGCGCAGAGCGGCGACCGTGCGCCGCATCCCCTCCAGGTTCATCACCCGGATGCCGAGCAGGTCGACCTGTTCGGACGGGATCACGATCACCGCGTAGTCGAGGGCGCGCTTGAGGACCAGGTCGTAGACGCGGTCGCGGGCCTTCGCAGTGAGCAGCTTCGAGTCGGTGAGCTCCGGCAGTCGCGCGCCGTCGCCGGGGCGCAGCACGCAGGAAGCCACTACGAGCGGGCCCGCGCACGCACCGGCGCCGGCCTCGTCCACCCCGGCGACGGGGCCCAGGCCACGGCGTTCGAGAGCACCCTGCAGACCCCAGAACAGCTCGCCGCGCACGACGGCGCGCGGCGGCCGCAGGGGTTCGGCCGGGGTTCGGGGAGCGGGAACGGTCACTGCCAACCTTCTCGGGCGGCGCACCCTAACGGCGCGCCTTGCGCAGGCCCGCCTTCACTCGCCGGCCGACGAACAGCGTGGGCACGGCCGCGGCGAACCCGAGACCGAGCGGCAGGCCATCCTGCCACGCCGGGGCACCGAGGGCCACCGGCTGGGCGTCGGCCTGCGGATCGTGGTCCGACACCCCGCCCCAGCGACCCGGCGGGAAGACGATGATCCGGGCCTTGCCGATCACGTCGCTCACGGGCACGGCGCCGTTGGCACCGCCCTGGCCCTGGTAACGCGAGTCAGCCGAGTTGTTGCGGTTGTCGCCCATCACCCACAGCGTGCCCTGCGGCACCTTGACCGGCGCGAACGAGTCCTGCATCGCGTGGTCGGGGTTCTCCCAGTGGATGTACGGCTCGTCGAGGGCCTTGCCGTCGACGATCGCGCGGTTCTGTGGATCGCAGCACTGCACGGTCTGGCCGCCCACGGCGATCACGCGCTTCACGAAGTCGCGTTCGTCCGGCGGGGCGAAGCCCACCAGCGAGCCGAGACCTCGCAGGCCGCGGACGATGACGTTGCTGGATTCCTGCGGCGCGATCTCATTCTCGGTCCACGCGGGCGGACCCTTGAACACGACCACGTCACCCGGCGAGGGATCCGTGAAGTCGTAGGTGACGCGGTCGACCAGAATCCGGTCGCCCGTGCAGCCGGGGCAGCCGTGAAGCGTGGCCTCCATGGACCCCGAGGGGATCATGAAGACCTTTGCCAGGAAGGCCTGGATCAGGATCGTGAGCACCAGGGCGATCGCGATCAGGATCGGCAGTTCCTTCCAGAACGACCGCTTCTTCTGGGGCTTGCCCCGCCGGTGGGAGCCCCGACGCTCCTCGGAACGAGAATCCTCCGAGCCGTCGGGGTCATCCTCAGCGGCGTTCTGGGGCACGGGGTCGACCACGTCGCCAGGCTACCGGGTACCGCCTTGCCACTCAGGAGGCAGAGGTGGTCTCGCGGTTCTCGCGACGCTCCTTGATCTTCGCCTTCTTGCCACGCAGGTCGCGCAGGTAGTAGAGCTTCGCGCGCCGCACGTCGCCGCGCTTGAAGACCTCGACCTCGGCCAGGTTCGGCGAGTGCACCGGGAAGGTGCGCTCGACGCCCACGCCGAACGAAACCTTGCGCACGGTGAAGGTCTCGCGGACGCCGCCGCCCTGGCGGCGGATCACGACGCCCTGGAAGACCTGGTTGCGCTCGCGGTTGCCCTCGATGACGCGGACGTGGACCTTGAGCGTGTCGCCCGGGCGGAAGTCCGGGATGTCGGAACGCAGGGAGTGCGCGTCCAGCGCGTCCAGGGTGTTCATCGGTGGTCCGTCCTCGTCGATTCGTGTAACTCGGGTACTTCTCCCCGGGCGCGCAGCAATGCTGCTGCAACTACACCAGGGGCTGATGGCGGGCTCGTGAACGAGGCGGTCCACTCACGCCAACCTGTCGATTATGGCAGAGGCGCTGGTGCTCGCTTCGCACGGGGTCTAGCCGAGGTCCTCGCCGAGCCGGTCGAGTACCTCGTGATCTCGGCTGTTCAGACTACCCTCCGGCAACCGGGCCAGAAGATCCGGGCGCCGCAGGGCCGTGCGTTCCAGCGCCTGATCGCGCCGCCAGCGCTCCACGAGTGCGTGGTTCCCGGAGCGCAGGACGTCGGGCACCGCCAGGTCGCGCCACACTTCCGGACGCGTATAGCTGGGGCCTTCGAGCAGCCCGTCGGAGAACGAGTCCTCGGCCGCCGACCGCGCGTTGCCGAGCACGCCAGGCAGCAGCCGGACCACGGCCTCCACGATCACCAGCACCGCGGCCTCGCCGCCGACCAGCACATAGTCGCCGATCGACACCTCGTCCACGGGCATGCGGCGCGCGGCGTCGTCGATCACGCGCTGGTCGATGCCCTCGTAGCGGCCACAGGCGAAGACCAGGTGCTTCTCCTCGGCGTACGCGTGGGCCAGCTCCTGCGTGAACGGCTTGCCCGCCGGCGTCGGGACCACGAGCCGGGTCCCCTGTCCGCAGACCTCGTCGAGCGCCGGGCCCCAGATCTGGGGCTTCATGACCATGCCGGGGCCGCCGCCGTACGGCGCGTCGTCGACCGCGCGGTGGACGTCGTGGGTCCACTCGCGCAGGTCGTGCACGCCGATCTCGATGAGGCCGCGGTCGATCGCCCGGCCCAGCAGCGCGGCGCGCAGCGGGTCGAGGTATTCGGGGAAGATCGTGACGACGTCGATGCGCACGCTCACCACCTCCGGTGCGAGGGGAACGGGATCACGTCAGTCCTCGTCCAGCAGGCCTTCGGGCGGATCCAGCACCACGCGCCCACCCGCGACGTCGACCGTCGGGACGATCGCGCGCACGAAGGGCACGAGCACTTCGCGCCCGGCCACGTCGAGCTCCAGCAGCTCCCCCGCCGGGGAGTGGACGACCTCGACGACCTTGCCCACGACCGTGCCGTCGGCCAGCTCGGCGCTGAGGCCGGCCAGCTCGTGGTCGTAGAACTCGTCGGGGTCGCCCGTGGGCGGGAGTGCGGCGGTGTCGATGAGCAGCAAAGCGCCGCGCAGGGTCTCCGCGACGTCGCGGGTGAGGACCTCCTCGAAACGCACCAGCAGCCGCCCGCTGTGCTCGCGGGCGGCTGTGATGGTGAGATCCCTCTTGCTGCCGTCACGCAGCTGCGTCGTGACGACCGCACCGACGGCGAACCGCTGTTCGGGCGAGTCCGTGCGCACGTCCACCGCGAGCTCGCCGCGGATGCCGTGCGCCTTGGCGATGCGGCCGACTACGACGTCCATCCTGACCGTCCGAGTTCCGCCGCGGTCAGCGATCGGTGTCGACGACGTCCACACGGACGCCGCGGCCACCGATGCCACCCATCACGGTGCGCAGGGCGGTCGCCGTGCGACCACCCCGGCCGATCACCTTGCCGAGGTCGTCGGGGTGCACGTGCACCTCGAGCGTGCGGCCACGGCGAGTGGTCAGCAGCTCGACCCGGACCTCGTCCGGGTTGTCGACGATCCCGCGCACCAGGTGCTCGAGGGAGTCAGCGAGAAAACTCACTCGGACTTCTCGCCCTCAGCGGCTTCGGCCTTCTCGGCCTCGGCCTTCTTGGGAGCGGACTTCTTCTTCGGCGTGGTGGCCTCGGCGGAGGGCTCCTCGCCGGCAGCGGCCAGCGCCGCGTTGAACAGGTCCTGCTTGGACGGCTTCGGCTCGGCCACCTTCAGGGTGCCCTCGGCGCCCGGCAGGCCCTTGAACTTCTGCCAGTCGCCGGTGATCTCGAGGAT
The DNA here is from genome assembly GCF_040682095.1 of Amycolatopsis sp. NPDC051372. Classification (NCBI taxonomy): domain Bacteria; kingdom Bacillati; phylum Actinomycetota; class Actinomycetes; order Pseudonocardiales; family Pseudonocardiaceae; genus Amycolatopsis; species Amycolatopsis sp. NPDC051372. The sequence goes on from NZ_JBFBAF010000024.1 coordinate 20,755, forward strand.
GCGCTGCACCGGCTCGGTCGGCAGGGCGCCGACGCCCAGCCAGTACTGGGCGCGGTCGGTGTCGACCTCGATCAGGCTCGGCTCTTCCTTCGGGTGGTACTTGCCGATCGTCTCGATGGCCTTGCCGTCCCGGCGGGTGCGCGCGTCGGCGACGATGATGCGGTAGTACGGCGCACGGATCTTGCCGAGGCGCTGCAGCTTGATCTTGACGGCCACGGGTGTGGGTACTCCTCAGTGCTGGTGCAGGGTGGGCGCTCGTCGACCGCGTGGGGACACGATCACAGGCGCCCGAAACAGGAGCCCCCGAACGGCGAGAGGGTCCGGACGGAAGCGGGCAAGCGAACATTCTGCCAGATGGCTCGAAGTGCCTGCGCAGGGCCTCGGAACAGACCCGGAACGCACCTCAGAACGAGCTGACCCCGAGTGAGCCGAGCAGGATCGCGACCGAGGGCAGGAAGTTGTTCATCGAGTGCGCCACCACGCTGCCCGGCAGCCGGCCCGTGGCGAAACGCGCGAGGCCGATCGGCACGGCGATGACCAGCAGGAGCGTGGTCCGCAACGGTTCGAGGTGGCTGGCGGCGAACACGGCCGTGGACAGCAGGAAAGCCGCCATGCGACCCCACCGTTCGCTGCGCCACTGCAGCCGCTCCACCGCTCCCCAGAGCAGGCCGCGGTAGATGATCTCCTCGCAGATCGGCCCGAGCAGCCAGAGGTAGACGAACGTCACGATCGCCGCGGACACCGACATCTTCCGGTCGTCCACCAGCGCGCTGATCGCCGATGTCGCGTCGGCCGAGCCCACGATCTCGGTCCACACCCAGGCGCTCAACGACGTGAGCACCAGCCCGAGCAGGCCGAACTTGAGCCCGATCTTCACGTCGGACCAGCGCCACTCCAGGCGCAGGTCGAGCTTGGGTCCGTTGCCGCGCACGAGCGTGGCCAGCAGCGCGACGCCCGCGGCGATCATCGCGGGCAGCATCGTGCCCAGCAGCACCGTGCGGATCGGCAGCGGCTGCCCGGCCGGCGGATCGCCCAGCAACGCGCTCACGAACGCGGCCGACGCGATGAGCACGGCCTCCACGAGCAGGAACGCCCCGAAGCCCCACCGGTGCGGCGGGAACTCGCGCGGGGCGCTCACCAGGTCCTCCGGACGGATCGGCGTGGCACCCGGAATCGGCTCCCGGGGCTGGGAAGTGGTCACGCCCGGCCTCCGGAGATCGCTCGGCTCACCGGTCGAGCCTAACCGTCGAGAAGACTTCGCACAGTACTCGGGCGATCACCGGAAAATGAGGTGTTTCAGCCGAAAACCGTGCCACGCAGGACGATGTGCGACGGGTGGCGCAGCACCGCGAGATCCTCACGCGGGTCGGCCGGGTACACGATCAGGTCGGCCGGGGCGCCGTCGGAGATGCCGGGGTGGCCGAGCCATTCGCGGGCGGCCCAGGACGCGCTCGCGAGCGCCTGCTCGCGTGTCATGCCGGCGCGGTGCAGCGCTTCGACCTCGTCGGCGATCAGGCCGTGGGCGACCATGCCGCCGGCGTCGGTGCCCGCGAAGACGCGCACGCCCGCCTCGACGGCCGCGGACACCATGTCGGCGACGCCCGCGTGCAGGGCCCGCATGTGGGCCGCGTACGTGGGGTACTTCGTGGCCTGGTCGGCGATGCCGGGGAAGTTCTCGATGTTGATCAGCGTGGGCACGAGCGCTACGTCACGGCGGGCCAGCTCGGCCAGCTGGTGGGGGTTCAACGCGGTGCCGTGCTCCAGGCAGTCGATGCCCGCGTTGATCAGCCCCGGCAGGGCGGCTTCGCCGAAGACGTGGGCGGTCACGCGGGCGCCGAGGTCGTGCGCGACTCCGACGGCCTCGGCCAGCACGTCGTCGGGCCACAGCGGCGCGAGATCACCCTCGCCGCGGTCGATCCAGTCGCCGACGAGCTTGACCCAGCCGTCGCCGTCACGCGCTTGTTCCGCGACGGCCTCGGGCAGCAGCGCCACATCGTCCAGCTCGATGGCGAAGCCGGGAACGTAGCGCTTCGACAAGGCCAGGTGACGGCCGCAACGGATGATCGTGGGCAGGTCGGCGCGCGCCTGCAGCGGCCGCACGTCGAGTGGCAGACCGCAGTCGCGGATCAGCAGCGTGCCCGCGTCGCGGTCGGTGGCCGCCTGCTCGGCGGCTTCCTCGACCGGCACCGCCCCGTGCGGGCCGAGGCCCGGGTGGCAGTGGGCGTCGACGAGGCCGGGCACCAGGAACCCGCCGGTCGCCAGCGTTTCCGCGCCGGGCACGGGCTCGAACGAGATGCGCCCGTCGGTGATCCAGAGCTCACGCGGCGAGCCGTCGGGCAGGACGGTGCCGGAGACGTGCAGGGCGCTCAATTGTCCGGCGCTCAATTGTTCTTGGGGTCCTTCGGCAGCTTGAACTTCGTCGGGTCGAAGCCCGGCACGTCGTTCATGCCGCCGAGCTGCGACAGGTCGGGCATCCCGCCACCGGTCGGCATGCCACCCGGGGGCAGCATCGGCATGCCGCCGGGGAAGCCGCCGCGGACCTTGGGCTGTGTGGGGCCGCGCCCCTTGCCCTTCTTCCCCTTCTTGCCCTTGCGCGTCTTGCTGCCGCCACCGCCGCCGAAGCCGAAGCGCCCGGCCATCTGGGCCATCATCTTGCGGGCTTCGAAGAAGCGGTTGACCAGGTCGTTGACCTCGCGGACGGAGACGCCCGAGCCGTTGGCGATGCGCAGCCGGCGCGAGCCGTTGATCATCTTCGGGTCGTCGCGCTCGGCCGGGGTCATGCCGCGGATGATCGCCTGCAGCTTGTCGAGGTGCTTGTCGTCGACCTGCGCCAGCTGGTCCTTCATCTGGCCCGCGCCCGGCAGCATGCCGAGCAAGTTGCCGATCGGCCCCATCTTGCGGACGGCTAGCATCTGCTCGAGGAAGTCCTCCAGCGTCAGCTGCCCGCTGGTCAGCTTCGCCGCGGCCTTCTCCGCCTGGTCCTGATCGAAGTGCTGCTCGGCCTGCTCGATGAGGGTGAGCACGTCGCCCATCCCGAGGATGCGCGAGGCCATCCGGTCGGGGTGGAAGGTGTCGAAGTCCTCGAGCTTCTCGCCGTTGGACGCGAAGAGGATCGGCTGGCCGGTGACCTCGCGCACGCTCAGCGCGGCACCACCGCGGGCGTCGCCGTCGAGCTTCGTGAGCACCACGCCGGTGAAGCCGACGCCGTCGCGGAATGCCTGGGCCGTGGTCACGGCATCCTGGCCGATCATCGCGTCGACGACGAACAGGATCTCGTCGGGCTGCACGGCGTCGCGGATGTCCGCGGCCTGCTTCATCAGCTCTTCGTCGACACCCAGGCGGCCCGCGGTGTCGACCACCACGATGTCGTGCTGCGCGTGCTTGGCCTCCGCGATGGCGCGACGGGCGACGTCCACCGGGTCGCCGACGCCGTTGCCCGGCTCCGGCGCGAAGGTGACGACACCCGCGCGCTCGCCGACGACCTGCAGCTGCGTGACAGCGTTCGGGCGCTGGAGGTCACAGGCCACCAGCATCGGCGCGTGGCCCTGCTTCTTCAGCCACATCGCGAGCTTGCCGGCGAGCGTCGTCTTACCGGCACCCTGCAGACCCGCCAGCATGATCACCGACGGCGGGTTCTTCGCGAGGTTCAGCCGGCGCGTCTCGCCGCCGAGGATGCCCACGAGCTCCTCGTTGACGATCTTGATGACCTGCTGCGCGGGGTTGAGCGCCTGCGAGACCTCGGCGCCCTTCGCCCGGTCCTTGATCCGGGCGATGAACTCCTTGACCACCGGCAGCGCGACGTCGGCCTCCAGCAGCGCGATGCGGATCTCGCGCGCGGTGGCGTCGATGTCGGCGTCGGACAGCCGGCCCTTGCGAGACAGCGTCTGCAGGGCGGCGGTGAGCCGATCGGAGAGGGTGTCGAACACGGGTGTGCACGCTCCAGCTGGGTCGTCGTTCGCGTACCGGGCATCGCTGGGCGACCCCGGCAACCTCCCAGGGTAGCGGTCCGGGCCCGGCCGCCTCGCGGGTGCGCGAACCTTCGAGAGAAGGTTAGTACGCACATGCGTAATAACTCGAATCATCGTCCCAGGTCAACATAAGAAAATCGCTCGACTCGGTCGCGCGAATCGGTAAACATCTGCGTATGAATTCAGCGACGACGCCGCGCCCGGCGCTGGCCGAACCGGCGGCGGACGAAGACGAGAAAGTGCCGTTCAGCCGCATCGCCGCGCTGTTCCGGCCACACCGGGCGCAGATGGCCGGGCTGTTCGCGCTCCTGGTGGTGCAGGCCGGTCTCGGGGTCACCTCGCCGTTCCTGCTGCGGGCGATCCTCGACGACGCGCTCCCCCGCCGCGACGCCCTGCTGGTGAGCGTGCTGGCAGTGGGGATGATCGCCGCGGCACTGGGCTCGGGCGCGCTCGGCGTGGCGACGACCGGCCTGTCGAACACGATCGGGCAGCGCGTGATGAACGAGCTGCGCGTGTCGGTTTACGGCCACCTTCAGCGCATGTCGCTCGGCTTCTTCACCCGCACCAAGACCGGCGAGATCCTGTCGCGGGTCTTCAACGACATCGGCGGCGTGGACAACGTGGTCACGACCACCGCGGCCTCGATCGTGCAGAACGGCACCACGGCGCTGGCGATCACCGTCGCGATCCTGATCATGGACTGGCAGCTCGCGCTGCTCTCGCTCGTGGTCGTGCCGCTGTTCCTGCTGTTCACGCTGCGCCTGGGTGGCAAGCAGCGCAAGCTCGCCCGCGGCCGGACACGGCGGATGGCACGGTTGACGACGATCGTCGAGGAGTCCCTGTCGGTCACCGGCGTGCTGCTGGCCAAGACCATGGGCAACGAACGGCGGATGCGGGAGCGCTTCGCCGAGGAGTCCCGCGAGGTCGCGGCGCTCGAACGCAGCGCGGCGCTGGCCGGGCGCTGGCAGCGGGCGTCGCGGGTGATGAGCCTGACGATCATCCCGGCGCTTGTGTACTGGGTCGCCGGGCTGGAGCTGGCGGGCGGTTCGGCGCCGGTATCGCTGGGCACCGTGGTGGCGTTCACGAGCATGCTCAACCGGCTGCTCGGGCCGGCCACGGCGATGCAGACGGTGAGCCAGAGCGTGGGCGCGGCGAAGGCGCTGTTCGGGCGGATCTTCGAGGTGCTTGACCTGCGTGTGGAGATCGACGACCGCCCGGGGGCGCGGGAGCTGGCCGTGCGCGAGGGGGCGGTATCGATGCGGTCGGTGTCGTTCCGCTACGACGACGACGGCGCGTGGACCCTGCGCGACGTCGACCTCGACGTGGCGCCGGGGACGACCACGGCGCTGGTCGGCTCGACGGGCTCGGGCAAGACCACGCTCGCGTACCTCGTGGCGCGGCTGTACGAGGTGACGGAAGGCCGAGTGACCGTCGACGGCACCGACGTCCGGGACGTCACGCTCGCGTCGCTGGCGGCGGGGGTCGGGTTCGTGTCACAGGAGACGTACCTGTTCCACGCTTCGGTGCGGGAGAACCTGCGCTTCGCGAAGCCGGACGCCACCGACGCCGAGATCGAGGAGGCCGCGAAGGCCGCGCACATCCACGACACGCTCGCGAAGCTGCCCGAGGGCTACGACACCGTGGTGGGGCAGCGCGGCTACCGGTTCTCCGGCGGGGAAAAGCAGCGGATGGCGATCGCGCGGATCCTGCTGCGCAACCCGCCCGTGCTGATCCTCGACGAGGCCACGAGCGCACTCGACAACCGCACCGAACGGTCGGTGCAGGCGGAGCTCGACCGGCTCGCCGCGGGCCGCACGACGCTGACCATCGCGCACCGGCTGTCCACTGTGGAGAACGCGGACCAGATCGTGGTGCTCGACGCCGGCCGGATCGTGGAGCGCGGCACGCACGAGGAGCTGCTGGCGCTCGACGGCCGGTACGCGCGGCTCGTGCGCGGGGAAACCGCCTAATGTGGCGGTATGCAGACCGAAGCCGACACCCGCCGTGCCGACGAGCTGGCCGAGCTGGCCCGCCACGTCCGGGAGGGAGTCGGGCGGCTCAACTGGCGCATGCGCTCGGAGGCGGACTCGCCGTCGCCGGGTCCGACGGTGCTGGCCGTGCTGTCGCGGCTCTACCGCGCGGGCACGCACACACCGAGCGAGCTGGCGGAGGCCGAGCGGATGCATCCGCAGTCACTGACGCGGGTACTGGCTTCGCTGACGTCTCGCGGGTTGATCACACGCGCCGCGGACCCGTCGGACGGGCGGCGGTCGTTGCTCGACATCACGCCCGCTGGGCGGGTGGTGCTGCGGGACTACTCGATTTCGCGGGAGCAGTGGCTGGCGGCGGCGATGGAGCGCGTGTTGAGCCCGACGGAACAACAGCTGTTGCGCATGGCTGCCGATCTGATGGTGCGGATGGCGGATTCCTGAATTCCCCAGGGGTTCCGGGACGCGGCCGCTCCCCACGGCCGGCCCCGGAACCTTGGCGGAAGGGCTCACCTCCCCGGGAGCCTTCCGCCGCGTGCACGCGAGGCGGGTACCCCGTCCCCCGCTCGCCAGACCCCCAGTACCGGGCGAACGCGTTCCGCCTTGCGTTGGGGAGAAGTCTGCCGGGGCGCCGACCGGCGGGGCAGTGTGAAGACCCCCAACCGGAGTTGCGTAGAACTACTCAAGCCGCGATTCTTCGCCGCGCGTTCGGTTCGGGAACGGGCGCTCGCGGCCTTCTCGGCTGCGGCGCGGGCCGTGGCCACCACAGTCCTCCGATGGAGGGCTTTCAGCAACCCGGTGACGCCTTCGGCCTGTTCGCGTTCGACGTCGCCGTCTGGTCGCCTTCGCACGGACGAGGGCTTCGCAGGCGCGGTGTGGTGTGACTGCTACAAACGGGTGTCCGGCCCCGCGGATTCGCTCACGCATTCGAACGACGGCTCGGCCTCGGCCAGCGCTTCGGCCGAACAGCCCACCGCGCACGCCGCCGCCTGGAGCACCTCGGTGACCACCTCGACGTCCACGGACGGCGCGGCCGCCAGTGCCCCGTTGCGCACGTCCACGCGCCGCGCGAGACCGGCCAGGGCGTGCGCGAGGGCGTGTTGGCCGGCGACCAGCTGGGTGACGACTTCCGTCAGTTCGCCGAGGGTTGCTGTTTCGCCGTCGGTGCGGAGGGAGCCGGCCAGTTCTTCCGCACACGATCGCAGGTGCGCTGCGACCACGGTGGGTGGCAACGAAAGTCTCGGTAGGTTCTGCTCGGACCCCAGCACCCCACGCCCCCGCCCTCCGCACAGCTGCTCCAGACCCGCGCCATATTGCCACCGGGGCCCGCCTTCGCTAGCGCGACACCCCGATCGTGTGATGGGTGGGGTGGGGTGTTTGCAGGTGGGGACGGTTAAGGGGGTTGTTCTGGGTCCGGGTTCTCGGGTCCTCGCGGGGCGTGTTGCGTGGGGTGTGCACCCCGAAGCTGGATTGTGTTGACGGCCGGTGACGTGTTGTCAAGGCGGGAAAACGTGCCTTGACAACACGCCGCCGGCCGCAAAGAGGCTTCGGATCGGGGTGCCGGGGAGGGGCTGGGTGCAGAGTTCGTCGCGTAGGTGAGCGGCGGTTGTGAGAGTGGGTGTGGTTTGGGTGCAGGGTTCGTCGCGCGGGTGGGCGGCGGTGGGGTGGGTGGGTGTGGCTTGGGTGGGTGGTGAGGTGGGTGGGCGTTTCGGTTGGCGGTTGAGTGGGTGCCGCGTGTGGGTGGGGGTTTGAGAGGGAGGGCAGTCAGGAGCTTGGGGCGAGGGCTGCGAACCACGCGGTGAGGGTGGTGAAGTCGGCGTCGGTCAGGCCTGTGTGGGGGTCGACGCGGTGCAGCAGTGCGGTGCCGGGGTGGTGCGTCGACACCCAGGTGCGGTCGGTGGGCGAGATTTCGTCGTCGGCCCAAGCGAAGGGGCGGCCGGCGGCGAAGGTCAGCAGCGGGCGGGTTTTCCAGTGCAGGCCGTCGATCTCGAAGCCGGTCGGGTCGTCGACGACGGGTAGGGGCGGCAGGCCCAGGCGCGGGGCGACGACGTCGTTGGCGTCGGTGAACCAGGTCGTGGCCCAGACGAGGTCGCACGGGAGCGCGGCGAGGCGTGCGCCGTGGGCGGGGTCGAGGCGGGCCAGGAGCGGGTGGTCCGCCGGGCCGGGCAACGGTGGGAAGTGCGGGTAGTCCGCGGCACCGAAGGGGATGAGGGGACCGTCGACGTCGAGGAAGAGGAGGGGGCGGGCCACGGGAAAACCGTAGCCCGCCCGCACGCTCACGAAGCGGCTGCCAGAACAGCGTCCTCGACTTTGGCGCGCCAAGGTGAATCGATGGGGCCCGTCGACGGGCTGACGGCGAAGGAGTCCACGACGGCGCCGCCCAGGGTGGTGGCTTTGGCCCAGTGCACGGAGGCGCCCGAGCGGCTCAGGGCGCGGGCGACGCGGAAGAGCAGGCCGATGCGGTCGGTGGCGCGCAGTTCGAGGACCACGGTGTTGGGGCCGCTGGTTTCGTCGTCGAACCAGAGGACCTTGGGGGTGACCACGGACGACGCCATGGTGGCGTAGTCGCGTTCCTTGGCGGCGAGGCGTTGCGTCAGGGGCAGGGTGCCGGCGACGGCGCGGGAGAACTGTTCGCGCAGCAGTGTCGAGTCGGGCAGGGAGCCGAACTTGGGTGAGGCGGTGAAGACGCCGACGCGGTCGCGCAGGACGGCGGCGTGGACTTCCAGCGAGTTGAGCGCCAGGACGCCCGCGGCGGGTGCGAGGAGCTCAGCGCGCGACGGGACGGCGAGAGTCACCGTGACGACCTTGCCGTGGGCGGTGATGCGGACCTCGCCGATCCCCGACCGGACGGCTTCGGCCATGAGCTCGCGTTGCGAACTGTCCAGGGGATCCGGTGCGGTGAAACCCGTGCCGTGCAAGGCTTCCTCGCCGGCGGCGACCAAGTCGGCGAGCAAGCGGTCCTTCCAATCCGTCCAGACGCCCGGACCGGTGGCCAGCGAGTCGGCGCGCGTCAGGGCGTGGAGCAGGTCCAGCAGCACGACGTCGCTGTCCAGGGTTTTGACGACGCGGGAGACCGTGGCGGGGTCGGCGATGTCGCGGCGGGTGGCGGTGTGCGGGAGCAGGAGGTGGTGCCGGACCATCGCGGCCACCGTTTGCACGTCGGCAGAAGGCAAACCGAGGCGCGCGGCCACTTGCGCGGCGATGTCGGCGCCAAGCTCGGAATGGTCGGCGTCGCGGCCTTTGCCGATGTCGTGCAGGAGCGCGCCGATCAGCAGCAGGTCGGGGCGCGCGACCGTGGTGGTCAGGCGGGAGGCCTCGACGCACGCCTGCACGAGGTGCCGGTCCACCGTCCACTGGTGCACGGGCGAACGCGGCGGGAGGTCGCGGACCGCGCCCCACTCCGGGAAAAGCCGGGCCCACAAGCCGGTGCGATCCAGCGCCTCGACCGCGTCGACCAGGCCCTCCCCCGCGCCGAGGAGCTCCACCAGAGCGTTGCGCGCCTCGTCCGGCCACGGCGCGCGCAGCTCGGGCGCGGAGTCCGCCAGCGTGCGCAAAGTGCCGTGCGCGATGGGTTTGCCGGTGCGCGCCGAAGCAGCGGCGACGCGCAACAGCAAAGCCGGGTCCTTCGCGGGCACGGCGTCGCGGGCCAGCGACACCTCGTCGCCGTGCAGCACCACGCCCTCGGCCAGGGGGGTCCGCGAAGGCCGACGGCCGAACCGCGGCCGGGAAGGTTCCACAGTGGACCGCAGCGCGACGTCCACCGCGTAGGAGATCGTCCGCCCCGCCCCGGAAAGCTTGCGCGCCAAGGCGAACCGGTCCGCCAGACCCAGCTCGGCGGCGACGACTTCGGCCTCCGGCGCGCTCAACACGTCCCGTTCCCGGCGAAGCTCCCGACGCAGCTCCGTGCGCACGTCGAGCAGCAACGCCTTGGCCGCCAGCAGCTCCTCGCCCGGGCGCGCCGTGAGCTGCGCCAGCGCCAACGCCTCCAGCACCCCGAAATCCCGCAGGCCCCCGCGGCCGTGCTTGAGATCCGGCTCCGCCGACTGCGCGATCTCGCCGCTGCGCCGCCACCGGGTGCGGACGGAGTCGGCCAGCTCGTCGAGCCGCTTGCGGGCCGTGCGCCGCCACTGGTCGCGCGCGGCGGACGCGAGGCGCGCGGTCAGCTCGGCGTCTCCGGCGAGGTGGCGCGCGTCCAGCAAGCCCAGCTGGGTCCGTAGGTCCTCTGAGGCGACCTTCAGCGCTTCACCCGGCGTACGCACCGAATGGTCGAGCCCGAGCTTCGCGTCCCACAGCGGATACCACAACGCGTCGGCGAGTTCGCCGACGCGCGGGTTCCCGTTGTGCACCAGCACCAAGTCCAGATCGGAGAACGGCACCAGCTCACGCCGCCCCAGGCCGCCGACGGCGACCAGCGCGACACCGGGATCAGCGGTGTCCACGCCGGCCGCCGTGGCGCCCTTCGCGAGCCAGAATTCGTACAGATCCACCAAGGCCGCCCGCAGCGCGGCCGGACCGTGGCGGCCCGTGAGCAACTGCTCTCGAGCCCGGACCAGTTCACCCCCGTGAGTGCTCACCTAGAGCGCATCCGCTCCGCGCTCGCCGGTGCGCACCCGGATCACGGTCTCGACCGGTGTCACCCACACCTTGCCGTCGCCGATCTTGCCCGTGTGCGCGGCGGAAGTGATGGCGTCGAGGACCTTCTCGACGTTGGCGTCGTCCGTCACGACCTCGATCTTCAGCTTCGCCACGAAGTCCACGGAGTACTCGGCGCCGCGGTAGACCTCGGTGTGGCCCTTCTGCCTGCCGTAGCCCTGGACCTCGCTCACGGTCATGCCGAGCACGCCCAGCTGCTCCAGCCCGGAGCGGATGTCGTCGAGCGTGAACGGCTTGACGATCGCGGTGATGAGCTTCATGCCTTGGTCTCCTCGAACTTCGCAGGGGCGGTGGCGGACTTGACCGGGATCGTGGTCGGCTGGCCGAGCCCGCCGCCCATGCCGGTGAAGTCGTAGGCGCTCTCCGCGTGCTGCGCCTCGTCGATGCCGCTCACCTCGTCCTCCGTGCTGACGCGGAAGCCGCCCGCCTTCTTGATGACGAAGCCGATGATGGCCGTCAGAATGAAGGAGTACCCGAACACCGCGCCCGCCGCGGCCGCCTGCTTGCCCAGCTGGGCGAAGCCGCCGCCGTAGAAGAGCCCGTCGGCGCCGAGGGAGTTGACGCTCGTGGTGGCGAAGAAGCCGATGAGCAGGGTGCCCACGATGCCGCCGACGAGGTGGACGCCCACTACGTCGAGCGAGTCGTCGAACCCGAAGCGGTACTTCAGCGACACGGCCAGCGCGCACAGCACACCGGCGATGACGCCGATCGCGATCGAGCCGAGCGGGCTCACGAAACCACACGCCGGGGTGATCGCGACCAGACCCGCGACGGCGCCGGACGCGGCACCCAGCGTGGTCGGCTTGCCGAACTTCAGCTGCTCCACCAGCAGCCAGCCGAGCACGGCGGCCGCGGTGGCCACGGTCGTGTTGGTGAACGCGACGGCCGCGAGGTCGTTGGCGGCCAGCGAGGAGCCGGCGTTGAAGCCGTACCAGCCGAACCACAGCAGCGAGGCACCCAGCAGCACGAACGGCACGTTGTGCGGCCGTCCGGTGTCCTTCGGCCAGCCCTTGCGCTTGCCGAGCACGATCGCGAGGGCCAGACCCGCCGCGCCCGCGTTGATGTGGACCGCCGTGCCACCCGCGAAGTCCAGCGCCTTCAGGTTGTTGGCGATCCAGCCGCCGACGGAGTTCTCACCGAGGAAACCGTTGAACGAGAACACCCAGTGCGCCACCGGGAAGTACACGACGGACACCCAGATCACCACGAACAGCGTCCAGCCCCAGAACTTCGCGCGATCCGCGATCGCACCGGAGATCAGCGCCGGCGTGATGATCGCGAACATCAGCTGGAACATGCAGAACGCCAGCAACGGCAAGGCGTCCGGGCCCGGCCACGGTACGGCCGGCGCGGAGTCCGTGGCCGCCGCGGCGAAGCCGACCAGCTTGCCGAAGGTGTCCGACAGCCCGGCGAGGTCGAAGTTGCCGACCAGTCCGCCGAAAGCGTCGTTGCCGAAGGACATGGAGAAGCCGAAGAGAACCCACAGCACCCCCACCACGGCCAGCGCGATGAAGTTCATCATCAGCATGTTCAAAACGCTCTTCGCGCGGACCATGCCGCCGTAGAAGAACGCCAGTCCCGGTGTCATGAGCATGACCAGCGCGGCGCCGGCCAGCACCCACGCGGTGTCTCCTGCGTTCAGCACAATCGTCCTCCCGTGCCCTGGGTAGATGACCCGAAGTCTTGGTTCCGGGTGTTTCACGGGGCGGCGCCGAAGGTTTCGCGGGCGTGAACTACCCCGTCGCGCTTGTTACAGGAAGGTTTCCCGCCACGCGGGGTGGGGTGTCCGGTTGCGAAACGTCATGGTCGAATAGCCGCATGACGTCGGCCGGACCCGGAAATGACCCACTGCCACGGCGGGTCGTGGACGCACTCCGGTGTTCGGTGTGCCTTGCCCCGGTCGGGTTAGCGGGCCGCACGGTGCGTTGCGAAGACGGTCACTCGTTCGACTTGGCGCGCCAGGGGTACGTCAACCTTTTGCACGCACGCATCCCCTCCGGCACCGCGGACACCGTGCCGATGGTCGAGGCGCGTTCGGCGCTCCTGAATTCCGGCGCGTACGCGCCGCTGGCCGACGAGCTCGCGCGCGTCGCCGCGCCGGCCGCCACGGGCCTCGTGATCGACGCGGGCGCCGGCCCCGGTTACTACCTCGCGCGCGTGCTCGACGCCGCGCCCGAGGCGACCGGGCTCGCGCTCGACGTTTCCGCCGTCGCGCTGCGCCGGGCCGCCCGAGCGCACGAACGGCTCGGCGCCGTGGTGTGGAACCTGTGGGAGCCGTGGCCGGTCGGCGACGGCGCGGCTTCCGTGGTGCTCGACGTGTTCTCCCCGCGCAACCCCGCCGAGTTCCACCGCGTGCTCGAACCCGGCGGCGTGCTCGTGGTGGCCGCGCCGCTGCCCGGACACCTCGCCGAGCTGGGCGACCTCGTGCTGTCCGTGGACGAGCGCAAGGAAGAGCGGCTCGAAACGGCGCTGGGCTCGCTGTTCACCCGGGTGTCGCGAGTGGACGTGGTGCACACGGCGCCGTTCACCGCGCGCCAGGTGCACGACGTGGTCGCGATGGGTCCCGCCGGTTTCCACCTCGACCGCGACGGGCGTCGCGAACGCCTCGACGCCACCGAGGGCCAAGACGTGACGCTCGCGGTGGGGGTGAGCGTGTGGCGGAGGCAGCCGTGACGCCGGCCGCGCTGCTGGCCGACGCGACGTGGGTGCGCGCTCGCATCGGCGGCGCGGCGAAGCTGTACGGCTGCGCGGCGCCCGAGGTGATCGGCACGATCTGGTGGTACTCACTGTCGTCGGTGCTCGTTGCGCCGACGATGGAATCGCTGGCCGCCGGTGGCGCCGTGCTGGATCCTTCGCTGGACGCCGTCGAGCTCGACATCGTGCCCGACGGGCGCTTCCTGGGCTCCCGCTCGACGCGGGCGCTGAGCGGGCCCCTCGGCCCGGCACTCGGCGCCGCACTGAACACGGCCATCACCACCGTCGCCCAGGTCACCGGCGCCCGTTCACAAGCACTGGGCGCCATCGCGACGGACTCGATCGCCAACCGCCTGCTGTGGGCTTCGGCGCCGCAGCTGGCGGCCGACGTCGTGGCGTCCACCGGCCTCGGCCTGCCCGCGCCGCGATACGTCAGCGTCGGCCGGACGCAGGCCGTGAAACGGGCGTCGTGCTGCCTGATCTACGAGGTCGGCAACCCGAAGTGCGTCAGCTGCCCGCGGCAGACACCCGAGGAGCGCGACGCACGGCTGCGTGCGGCCCTCGGCGGCTAGGGCCGCCTGCGGACAGCGGTTTCCCGGCTTGTCGGCGGCCCGTGTGCCCTGCCACGGCTGCGGCGGCCGGGGCGAGGCCCAGCGCAGAGCGCCCACCGGCGGCTGCGCGTACGGCACGCCCTGGAACTGGTGCACCGCGCCGTTTTCCGTGCCCCTCGAGGTGCCGGAGGCGGTGTGCGCCTTAAGGCCGCTGTTCGGCGACAAAGCGGTGCCACCGCTCGAACACCGGCTGCGAGAAGCATCGCGACGATGATCAGCACCTTGCGCACATCCGGCCCCGAGTCGAAGATCACCACGAACGGTAAGCGTTCCATCACCGCGCGGCATCACCAGGAAGAACGACCCGGGGTCCTCCGAAAGCGCGACGATCACGGTTCGGGAGGGATGGCCCGCGGCGCCCCCGCTGGGTAGCGTGACGGCTGATGAGTGAACGCACCTGGGGCTTCCGCACCCGCGCCCTGCACGCCGGTGGCACGCCCGACCCCGCCACCGGCGCGCGCGCCGTGCCGATCTACCAGACCACCAGCTTCGTGTTCGAAGACGCGGCCGACGCGGCCAACCTTTTCGCGCTGCAGAAGTACGGGAACATCTACAGCCGCATCGGCAACCCGACCGTGGCCGCGTTCGAGGAGCGCCTCGCGAGCCTCGAGGGCGCCATCGGCGGCGTGGCGACGGCGAGCGGCCAGGCCGCGGAGTTCCTCACCTTCTCCGCGCTGGCCGAGGCGGGTGAGCACATCGTGTCCGCGAGCGGCCTCTACGGCGGCACCGTCACGCAGCTCACCGGCACGCTCAAGCGCTTTGGCGTCGAGACGACGTTCGTCAACGGCGGCATCGAGGACTACGCCAAGGCCGTCACCGACAAGACGCGGCTGATCTACACCGAGGTGATCGGCAACCCGTCGGGCGCCATCGCCGACCTGGCCGGGCTCGCGGACCTCGCGCACTCGCACGACATCCCGCTGGTCGTCGATGCGACGCTGGCGACGCCGTACCTGTGCCGCCCGATCGAGCACGGCGCGGACATCGTGCTGCATTCGGCCACGAAGTTCCTCGGTGGCCACGGCACCACGCTCGGCGGTGTGGTCGTGGAGTCGGGCCGCTTCGACTGGGGCAACGGCAAGTTCCCGCGCATGACCGAGACTGTCGACTCGTACGGCGGCCTCAAGTACTGGGAGAACTTCGGCGAGTACGCGTTCTGCACGCGGCTGCGCGCGGAGCAGTTGCGCGACATCGGCGCGGTGCTCTCGCCGCACTCGGCGTTCCTGCTGCTGCAGGGCGTGGAGACGCTGCCGCAGCGGATGGACGCGCACGTGGCCAACGCGAAGGCCGTGGCGGAGTTCCTGAACGCCGACCCGCGCGTGGCCTGGGTTTCCTACGCCGGGCTGCCCGATCACGCCGACCACGAGCTGGCGCGCAAGTACCTGCCGGCCGGGCCGGGTGCGGTGTTCTCGTTCGGGGTGAAGGGCGGCCGGGCCTCGGGCGAGAAGTTCGTGGAGTCGGTGGAGCTGCTGTCGCACCTGGCGAACGTCGGCGACGCGCGCACGCTGGTGATCCACCCGGCGTCGACCACGCACGCGCAGCTGTCGGACGACCAGCTGGCGGCCGCGGGCGTCGGCCCGGACCTGATCCGGCTTTCGGTGGGGTTGGAAGACGTCGAGGACATCCTGTGGGACCTCGATCAGGCTCTGGAACGGGCGGCGGTCGGCAAGGGAGTGGCGGAGTGACGACGGCGGTGAACTACGACGTTTCGGCCGTGGAGCGGCGGCGCATCCTCGGCCGCACGCGGTCGGTGACGGTGATCGGCGCGTCGGCCAACCCGGCGCGGCCGAGCTACTTCGTGGCGACGTACCTGACTTCGTCCACGCGGTACGAGGTCAACTTCGTGAACCCGCGCCTCGACACGCTGCTCGGCAAGCCCGTGTACCCGACGCTGGCCGACGTGCCGGGTGAGATCGACCTGGTGAGCGTGTTCCGCAAACACGACGACCTGCCACAGGTGGCCGAGGAGGTCCTCGCGGCGGGCGCCCGCACGTTGTGGCTGCAGCTGGGCCTGTGGCACGAGCAGGTGGCCGACCGCGGCCGCGAGGCCGGGCTCGACGTGGTGATGAACCGCTGCGTGAAGATCGAGCACGCGCGCTTCGCCGGCGGCCTGCACTTGGCCGGCTTCAACACGGGCGTGATCAGCTCGCGGCGCCAGGCCGCCCCTTAACGGACGGCCAACGGCACCACGACCACCGCGGCGATCAGCACCACGAACCCGCCGATCGCCACGGGGTTGCCGAAGTTCAGCGTCCAGCCGAGCCCGAACCGCTTGGGCACGAACACCGCGTGGTCGGCGCGGTTGACGTAGAGCAGGCCGCCTTTCCAGAAGCGGTCGTCGTCGCGTTCGACGGCGTCGCGGGGCGGCTCTTCGTCGGTCTCCAGACGGCTGCCGCCCTGGCCGTAGCGGACGGCGAAAACCAACAGGCCCGCGACGCCCACCACCGTCGGCAGGATGATCGGCACCACCGAGACCGACGCCGGAGCCGACCAGATCTGGCCCGCCGCCAGGGCGATCGTCAGGTTGACGCACGCGCCGAACAGCAGCAGCAGACGCGGCATGGCCTCGGTGAAGCGCCGGTGCTGGCTGGCGCTGGCCTTCGGGCGCGCCGGATCGAGGTCGGGCCGCAACCGCGGGGCGACGTAGGCCAGCGCGGAGAACAGCACCGTGAGCCCGGCCTGCACGAACACCAGGCCGAACGCGCTGCCCACCGACTTCGCGGCGGTGTGGTCGGGGGTGCCGGACGCGGTGTAGTGCAGCGTCAACGTCGCGGGCAGGTCCGGGTAACGCACCACGCCGACCACGACGGTCGCGGCGAGCACCAGGACCGCCGGGGCCGCCCACAGCCAGGGGAACGGCGGCCGCGTGACGCGGGAGGTGTCGGCGCTGACCGTCTGGCGCAGCCCCCGGAACCAGTCCTCGCGCCGCTTCGCCGAGCGGATCACGGCGCGCGCCCGCACATACGCCGGCGTGACGACCCCCAGTAGCGCCACGACCACGAGCACCGGCACCAGGACCTTCTGCACGACCACGCCCACGATGAGCCCGGCGGCCACCAGCGCGGTCCCGGCCACGCCCACCCACCAGCGGTAGATCCGCCGCTGCTCGGCGATCAGCGGGTCGGCCACCCGCGCCGCCGGCACGCGCACCCCGAACGGCACCGTCGGCTTCGCCACCGACGGCATCACCCACGCACTGGCCAGCAACAGCATCGGGGCCAGCAGGTCCTGCAGCACGATCACCCCGATCACGCGCGCACCTCCTCGAACGCCCGCAGCGTCGTCTCGCAGTGGCCGAGGACTTCTCGTTCGGTGAGCCCGTGGGCGATCGCCTCGGCCAGCAGCGTCTTCAGCCGCGCCTGCCAGTCGGCCGCGAAATCCGCGGTCGAGGCCCGCTGCACCACCGCGCCGCTTTTGCGGGTGATCAGCAGCAGCCCCTCGCGCCGCAGCTGGTCGTAGGCCTTGTTCACGGTGTGGAAGTTGATGCCGAGGTCCACGGCGAGCTGACGCGTCGAGGGCAACGGGTCGCCGTCGGCGAGCTCGCCGGCCGCGATCGCCTCGACCACGCGGTCGTGGATCTGCTGGTAGATCGGGACCTCGCTGGTGAGGTCGACGTCGAGGATCATCGGTGCTCCGGGAAGGTGCGCAGGGCGGCGGCCGCGGTGGTGCCACTCGCGACCAGCACAGCCGCGGTGAGGAACGCGGTGAGGCTCTTTGACCTGTTCTACAACTCATAGAACAGACACGCAAGCCGCGCCACCCAGGCCTGCGCGAACACGCCACGCCGGCGCGCAGGCGACACCTCGTGAAACCGCGTCGGGTCCGAGCACCGGAGATCTGCTCGGCGGCAGCCTCGCCGGTCGCCGGACCGTGCCCAGCCACCAACCGCACGCAACAGACCCGCGCGGCTACCCACTCCCTCACCCGACCCCGGCCCGCGTACGGCCGCGCAAGCCGCGCCGCCCGTCGCGGTCCGCAGCCGGGGCGCCACACTCCGCCAAGTCGCCCGATCATGGCCGGTCCTGCCTCGAGAGGCTGGTCAGGCCCGTGAGAAGGTGGCGGCATGGCCAAACCGACCCCGCTGCAGATGCGCAACGCCCTGGCCGCCGTGTTGATGGCGGCGGGGTTCATCTGGAACGTCGTGACCGGCGGACCGTGGTGGCTCGGCGCGATCTTCGCCGTCGGCACGCTGCTGTCGTGCGCCTCGATCTACCTGAACCGGCCCGGCGCGAACTCCTAGAACCTCACGCGGTCGTTTCGGTGAAGCGTGTGGTGACGGCTTCGCGGCCGCGTTTGGTTAGTTCGCCGTAGAGGCGCAGGCGGGCGAGGCCGCCGTCCGGGTAGATATCGAGGCGGGCCTCGCTGATCTGCGGGCCGTCTTCGAGGGCGAAGCGGTGGCGGGTGTCCGGCTGCAGGCGAGTGCGGGGAAGCAAAGAAACCCAGTCGCCGTCGTCGAGGCGGCCGGAGATCGCGGCCCAGCCCGGTGCGTTGCCCTTGAGGTTGCTCGTGTCGACCTCGGCGAAGCGGACGATTCCGGCGCCGGCGAGGCGCACGGTCACCCAGTCGTTGCCGTCGTCGCGGCGGCGCGCGGTTTCCCAGCCCTCGGCCTGGTGCGCGGCCAGCCCGGGTGTGAACAGGTTGCTGGGCGACGAGTAGAACATGTTGCTGCAGCCTGTGACGACGCCGCCGTTGGCCAGCGCGGCGAGATCGAGCGAGCGCGGGTCCAGCAGCGCCGGGTCGGGCACCGGCGAGCCGTGCACGCGCAGGCGGGCCACGCCGCCGTCCGGGTGCTGGGTGAGGCGGACGTGGGTGAACCGCTTCGAGGAAGCCACCTTGAAGAAGTTCTCCGAGTCACCCAACACCGGCTTGTGGTCGACCAGCTTCTCCCAGTCCACTTCGGACAGTTCGGCCGCGCTCGGGTAACCGGGCATCGACACCGCTTCCACCGACACGAACGGCGGGTAGTTGCCTTTGAAGAACGCCGTGTCCACCACCACGCCCGACACCACACCGGCGACACCGAGGCGCAGCACGGCCTGGTCGTCACCCGGTTCGCGGTGCCGGCGCGTCTCCCAGCCGTCGTAGACCTGGCCCTTCGGACCGAACGTCTCGGCCCGGTGCGCGGGGCGCCACGGGTTGACGAGGTTCTCCTTCTCGGCGAACAGCTCGTCGCTCGCCCACATCACCGTGCCCCCGAACACGCGGGAAGCGAGGTCCGGCTGGGCTGTCCACTCGGGACGGTCGTGCGACACGTGGTCCTCCATCTCTAGCAGTTCCCCCTGGTCAACAGCTCTCCCCGCGGCTCGTCACCGGTCACCGGCGAACCCCGCAGCCACGTACCGCGCACCACGCCTGCCAGCGGCCGCTGGTCGTACGCGCTCACCGGGTTGCGGTGCTTCAGCGCGGCGACATCGACGACGAACGCCTCGTCCGGCGCGAACACGGAGAAGTCCGCGTCGTAGCCCACGGCGAGGTGGCCCTTGCGCGTCATCCCCACCTGCGCCGCCGGGCGCTCTGCCATCCACCGCACCACGTCCGCGAGGCCGAACCCGCGTTGGCGCGCCTGCGTCCACACCGCCGGCAAACCCAGCTGCAGGCTGGAGATCCCGCCCCACGCGAGGCCGAAATCGCCGGTGTCGAGGCGTTTCAGCTCCGGCGTGCAGGGCGAGTGGTCGCTCACGATCGTGTCGATGACGCCGTCGGCGAGGCCCTGCCACAGCAGTTCCCGGTTGGCCGCCTCCCGGATCGGCGGGCAGCACTTGAACTGCGTGGCGCCGTCGCGGATCTCCTCCGCCACGAAACTCAGGTAGTGCGGGCAAGTCTCCACCGACAGCACCACGCCCTCGCGGCGGGCGGTCGCGATCAGCGGCAGAGCGTCCGAAGAGGACAGGTGCAGCACGTGCGCGCGGGCGCCGGTGCGCCGGGCCGCCTCGATCACGTGCGTGATGGCCAGGTTCTCGGCGCCGCGCGGGCGCGAGCCGAGGAAGTCGGTGTACTTCTCGCCGTGCGGGTCCGGCGCGGCGTCGATCGCCTCGGAGTCCTCGGCGTGCACGATCATCAGCGCGTCGAACGAGGTCAGCTCACGAAGCGCCGCCTCCAGGCCCGCGGCGTCGAGCGGTGGGAACTCGTCGACGCCCGAGTGCAGCAGGAAAGACTTGAACCCGAACACCCCCGCGTCGTACAGCGGACGCAGATCGCTGATGTTGCCGGGGATCGCGCCGCCCCAGAAGCCGACGTCCACGTGCGTGCGCCCGGAAGCCGCCTTGCGCTTCACCTCCAGCGCGGCGACGTCGACCGTCGGCGGCAGGCTGTTGAGCGGCATGTCGACGATCGTCGTGACCCCGCCTGCCGCGGCCGCGCGCGTCGCGGTCTCGAAGCCCTCCCACTCGGCACGGCCGGGGTCGTTCACGTGCACGTGGGTGTCCACGAGTCCCGGCAGCAGCACCTCGTCGGCCGAGAGCTCGACGACGCGAGCACCCGGCAGGTCGACGATTCCCCGCTCCAGCACGACAATCCGGCCGCCGTCGACCCCCAGCGTCGCGGGGCCCTCACCGGCCGCCGTCACCGCACGTGCGGCGCGCACCACGAGATCCATCTGCGGGCACACTCCTTCTCCCGTCGACGAGACCGACGGTTTGTTTCACAGTACGGAAAGACTCTTTCGCCAACCGAGATTAACCACGACGCTCTCGCCTCGTCAACGCCTCGCCCTCCACGTTACGGTCACCAGGTGGAGCTAGAAGCCGAGTTCACCAGCGAACCCTTCCAGGGCGAGGGCGCCCCGCCGGAGCACGCCGTGCGCGCTCGCGACGCGGCGCGCGACGCCGGACTCGACACCGACTTCGGTCCACTCGGCACACTCGCGCGCGGCCCGGCCGACCAGCTGATGAACTCGTTGCCGGCCATCGCGCGAGCCGCCCTCGAAGGCGGCGCTACGCGCGTCACGGTCCAGCTGCGCCGCACGGACGAACCCGGGCCGACCCCGCCCGTCGAGCTCAACACCGCGCTGGCCCGGCTCATCGCCGACGTCGAGCGCGAGCTGGGCGCGAAGCTCGGCGACCTCGACCGCCCGGACAAGCAGCGGGCGGTGCGGCTCCTGCGCGAACGCGGCGCGTTCAGCCTTCGGAAATCAGTGTCCGCGGTGGCCGAGGCGCTGGGCGTCACGCGCTTCACGGTCTACAACTACCTCAACCGGGAAGTGGACTGACCAGCACGTTCAACAAAATGTTGACGGCGACGCGGGGGCGCCGTACCGTCGGCAGGCACCAGCTCCCCCGCAGCGAGGAGATCCCGTGCCACTCGCACTCGCCGAGTTCAACACCGCCGACGCCGCCGACTTGCGGCCCGCGCTCACGGCCTGCCTGGCCGTGCCGCGCTGGGTCGACGCGGTGCTCGCCGGCCGGCCGTACGCGGACTTCGACGCGCTCCTGACCACCGCTGAAAAAGCCACTCCCCTGCACCGCGACGAGGTGAGCGCCGCCATCGCCGCCCACCCGCGGATCGGGGAGAAGCCGACGAGCGAGGGCGCCGACGCCGAGTGGTCGCGCTCCGAACAGTCCGGTGTGGACAACGCCGACGAGTTCGCCGCCGCCAACGCCGAGTACGAAGCCCACTTCGGCCACGTGTTCCTCGTGTGCGCCGGCGGCCGCACCGGCACCGAACTGCTCGCGAACCTGCGGTCGCGGCTGGGCAACGACCCCGAGACCGAACTCGACGTGGCGGGCGCGGAGCTGGCGAAGATCGCCGCGCTGCGCCTGCGGAAAGCGATTGACGCA
This sequence comes from Amycolatopsis sp. NPDC051372, assembly GCF_040682095.1. Taxonomy (NCBI): domain Bacteria; kingdom Bacillati; phylum Actinomycetota; class Actinomycetes; order Pseudonocardiales; family Pseudonocardiaceae; genus Amycolatopsis; species Amycolatopsis sp. NPDC051372. The sequence goes on from NZ_JBFBAF010000024.1 coordinate 42,444, forward strand.
TGAGCTTGGTGACGACGCACGTCCTCGATACGGCAGCGGGCAAACCCGCCGCCGGCATCGCCGTGCGCTTCGAACGCGCCGACGGCACGCCGCTCGCCGAGGGCGTCACCGACGACGACGGCCGCGTCCGCGACCTCGGCCCCGAGACCCTCGAACCCGGCGTCTACCGCCTGGTCTTCGACACCGGCGCCTACCTCGGGCCCGAAGCGTTCTTCCCTGACGTCACCATCGCGTTCCGCATCACCGACGGCGCCTCGCACCACCACGTGCCGGTGCTGCTGAGCCCGTTCGCCTACTCGACCTACCGTGGCAGCTGAAAGGGAGCTGACTGTGGGAATCTCCTTGGGCCCCAACCAGTACGGCAAGGCAGAGGTCCGCCTGGTCACCGTCCGCCGCGACGGTCCGGTGCACCACCTGCGCGACCTCACCGTGTCCACGGCCCTGCGCGGCGACCTCGCCGCGACGCACCTGACCGGCGACAACAGCGCCGTGCTGACCACCGACGCGCAGAAGAACACCGTCTACGCGTTCGCCAAGCAGCAAGACGTCGGCGAGATCGAGGACTTCGCGCTGCGCCTGGGCCGGCACTTCGTGGCCACGCAGGAGGCGATCACCGGCGCGCGCATCACCGTCGCCGAGCACGCCTGGGAACGCATCCCCGTCGACGGCCGGCCGCACGACCACGCGTTCAGCCGCTCCAGCGGCGAAAACCGCATCACCACCGCGACCGTGCACGCCGACCGCGCGTGGGTGGTGTCCGGTGTGGACGGTCTGACCGTGCTCAAGTCCGGTGGCTCGGAGTTCCACGGCTTCCCACGCGACGAGTACACGACGCTCGCGGAGACCGACGACCGCATTCTCGCCACCGCTGTCACCGCACGCTGGCGCTACGACGGCGACCCGGCGGCCACCGACATTGATTGGGCGAAGAACCACCAGGAGATCCGGCGAACGCTGCTTCAGGCGTTCGCCACGAAGCACAGCCTGTCGTTGCAGCAGACCCTGTACACGATGGGTGAGGCCGTGCTGCTCGCACGGCCCGAGGTCGCCGAGGTCCGGCTTTCCCTGCCGAACAAGCACCATTTCCTCGTCGATCTGAGCCCCTTCGGCCTCGAGAACTCAGGCGAGGTGTTCTACGCCGCCGACCGCCCGTATGGCCTCATCGAAGGCACCGCGGTCCGCGACGAAGCCGAAGAGCCCGGCCCGGCCTGGACCGACGCCGTGCTCTAGCCCCGAATCCCCACCGGGAGAGCACATGTCAGAACGAGCTACCCGTCATCCCGTCGATGTGCGCCCGAAGTGGCCACAGCTCGTGCTCGGCGGAATCCAGCACGTGGCGGCGATGTACGCCGGCGTGGTGGCCCCGCCGCTGGTGATCGGCGCGGCCGTCGGGCTCTCGCCCGGGCAGCTGAGCCTGCTCATCAGCGCGTCCCTGTTCACCGCCGGCCTCGCCACGCTCCTGCAGACGCTCGGCGTGTGGCGCTTCGGCGCGCGGCTGCCGCTGGTCAACGGCGTCACGTTCGCGTCCGTCGCGCCGATTCTGTCGATCGCGCAGCAGCACGCCGGCAACGCGCTGGGCGTCGTCTACGGCGCGACGCTCGTCGGCGGTGTGTTCGTGGTGCTGGCCGCGCCGTTCTTCTCGAAGCTCACGCGGTTCTTCCCACCGGTGGTAACGGGCACCGTCATCACGCTCATCGGCGTCTCGCTGCTGCCTGTGGCCGTGCAGTGGATTTCCGCGCAACAGCCGGCGGCGCGGCCGAGCGGACTGCTGCTGGCGGGCGTCACGTTGATCGCGGTGCTGGTGTTCACGCGGTTCCTCAAGGGTTTCTGGAGCCGGATCGCGCTGCTGTTGGGCCTGGTCGCCGGAACGTTGCTGGCGTGGCCGCTGGGCGAAGTCGACACGTCGACACTCGAGCAGGCGCCCGTGTTCGGCATCGCCACGCCGTTCCACTTCGGCGCGCCGGTGTTCGACATCGCGGCGATCGTCTCGATGCTCATCGTGATGCTCGTGGTGATGGCCGAGAGCACGGCCGACCTGCTGGCGCTCGGCGAGATCGTCGGACGGCCGACCACGAGCCGGACCCTGGCCGACGGCCTGCGCGCCGACGGGCTCGCCACCGCCGTGAGCACCGTGTTCGGCGGGTTCGCGTGCACGCCTTCGCGCAGAACATCGGGCTCGTGTCACTGACACGGATGGTCAGCCGGTACGTGGTCGCGGCCGGCGGTGTGGTTCTGGTGGTGCTCGGCGCGCTGCCGGTGACGGGCGGAATCGTGGCGCTCGTGCCGCAGCCGGTACTCGGCGGGGCCGGGCTGGTGCTGTTCGGCAGCGTGGCGGTGAGCGGCGTGCGGACGCTGGCGAAGGCGTCGTTCGAGCATCCCGGCAACGTCGCGATCGTGGCCGCGTCGCTGGGCGTGGGCCTGATTCCCATCGCGGTGCCGGGTTTCTACTCGGGATTTCCGGCGGCGCTGCAGGTGGTGCTGAACTCCGGCATCAGCGCGGGCTGCCTCACGGCCGTGGTGCTGAACCTCGTGTTCGGCGAACGGTTGATAGAACGCTCTACCGCCCCGGAGCTATCCTCGGTGCCGTGACAGGCACGAAGGACCGCATCCTGGCCGCGGGCGCGGAGCTCTTCCGCCGCGGTGGCTACACCGGCACGGGCGTGAAGCAGATCGTCGAGAAGGCCAGCGCGCCCTTCGGCTCGCTGTACCACTTCTTCCCCGGTGGCAAGGAACAGCTCGCCGAAGAGGTCATCCGCACGTCGGGGATGGAGTACGCGCAGCTGTTCGACGTGTTCATCTCGCCGGCGCCGGACCTGGTGGCGGGCATCGAGGCGTTCTTCGCCTCCGGGGTTACCACGCTGATGGAGACGGACTACGTCGAGGGCTGCCCGATCGCCACGGTGGCTTTGGAAGTCGCGACAACGAGCGAACCCCTGCGCCAGGCGACGGCCGACGTGTTCACCGCGTGGATCGACGCGGGGACGGCTGGGTTCGCGGCGTTCGGGCTGCCGGCGGAGCAGGGGCGGGTGCTGACGATCGCGTTGATCACCAGCCTGGAGGGCGCGTTCGTGCTGGCGCGGTCGATGCGTTCGCCGGATCCGATGGCCGTGGCGGGCGCCGCCGTGGTCGACGTCGCCCGCCGGCTGCTGACGGACCTCGACGACGACGGGCATCGGCGGTAGGGGGTGTCAGTCCGGGCAGCCGGTGCGGGCGAGGACCCCGTGGCCCTGGACCACGGTGGTGGGGCCGAGGTCCCGGGGATCGACGGACAGCCGGGCCGCGATGTCGTCGGCGTCGCACTTGTCGGGCAAGTTGTACTCGGCTTGCAGCTGCCGGTAGCGATCGTGGAACTTCAGCGACAGTTCCTTTCCCACGTACGACCGGACGTTGTCGTCGAAGGAACCGTCGGGCCACGGATTGTCCTCGTGCGGCAACCTGAAACCCGCCTCGCCCGGATGCGGCGGCCCGATCTGCTCCTCCGGCACCATCAGGTCGTACCAGCGGATGACGGTCCCGTGCTCCGCGATGAACCACGACGTCGTCGAGTCGCCGTGGCTCCTCAGATACAGGTGCGTCGCGCCGAACCGCCGGCTGAGCGCGGCGCACCGGTCCCTCCGCACGATCCGGTGGGCGGCCTCATCAGCCCACATCTGCTTGACGTCGTAAGGGTCTTCGACGCCGTCGGCAAGCGTGCCGTGAAAGTCCTCCGCCGGCTCGCCGAACACCAGGGTCCAGCCGTTCAGCACCGGGCTGACGTAGACCACCGAGCACCGGCCGTGGTCCTGCCCCCAGTTCAGCCGTTGGTACCACCAAGCCAGCCGGCCCATGCGCATCGTCACCGGCACCGGGGCCGACAGGCCGAACGCGTCCAGCACCGCCGCCTGGTCAGTCGTCGGCAGGGCGTACCAGAACTCGCACGCGTTCAGGGGCAGCGGCTGCTCCGCCGGCAGCAAAGCTGGGTCGAACGGTTCGCCCAGCGTGGCGAGCACGGCCAGCGCCGCCTCCCGCAACGAAGGCGACGCCAGCGCCTCGCCTACCGCGGCGAGGCCTCCGCCCTGAAGTTGCGCAGGGGAAGCGGGGTGTAGTCGCCGTCGGTCGCGATCTCGGCCAGGAGCTCGGCAACGCCCACGTGCCGAACTTATCGGATCGTCAGCGGTAGTCGGGCGTCCAGCGGGCCCGGCGGACCGTTTCGGCGAGGTCGTCGTTCGCCGCGGCGACGCCGTCCTGCACGGCTTGCTCGGCCACGGCCGTGGCGATCCGCGTGGCGACCTCCGGCACGTCTTCCCACGCCGGCAGAAGTGGTTCGTCCGGGTCGTTGAGCGCGGGTGACGCTTCGCCGAGTGTCTTCGCGGCGACGCGCATCATCGCGTCGGTCACGCGCGTGGCGCCGACGGCCGTGACGGCCAGGCCGATGGCCGGGAAGATGTAGACGTTGTTGCACTGCGCGACGCGATGCTGCTTGCCGTCGCGCGCCACCGGTGCGAACGGCGAGCCCGTGGCGACGAGGGCGCGGCCGTCGGTCCACTCGTCCAGCTCCCGCGGAGTCGCCTCGGCCCGGCTGGTGGGGTTGGAGAGCGGGAAGATGATCGGCCGGTCGGTCTTGGCGGCCAGCTCGCGCACGATCTCCTCGGTGAACGCGCCCACCGCCGTCGAGAGTCCCAGCAGCACGCCGACGTCGACGTTGTGCACGACGTCGGCCAGCCCGGCGCCGGTCCAGCCTTGGGTTTTGGCGGCCGGCTGCGCGAAGCGGCGCTGGCCTTCCGACAGGTCGGTGCGGTCGTCGGTGAGCAGGCCCGCGATGTCGACGACCCAGATCCGCTCGGCCGCTTCGGCGTCGGACAGGCCCTGCGCCACCATCTCCTGGCGGATCATCTCCAGCACGCCGATACCGGCCGAGCCCGCGCCGAGCATCACGACCTGCTGCTGGGACAACGGCCGCCCGGCCACCTTCGCCGCGCCGTGCAGCGCCCCGACCGCGACGGCGGCGGTGCCCTGGATGTCGTCGTTGAAGGTGAGCAGGCGGTCGCGGTAGCGCTTGAGGATCGGCTGGGCGTGCGCGGTGGCGAAGTCCTCCCACTGCAGCAGCACCTCGGGCAGCTCTTCGCGCACCGCCGTGACGAAGTCGTCGACGAACGCGTAGTACTCGTCGTCGCCGATGCGCCGGTGGCGCCAGCCCAGGTACTGCGGGTCTTCGAGGCTCTCGACGTTGTCGGTGCCCACGTCGAGCATGATCGGCAACGTGCGCGCCGGGTCGATGCCGCCGATAAGCGTGTACAGCGACAGCTTCCCGATGGGGATGCCCATGCCGCCGATGCCCTGGTCGCCCAGCCCGAGAATGCGCTGCCCGTCGGTGACCACGATGACGTCGACCTCTTCGCGGGGCCGGTTCCGCAGCACTTCGCGCAGGTGCTCCCGGTCGGGGTAGGCCACGTACAGGCCCCGCGGGCGGCGGTAGATCTCGCTGAAGCGCTGGCACGCCTCACCGACGGTGGGCGTGTAGACGATCGGGAGGGTTTCCTCCAGGTGCTCGGCGAGCAGCCGGTAGAAGAGCGTCTCGTTGCGGTCCTGCAACTCACGCAGGAACACGTGCTTGTCCAGATCGGCGGGCTGGCGCGCGAACTCCTGGTAGGTGTGCGCCACCTGCTCGCCGATCGTCTTCTCGGCGAGGGGGAGGAGGCCGAGCAGGCCGAGTCGGCGCCGCTCGTCGTGGGTGAACGCCGTGCCTTTTGTGGTGAGTGGGTTGAAAAGGCGGTCGTGTCCGCGGTCCGGCATGCGCGCTCCCCCGTCTGATCCACATCGGACGTTCCGCGTCGACTCAACCACTGCGCCGCGTCGCCCGCCAGCCCGCCATTCACCAACCGGACACCACGGCACGGACCGCGTTCTCCGGCTCGGAACCGGCAATCTTGGCCCCGAGCGCGGCCCGCAGCGCCGCGGCGGCCTGCTCGAAAACCGCCAGCGAGGAATACCCGAGATCAACGCCGACGGGTCCACGGTCAGCGAGCCCGGCGACCACGCCGTGCCGCGGGAGGTCGATGATCCTCAGGTTCCCGTCAGGTGTTCCGGCCGGACCGGCACCCGGGTGAGCGCCAGGCCCGTCGCGGCGCGGATGGCGGCGACGATGGCCGGGGTGGAGGAGATGGTGGGGGGTTCGCCGACGCCGCGGAGGCCGTAGGGGGCGTGGGGGTCGGGGCGTTCGAGAACGTCGATGGACATCGGGGGCATGTCGAGGACGGTGGGGATGAGGTAGTCGGTGAAGGAGGGGTTGCGGACGCGGCCGGCGTCGACCTGGATTTCCTCCATGACGGCGAGGCCGAGGCCTTGGGCGGAGCCACCCTGGATCTGGCCGAGGACGGCTTGCGGGTTGAGGGCGCGGCCGACGTCCTGGGCGCAGTCGAGCGCGACGACCTTCACCAGGCCCAGCTCCACGTCCACGTCGACCACGGCGCGGTGGGCGGCGAAGCCGTATTGCACGTGGGCGACACCCTGGCCGGTGACAGGGTCGAGCGGATAAGTCGGGCGGTGGCGCCATTCGACCGTTTCGTCGAACGTCGAGGACCCCAGCACCGACGCGAGATCCGCCAGCACCACGCCGTCGGACGCGACGAGCTTGCCGCCGGCTACCCGCGTGGAAACAGGCAGGCCGGCGTGGGCCATGAGGCGGGAGCGCACAGCAGCGGAAGCGGCCTGCACGGCGCCGCCGGTCACGTAGCTCTGGCGGGACGCCGACGTGGAGCCGCCGTTGCCGATGGAGGTGTCCATGGGCAGCACGGTCACCTGCTCCACGCCGAGCTCCGTGCGCACGATCTGCTGCATGATCGTCACGAGCCCCTGCCCGACCTCGCACGCCGCGGTGTGCACAGTGGCCGCCGGCTCGCCGCCGACGAGTTGCAGGCGCACGCGCGCGGTGGAGTAGTCGTCGAAGCCCTCGGAGAAGCAGACGTTCTTGATCCCCACGGCATACCCGACACCCCGCACCACGCCTTCGCCGTGCGTGGTGTTGGAGACGCCGCCGGGCAGGTGGCGGAGGTCGAACGAGCGCGAAGCGGGCAACGGCCTGGCGCGCAAGCGTTCCAGCAGCTCGGCGACGGACGCGGCCGAGTCCACGACCTGGCCCGTCGGCATCACGGCACCCTCGGTCATCGCGTTGCGGATGCGCAGCTCGACCGGGTCGAGGCCGCACGCGGCGGCCAGCTTGTCCATCTGCGACTCGTACCCGAAAGCCGCCTGCACCGCGCCGAAGCCGCGCATCGCGCCGCACGGCGGGTTGTTCGTGTAGGCGCCCCAGCAGTCCACCGCCACGTTGTCCACTGTGTACGGTCCGACGCCGAGCGTCGCCGCGTTGGCCACCACCGCGCCCGTTGACGACGCGTACGCGCCGCCGTCGAGGAACAGGCGCGCGCGGACGTACATGAGCCGGCCGTCGGAGGTGGCGCCGTGCTCGTAGTACATCTTCGCCGGATGCCGGTGCACGTGGCCGTAGAAGGATTCCTCGCGGTTGTAGACCATCTTCACCGGCTTGCCGGTGTGCAGCGCGAGCAGGCACGCGTGCACCTGCATCGACAGGTCCTCGCGGCCGCCGAAGGCCCCGCCGACGCCGCCGAGCGTCAGCCGCACCTTCTCGACCGGCAGGCCGAGCGCGGCGACGATCTGCTGCTGGTCGACGTGCAGCCACTGCGTCGCGACGTACAGGTCCACGCCACCGACAGTGTCGGGCACCGCGAGCCCCGACTCCGGGCCGAGGAAGGCCTGGTCCTGCATGCCGACCTCGTACACCCCGGACACCACGACGTCGGCCCGCACGTCCTCGGAGCCACGGCGGATCCGCACGTGGCGCACCACGTTGCCGTCCGGGTGCAACGACGGGCCCTCTCCGCGCACCGCCGCCTCGGAACTGGTGACGGGCGACAGCTGTTCGTACGTCACCTTGATCCGCTTCATCGCCCGCCGCGCCGTCTCCGGGTGGTCGGCGGCGACGAGCGCCACGGGCTCCCCCTGGTAGCGCACGACGTCGTCGGCCAGCACCGGCTGGTCGGCGTGCTCCAGCCCGTAGCGGTTGACGCCGGGCACGTCCTCATGGGTCAGCACGGCGTAAACCCCTTGCACCGCAAGCGCTTGCGTGAGGTCGATCCCGGTGATCCGCGCGTACGGGTGGGGGCTGCGCAGGGTCGCGCCCCACAGCATGTCCTCGTGCCACAGGTCCGAGGAGTACGCGAACTCGCCGCGCACCTTCACCGTGCCGTCGGGCCTCGGCGCATCGGCCCCGACGCCGTTGGTGGTGCCGGTGGCCTGCGAAGTGGTGGTGGTCGTCATCGGTCCTCCCGCAGCCGGGCGCTCGCGGCGGCCAGGTCGCGGGCGATCGCGGACTCGTCCTCCTCATGCAGCGCGCCGTGCTCCACCACGGTCCGGCCGCCCACGAGCAGTCGCGCCAACGGTGGGGTCGCGCCCAGCACGAGCGCGGCGACCGGGTCGGTGATGCCCGCGTACTCGAGCCCCGACAGGTCCCACACGGCGAGGTCACCGAGCTTGCCGGCCTCGATCGAGCCCAGCTCGGCGTCGCGGCCGAGGCAGCGCGCGCCGCCCAACGTGGCGAGCCACAGCGCTTCCCGGGTGGTCAGCGAGGTCGGCCCGCCGCGTTGCCGAGCCTGCAGCAGCGCCTGGTGCAGCTCCTCTCCGAGGCCGCCGGACTCGTTGGACGCGGCGCCGTCGACCCCGAGGCCCACGGGCGCACCGGCGTCCAGGAGGTCCCGCACCGGGGCGATGCCCGCGCCGAGCCGGCCGTTGGACGTCGGGCAGTGCGCCGAGCCCGTGCCGGTGGCGCCGAAGCGGCGGATCGCGTCGAGCGAGAGGTGGATGGTGTGCGCGAGCCAGACGTCGCCCGCCAGCCAGCCGAGCTTGTCCGCGTACTCGGCCGGCGTGCAGCCGACCTCGGCGAGGCACTGGCGTTCCTCGTCGAGCGTCTCGGCCAGGTGCGTGTGGAGCCGCACGCCCTTGCGGCGCGCCAGGTCCGCCGCGCCGGTCATCAGCCGCTCGGTGACGGAGAACGGTGAGCACGGGCCGACCGCGATCCGCAGGCGTGCGTCGGGCGACGAGTCGTGGAACCGGTCGATGACCGCCTCCGTGCCGACCAGCGCGGCGTCGGTGCCCTCGACGAGGTTGTCCGGCGGCAGCCCGCCGTCGGACTCGCCGCGGTCCATCGAGCCGCGCACGAGGTGCAGCCGCACGCCGACGCGCTGGCGGGCCGCGACGAGCGCCTCGACCTGGTCGCCGCCGTCGCGCGGGAAGACGTAGTGGTGGTCGGCCACGGTCGTGCAGCCGGTCAGCGCGAGCCGCGCCATCCCGGCGGTGCCGGCGGCGTGCGTGATCTCCGCGTCGAGGCGGCTCCACACGGGGTAGAGCGCGACCAGCCACTCGAACAGCGTGTGGTCGGCCGCCATCCCGCGCGTGGCCCATTGGTAGAGGTGGTGGTGGGTGTTGACCAGGCCGGGCGTCACGAGGCAGCCGGACGCGTCGACGTGCTCCTCGGCGTCGCCGGTGAAGGTGCCTTCGCCGACTTCGGCGATCACGCCGTTGTCCAGGAGCACGTACCCCGAGCCGTATTCGGGGCCGCTGACGGTGGCGATCGCGGCGTTCTCGACGACCGTCCTCATGCGACACCACCCTTCACGGCGCCGCCCTTCACGACAGCGGCGGCGCGGACGGCGTCGAGGATCTTCTCGTACCCCGTGCACCGGCACAGGTTCCCGGCCAGCGCCTCGCGGATCTCCTCGTCGCTGGGCTGCGCCACGCGGTTGAGCAGGTCGTGGGCCGCGACAACGAGACCGGGCGTGCAGAAACCGCACTGCACGGCGCCGTTGTCCACGAAGGACTGCTGCACGGGATCCAGCTTGTCGCCGTCGGCCAAGCCCTCGACGGTCCGGACCGAGTGGCCCTCGACCTGGCCGGCCGCCACAAGGCACGAGCACACCGGCACGTCGTCGAGGTACACCGTGCAGGATCCGCATTCGCCCTGCTCACAGGCGTTTTTCGAGCCCGGCAGGCCGAGCCGCTCGCGCAGCACGTAGAGCAGGCTCTCGCCTTCCCACACGTCGTCGGCCTCGCGGGCCTCGCCGTTGACGGTCACGTTCACGCGCACGTGCGCTCACTCCCCCGGTGTTCGTCCCAGGCCCAGGTCAGCGTGCGCCGAGCGAGCACGGCCAGGGCGTGTTTTCGGTAGTCCGCGCTGCCGCGGACGTCGTCGATCGGTGCGGCGGCCTCGGCGACGAGCTCGGCGAAGCGCCGTTTGAGCGAGTCCGCCAACGCCGTGGGCGCGTCCCACGGCAGCTCGGCGGCCAGGAACTCCTCGGCCGCGCGGGCCCGGCGCGGGGTGGGTGCGGCGGACCCGACGGAGGCGCCCACCTGGCGCTGCGAAGGCCGCAGGTTCACCGCGAAGGAGCAGACGGCGATCACCATCGCGTTGCGCGTGCCGACCTTCGCGAACTGCTGCGGACCCGCGTGCGCGGGCAGGTGGACGGCGGTGATCAGCTCGTCGGGCTCCAGCGCGTTGCGCTTCACGCCGAGGTAGAACTCCTCCGCCGGCAGCACGCGCGTGCCCCGGACGGACGCGACCTCCACGCGCGCGCCGAGCGCGAGCAGCACCGGGTGCGTGTCGCCGGCCGGTGACGCGGCGCCGAGGTTGCCGCCGACCGTGCCGCGGTTGCGGATCTGCGGCGAACCGACCGTGCGCGAGGCCATCGCCAACGCGGGCAAAGGTTCACCCAGCTCGGTGATCACGCGCGAATAAGACACGGCCGCGCCGAGCCGGACGGTCCCGTCCGAAGTGGACCACTCCGCCAGCTCCGCGACGCCGGTGAGATCGAGCAGCGCGGCCGGGCGGCGGTGGTCGAAGTTCAGCTCCACCATCACGTCCGTGCCACCGGCGATCGGTACCGCGTCGGGCCGTTCGGCCTTCACGGCCAGCGCCTCGGCCAGGTCGGCGGGTCGCAGGAAATCCACGCTCGAGCTCCTCCCCACGGGCTGATGTCCCAGTACACGCCGAACGCGCCCGCGCGGCAACGGTGCCCCGCCATGAAAGCCGTCCCAGCGGAAGACCACCCGTTTGTGCTTTCCTACAAGCCTGATGACGACCGTGAGAACCCTGCTGGGCCTGCCCGGCCTGCGCCCGCACCCGAGCACTGCCGAGGACCTGCTCGACCGCGCCGTCACGCGGATCTACGTGACCGAGCTGCCCGACCCGGGCCGCTACCTGACGGCGGGTGAGCTCGTGCTGTCCGGGCTGCTGTGGTGGCGCGCGCCGGGTGACGCCGAGCCGTTCGTGGCGGCGCTCGCGGCCGGGGGCGCCGCCGCGTTGGCCGCGTCGGGCGCCGACGCCGGTGGCATCCCGGAAGACCTCATCGACACGTGCGCGCGCCACGGCGTCCCGCTGCTGGAGGTACCGCCGGACCTGTCGTTCGCCGTGGTCACCGAGCGCGTGGTACTCGCCCTCGCGGCCGCCGCCGATGGAGCGCGCAAACGCTTGCTCACCGCCGCGGCGGAGGACGCGCCGCTGGAACACCTGCTGGCCCGCGCGGCCGAGGAGCTCGGCACGGCGTGCTGGGTCCTCTCGGGCGTGCCCCGCGTGGTGGCCGGCACGGGGCCGCTGCCGGTGTCGGCGGCCGAGCCCGTGCGCCAGTTCGCCGCCGCCCGCGCCCGGCCGACGGCGGCCGGCGGCCTGACCGTGCTGCCGGTGGAGAGCCGCCACGCGGTGCCGTGGCTGCTCGCCGTGGACGGACCGCTGAGCACCGCGCAGACCGAACTCGCCGAGGAATTGGCCGGGCTCGTCGGGTTGGCTCGCGCGCGGTCGCGTCCGTCGCCGGCGCCGCTCGGCGGGAACGTCCGCGCGGTCGCCCTGCGGACCGAGGACAGCGCCGAGGCCGACGACGTCCTCGCCGAACTCCTGGCCACCACCGGGAAAGCCGTCACACCGACCGGCAGCCGCGACCACACCGAGGCGCTCGCCCTCGTCGCCGACGACGGCTCGTGGCCTGCCGGCTGGGCCGACGACGCGGTGACCGCTCTGTCCACAGTGGAACCCCTGCTGCGCGCGACGCGGATCCTCGCCGGTGTCAGCGATGCCGTGCCCGCGGCGGAATCACGCGGCGCGTTCGAGGTGGCGCGCCACGCGCTTTCCCTTGCGGCGGACCGGGAAGGCGACGTGGTGGTCGTGCCCGCCGCCGCGCTCGGCGTGCACCAGCTCCTGCTCGCCGGCACGTCCACCGACCTGCGCGCCGCGTTGCGCCGGCGCCTGCTCGGGCCACTGCTCGACTACGACGCCGAGCAGCACTCCGACCTCGTGCGCACCGTGCGCGTGTTCCTCGAGTGCTCCGGCTCCCCCACGCGCGCGGCGAAAACCCTGCACATCCACGTGAACACCCTGCGCTACCGCATCGGCCGCGCCGCCGAGCTGCTCGGCGTGGACCTCACGGACTTCGTCGCGCAGGTCGACGTCTACCTGGCGCTGGTTTCGGAGTCCTGAAGCCGGGAAGGGCCTCCGAGGAATTCCTCGGAGGCCCTTCCCGGACCTAACCGGCCAAAACCAGCCGACCTTTGCCAACCACGGCGCGTCGGCGGAGCCGACGCCAAATTACAGCGCCTTCGCGGCCCGATCGGCGACCAGATTCAGGAACCGGCCCGGGTCGGCCAGCTCGCCGCCCTCGGCCAGCAGCGCCATGCCGTGCAGCAGCTCCGCCGTCTCGGCCAGCGAACCGTCCGCCGGGTTCTCCGCGAACGCCTTGCGCAGGCCGGAGACCAGCGTGTGCTCCGGATTGAGCTCCAGGACCCGCTTGATCTGCGGCATCTCCTGGCCCATCGCGCGGTACATCTTCTCCAGCGTCGGCGTCATGTCACCCGAGTCGCCGACGATGCACGACGGCGAGGTGGTCAGCCGTGAGGAGAGGCGAACCTCCTTGACGCTGTCGGTGAGCGTCGCCGACATCCACTTGAGCAGGTCCTCGTACTCGGCCTTCTGCTCGTCGGACGTCTCGTCGCCGCCGAGGTCGACCTCGCCCTTGGCCACGGACTGGAACGACTTCTCGTCGAACCCGCCCACGCCGTCGACCCACATCTCGTCGACCGGGTCGGTGAGGATGAGGACCTCGTAGCCCTTGGCGCGGAACGCTTCCAGGTGCGGCGAGTTCTCGATCACCGTGCGCGACTCGCCGGTGAGGTAGTAGATGTGCTCCTGGCCTTCCTTCATCCGCGAGACGTAGTCGCGCAGCGAGGTCGGCTTCTCCGCGTGGTGCGTGGACGCGAACGACGAGATGTCGAGGATGGCCGGGCGATTCTCCGGGTCGTCGAGCAGACCCTCCTTCACCGCGCGGCCGAACTCGCGCCAGAACGTGGCGTACTTCTCGGCGTCCTCGGTCATCATCGTCTTGATCGTGGAGAGGATCTTCTTCTCCAGCCGCCGACGGATCGCGCGGATCTGGCGGTCCTGCTGCAGGATCTCGCGCGAGACGTTGAGCGAGAGGTCCTGCGCGTCGACCACACCCTTGATGAAGCGCAGGTAGTTCGGCATGAGCGCTTCGCAGTCGTCCATGATGAACACGCGCTTCACGTACAGCTGCACGCCGCGCTTCGCGTCCCGCATGAACAGGTCCATCGGCGCCTGGGACGGGATGAACAGCAGCGCCTGGTACTCGAACGTGCCCTCCGCCTGCATGCGGACGGTCTCGAGCGAGTTGTTCCAGTCGTGGCTGATGTGCTTGTAGAACTCCTGGTACTCCTCGTCGGAGACTTCCGAGGAGGGGCGGGCCCAGAGGGCCTTGCGCGAGTTGACGGTCTCGAGTTCGGGCGCGGCGTCGGCGCCCTCTTCGGTGCCTTCTTCCGCGCTGTCCGGCGCGCCCTGCTTGGCCATCCGCACGGGCCAGGTGATGAAGTCGGAGTACCGCTTCACGATCTCGCGGACCTTCCACTCCGACGTGTAGTCGAAGAGGTGGTCCTCGTCGTCGGCCGGCTTGAGGTGCAACGTGACGGCGGTGCCCTGCGGCGCGTCGGCCACCGGCTCGATCGTGTAAGTGCCCTCGCCCTCGGACTGCCAGCGCACGCCGTCGGCGGTGCCGGCCTTGCGCGTCACGATGGTGACCTTGTCGGCGACCATGAAACTGGAGTAGAAGCCGACGCCGAACTGGCCGATCAGGTCTTGCGACCCGGCGGCGTCTTGCGACTCTTTGAGCTTGCGGAGGAACTCGGCGGTGCCCGACTTGGCGATGGTGCCGATGAGGTTCACGACGTCGTCACGGCTCATGCCGATGCCGTTGTCGCGGACGGTGAGGGTACGGGCGTCTTTGTCGAGGGTGAGCTCGACGTGGAGGTCCGAGGTGTCGGCTTCGAGGTCCTTGTCGCGGTAGGTCTCGAGGCGGAGCTTGTCGAGCGCGTCGGAGGCGTTGGAGATGAGCTCGCGGAGGAAGATGTCCTTGTTCGAGTAGATCGAGTGGATCATCAGCTGGAGGAGCTGGCGGGCCTCGGATTGGAATTCGAGGGTTTCGGGCTGTGCCGCTTCAGTCGCTGCTTCTTGAGACATGGTGTCGCGTTTTCCTTTCCCAACCCACACCAGAAAGACGGCAGCGAGCCTACCTGGGATGGGTTGGGTTGGTTGGGGGTGCGGTCCTTCGCAGGGCGTGTTGCGTTGGGGGTGCAGGCCCTCGCGGGGCGGCTCGCGTCGGGTGTGCACCCCGAAGCTGGATTGTGTTGACGGTCGGTGACGTGTTGTCAAGGCGGGAAAGCGTGCCTTGACAACACGTCGCCGGCCGCAAAGAGGCTTCGGATCGGGGTGCCGGGGAGGGGCTGGGTGCAGGTTCCGCTGCGTGGGTGGGCGGCGGTGGGGAGGGTGGGCCCGGCCTGGGTGGGGGGTGAGTCGAGCAGGTGGGTGGCGGTGGAGTCGTCAAAGCACCCCAAGGTCGCGTTCGGTGCGTTGAGTGCCGCGACGCCACATTGGGTGCGTTGAGTGCAACGAACGCCGCGTGGGGTGCGGTCAGCGGGGCGTCTCGGGCCGGCGGCGGGCGTAGCCGGCGAGGGTCGCGGCGTCGAAGGGGAGTTCGGCCGCTTCGAGGGCGCCGCAGTGGAGGCCGCCGAGGAGGTAGTGGGCGAGGGCGGCGGCGGTGGCGGGTTCGTCGAGGACGCCGGTCGAGGTTTGGGAGGCGTAGTCGCTGAGGCGCTTCGCGGCGGTGGGGAAGCCTTCGCGGTAGAAGGTGTAGGTGGCGGCGAAGCGGGTCGGCAGCTGGTTCGGGTGCAGGTCCCAGCCCTGGTAGAAGCCGTTTTCCAGGGAGCGGCGGACCAGGCGCAGGTGTTCGGCCCAGGCGCCGGGCAGGTCGTCGCCGATCGGCAGGCGGTTGGTGGAGCCGTCGGAGAGGCGTACGCCGGTGCCGGCGGCCGCGACCTGCATGAGGTGCTTCGCGAAGTCGGCGGCCGGGTGGGCCATGCTCTGGTAGGCGGCGCCGATGCCGAGGCCCGCGCTGTAGTCGTAGGTGCCGTAGTGCAGGCCGGAACAACGTCCGGCCGCCGCCTGGATGATCCGCGCGACCGACACCGTGCCGTCGTGGGCGAGGATCGACTGGGCGGTCTCGATCTGCACCTCGAAACGCAGCGTGCCTTCGGCCAGGCCGTAGGCGATCTCGAGCTGTCCGAGTACGTCGGCGGCCACCGAGACCTGCTCGACGGCGGTGACCTTCGGCAGTGTGACCACGAAACCGTCGGGGAGGTCGCCGTTGCTGAGCAAACCGTTCAGGAACAGGTCCAGCGTGCGGATGCCGCGCCGGCGGGTGGCGGCTTCGAAGCTCTTGAAGCGGATGCCCACGAACGGTGTGCCGCCCGTGGTCGCGAGGGTCTGCCCGGCGGTCAGGGCAGCGGCGTCCTCGGCTTCGTCGCCCGGGTTGCCGTAGCCGTCCTCGAAGTCGATCCGCAGATCCTCGATCGGCTCGGTGAGCAGTTTCGTCCGCACGCGCTCGGCGACGTCCGCGTCGAGGCCGAGCACGTCACCGCGCTCGACGAACACCCGCATGGCCTGCTTGCCCCAGTCGGCGACCAGGCGCGTGCGGTACTGGGAAGCCGGCACGTACACGGTGTGCACGGGGCGGCGGCCCCGCGGCTCACCGGGGTACAGCGCCGCGACGCGCGCGTCGGCCTCGGCCAGGCGCGCGTCGGCGGCGGTGTAGACGTCCTCGGTGAGCCTGCCGTCCCGCATTACTGAATGTGCTCGTAGGCCGGCAGCGTGAGGAAGTCCGGGAACTCGTCGGCCAGCGCGACCTGCTCGAACAGCTCGACGGCCGGGGTGAGCACGTCTTCCTTGACCTCGGCCGAGAGCTCGCCGCGAACCTCGGCCAGCACGCCGCGCACCAACTCCGCCGTGACGATGTCGCCGGTGTCGAGCCGGGTGCCGTTCCTGACCCACTGCCAGATCTGCGACCGCGAGATCTCGGCGGTGGCCGCGTCCTCCATGAGGTTGTGGATGGCCGCCGCGCCGTTGCCGCTCAGCCAGGAGGCGATGTAGCGGATGCCGACCTCGACGGCGGCGCGCAGGCCGGCCGCGGTGGCACTACCCGGCGTCGAGGCGACGTCGAGGAGCTGGTCGGCGGTGACGCTGACCTCGTCACGGGTGCGCTCGAGCTGGTTCGGCCGGTCGCCGAGAACCTTGTCGAACTCCTCCTTGCAGAGGGCGACCATGCCGGGGTGCGCGACCCAGGAACCGTCGAAGCCGTCGGCCGCCTCGCGCGCCTTGTCGGCGTGGACCTTCTCGAACGCGCCCTCGTTGACCTTCGGGTCCTTGCTCGGGATGAACGCCGCCATGCCGCCGATCGCGAACGCGCCGCGCTGGTGGCAGGTGGCCACGAGCAGCTCGGTGTAGGCGCGCATGAACGGCGCGGTCATGGTCACCGAGTTGCGGTCCGGCAGCACGAACTTCTCACCGGCGTCGCGGAAGTACTTGATCACGCTGAACAGGTAGTCCCAGCGGCCCGCGTTGAGGCCCGAGGCGTGCTCACGCAGCTCGTAGAGGATCTCCTCCATCTCGAACGCGGCCGGGATCGTCTCGATCAGCACGGTGGCGCGGACGGTGCCGTGTTCGATGCCGAGGGTCTTCTCGGCGTGGGTGAACACGTCGTTCCACAGCCGCGCCTCGAGGTGGCTCTCCATCTTCGGCAGGTAGAAGTACGGGCCCTTGCCGCGCTTGAGCAGCTCGGCGGCGTTGTGGAAGAAGTACAGGCCGAAGTCGACCAGCGCACCGACGCCCTGGCGGCCGCCGAAGGTGAGGTTGCGCTCGTCGAGGTGCCAGCCGCGCGGGCGGACCACGATGGTGGCGTGCTCGACATCGTCCTTGAGCGCGTAGCTCTTGCCGCCGCTCTCCAGCGTGATGGTCTCGCGGATGGCGTCGGACAGGTTGACCTGGCCGGACACGACGTTGGCCCAGTGCGGCGTGTTGGCGTCCTCGAAGTCGGCGAGCCACACCTTGGCGCCTGAGTTGAGGGCGTTGATGGTCATCTTGCGGTCGGTGGGACCGGTGATCTCCACGCGGCGGTCGCGCAGCGCCGGCGGCGCCTCGGCGACCTTCCAGTCGCCCTCGCGGATCTCCTTCGTCTCCGGCAGGAAGTCGAGCCGGCCGGTCGTGCGGGCTTCTTCGCGGCGCTTGCCGCGGGCCGCGAGCAGCTCGTCCCGGCGCGCCGCGAAGGCGTCGTGGAGCCCCGCCAGGAAGGCGAGGGCTTCCGGCGTCAGGATCTCGTCGCCGCGCTCCACCGAGCCGCCGAGGACCTGGACTTCAGACATGCGAAACACCCCGAGTCGTACTTTGGATAACGTCCCTACGGTTTTTACCTGACGGACTATAGTTTCTGCATAGCGGAAGCTCAAACGCTCGGAAGAAGAGGACCTGTGAGGAGGACCACCGGTGGCAGCTGAGAAAGGCGGACGGGACGGCGGCGTCCAGTCCCTGCAGCGCGCATTCGAGCTGCTGGAGCACCTCGCGGACACGGGAGGGGAGGCCAGCCTGTCGGAGCTCGCGACCCTGTCGGGGCTGCCGATGCCGACCATTCACCGGCTGATCCGCACCCTCGTGGACCTCGGGTACGTCCGCCAGAACACCAACCGCCGCTACGCCCTCGGCGCGCGGCTCATCCGCCTCGGCGAGAACGCGAGCATGCAGTTCGGCTCGTGGGCGCGGCCGTTGCTGGTCGAGCTCGTGGAGGAGGTCGGCGAGACGGCCAACCTCGCCGTGCTGGAGCGCGACGAGGTCGTGTACGTGGCCCAGGTGCCCTCGAAGCACTCCATGCGCATGTTCACCGAAGTCGGCCGGCGCCTGCTGCCCCACGGCACCGGGGTCGGCAAGGCGATGCTCGCGCAGCTGCCTGCCGACGACGTCGCGGCACTTCTGGCGCGCACGGGCATGCCCGCGTACACCGAGCACACCTTCACCGACCCCGGCGCGCTCGCGGCGGAGCTCACGCGCATCGCTTCGCAGGGCTACGCGCTGGACGAGGCCGAGCAGGAGCTCGGGGTCCGGTGCATCGCCGTTGCGGTGCCCGGCATGCCGGTGCCCGCGGCGGTGTCCGTGTCCGGTCCGTCCGGCCGATTGACCGCGGACGCGGTGGCGAGCATCGCGCCGGTGGTGCAGAAGGTGGCGGATCGGCTCTCGCAGCAGTTGCCGGTCACCTGAGCTCGCCGCTCAACCGGCCTCGGGTGGTGCGGGCCGCTGGTCGAACGCGTTCTTGAATGCGTCCGCGGCTTGCTCCGCCGACCCGGTCAAGAGTGTCCTCGACAGCATCGCTCGGACCTGGTTGCGCAGCGCCTCATCGCTGATCGCGTCGGCGAGTTCGCGAGCAGCGTTGAGCCGCCGATCTTCCTGGCTCTCCTCGCGCATCAGGTTGACGACGGCCAGACCGATGCCGAGGAGCAGCAGGGACGCGCCGATCGAGGCGAACACGACGGTTACACCAGCGCGGTCACCTGAGCTCGCCCGCCAGGAGGTCCATCAGCAAGCCGTCGTGGAAGGTGCCGTCAGGGCCGCGTTCGTACTGGCGCAGCACGCCGACCGGGCGGAAGCCGAGCTGGGTGTAGACGTGCACGGCTTTTTCGTTCGCGGCGGCCGGGTCGATCGTGAGCCGGTGGTGGCCGTGGGCGAACAGGTGGCGCGCGAGCACGCGGATGGCCTCAGGGCCGATGCCGTCGCCGTGGTGGGCCGGGTCGACGGCGATGTCGATGCCGGCGTGGCGGTACTGCGGGTCGAGTTCTTCGCAGCTCTGGATGAGGCCCACCGTTTCACCGGCTACTTCGATGACGTAGCAGACGAAACCGGCTTCCTCGTCGAGCAGGGTTTCGACCTCGGGCTCGGTTTCGCCCCACCATCGGGCGACTTCGGGCGTGGACAGGATTTCCTGGCCGCGCTCGCGGTCGTCGGGGGTGAGCGGACGCAGGCGGACGCGCGGGCCTTCGAGGGACATGGCTGGGTTTCCTCTCGTCTGGGGGTTGTCGGGCGACGAGAGGGTCAGGCGGTCCACGAGGGCGTCAATACACACCGCGAGTTTGCGCCGGCGGGGACCGGTGTGTCACCTCAATTCGTGGTGACGTGGTCATCGACCTTCACGGAGTAGCGGACGTCGCTGCCGTTCACGGTGTTGATGGTCGCCGTCAGGCCGGCCTTGGTGGTGCCGGCGACGAGTTCGCAGCGCATCTGCTGGCCGACCTTCGCATCGATCGGGCCGGGGCACGTGATCGTGTCCGGGCGCTGGCCCACCGACTGCTGCAGCGCGTCGGCGATCCCCTTCTCCAGGTCGGCCTTCGCCACTCGGCGCTGCACCTCCACGTGCGCGGAACACCCGGCCACCAACGCGATGCCACACACCGCGACCACCAAACGACGCACCACAGCCAGCCTCCTCTAGGCCCAGACGGAACGCGGAACCAAATCGAGCAGATCGCACCGCAAATCCAAGGCGGCGACGAGTTTTTCGGGATCACGGTGATCGGTGAGGCGGTCGAGGACCACGAAGTTCGCGCCGAACAAGGTGAACCCGCGGAATTCACGAGGGTCGGTCTTCAGGAAGTGGGTGACCTGCGGGACGAGCACCGCACGGGCGAAGCGGTCGTCGCCGGTGTGCACCTCGTAGCGCTCGTCGAACTCGGGATCTCCCACTTTGAGGTCGCCGCGCTTGATCGAGTCGTTCACGCGGCTCTCGAGCGGCACCGCCGGGCCCACCTGCAGGGCCGGCCCGAGTTTCGGAGTACGCACCCACACGGCCCGCGTGTAGTGGATGGCCACGCCGCGTTGGCGCACCTTGAACCTGGCGCCGAGGAAGGGGCGTCCCCGGTGCATCCCGCTCACGATCTCGTGCGCCTCGAACGCCTCGGGCAGGCGCGCGAACGGATCGCTCGGTGAGAACAGCTCGTCCGCGAAGGAACGCTGCAGATAGTGATCGCCTTCGTTGTAGAAGGCGCAATAGGAGTCGTTGCGCTCCTCGTACTGCCAGCCCCGCCGCGGCGCTTCCTCGCTCAGCCGCTGCAGCACCACGGCTTCGGCGCGCTGCATACCGCGGTTGTTCCACACGACGAACCACGTCACCGCAGCCGCGATCAGAAGCGTGCCGCCGATGACGATCACGAGGATGAGCGCTGTGCTCACCGGGTCGGCTCTCGGTCGTAGACGCTGAAGTCGTCGAACTCGCCCTCGGGCGGCGTTTCCCGAACCGGTGGACGCGGTGGCCGCGTGGTCACCGATTCCGGCCGCGAGGCGCCGAAAAGCTGCTCGTCGGAGTCGAGCACGCGGTCGAGGAATTCGGTACTCCCCAGGCCCCTTCGCACGACTTCGGCCTGCATTCGCGCCGCCGCGGCCTGTGCCTCGCCGATCGCGCGCATGACGTCCGACGACAGCACGGCGGGATCCGTTTCCCGAGCCCGTTCGCTGAAGGTGACCGACGCGATCGCGCCGCCCGGCCGCGCGACCACGGTGACCACGCCGTCGGGCGAGGTGGCGCTGCCCATGGCGTCCTTGAGCTCGTCGGCGACCCGAAGGTAGGCCTCGGCACGCAGCCTGTTGTCGGTCGCGGCCGTGTCGATCGCCTCGATGCGGGCCAGCAGCTGCCGCGCGGTGTCGTTCATGGCGCCTGCTCCGGTTTGACGGTGGTGAGGAATTTCTGGAAGTCGTCGATGACGTGCTCGAACTGGTTTTCCAGCAGCGCGGACAGCACGATGTGCAAGACCGCGCGACGCTCCGCGTTTTGCTGGTCGCGCATGACTATGAACACCTGGAACTGCACGAGGTCCACCTGCTTGCCCTTGAGCCCGACGGTCAGCTTCACCGCCTGCGTGAGACCCGGGTTCTCCGCCGAACCGACCTCGTTGCGCCGGCCGAGCTGCACACCCTGTGCGCCCGCGCTCCGCAGCCGCTCGACTGCCTCGTCTCCGATGGCCGTGAGCGGCGCGTCGTCCTCGCGAAGCTCGCCGGTGATCGTGATGTTCGCCGTGAAGCCCTCGCGCGAACTGCCGGTGTTGAGCGCGACGAACGCGGCGTCCGGCGTGCCGACTTCGTCGGGCGGAACGGATCGCCAGCCGTCCGGCAGCTCGAAGACGATCGGGACGGGGAGGGTGCCTGCCACTGTGTCTGCTCCGAATCTCTGGTGGTCAGAAGCCGAGGAAGTCGCCGACGGCGCCCGCTGCGTTCGCGATGCCGTGCCCGACGTCGGACGCCACGTCGGCGACGTCACCGGCCACGTCCTGCACGGTGTCGACGACCTCACCCGGATCGATGCTGAGGTCGAACCCGACCTTGCCACCGATACCCAGGGCCACGCCGAGCGAAGCGCCGACGTGGAACTTCCCGTCGTCACCCATGCCGAACTGGCCGCTCGCCTCGGCGCCGACACCGGCCCAGGCCTCACCGTGCGCTCCGGCGGTGACACCGGCGACCTCAGCGCTCGCGTTGCCCTCGATGCGGCCGCCCGCGAATCCTTCGACGCTGCCCTGCATCCCGGACCAGCCGAGCGATCCCTGGGCGGACGCCTTGGCCCCGACCTCGGCCGAGGCATCGCCCTTGACCGCAACGTGGTCGCCGTAGTGGACCTCTCCCTGGGCACTGCCCTTGGCCAGGTACGCCTCGGCAGACGCCCCCGCCGTGAGGCCCAGCGGGCCCGCACCGGCGTGGGCCTCCGCTCCGGCGCCGAGGGCCGCGCCCTCGATTTTGCCGCTGCCGCCGAAGGTTCCGTCGCCGAACTTGCCGTCCAGCGAACCGTCGACGAGATCGACGCTCGCCGACGCCGACACCGTGCTTTCGGAGGTGTCGATGCCGAACTTTTCGAGGAGGCCACCGAGTTTGTCGGTGAGCATGCCATCGGACTGCGAACCGAATTCGCGCGAATAGTTCTTGCCGCCCTTGTGGTCCTGCCAACCGCCGGGGTCCTTGTCGACCCAGTCCTGCTTCTCGGGGTCCCACACCTTCTTCGTGTCGCGCTCCTCGGCACCGAACTCGTGGGTCTTGCCAAGATCCTTCTTGTACGTGCCGTCGGACTTCTTCTCGAAGCCCAGCTTCTCCGCCGTGGAACCGCCGGCCTCTTCCAGAGCGGCGCGGGCGGCCCGCAAGATCTGTTCGGCCTGACGGGTCGCGCCCTGACCGGGATCGGCAAAGGCCGGGACCGAGTACCCGCCGGTGAGGGCCTTGTAGGCGTCCGCAATCCACTGCGAGGACGCTGCCCGAGTGGCGGCCTGGCCCTGCGTGTACAGCTCGATCGCCCGCTGGGCTTCGGACTGGCTGCGCGTCAGCGCGTCGCCGTAGTCCGCCAGCGCGTTGGCGCCGGTGCCCAGCACGCCGATGGTGTCGAACCACTTCTTCGGCTCCCGGCCGAAGGTCTCGCGGAACCGGTCGCTCGCTTCGCCGGACCACTGCTTCGCGTCGACGCCGGAGAGGCCGTCGGAGATCGCGGCCATCTTCTCGATGTTGCGGACGAGGTCCTTCAGGTCGCCCGAGATGAAGCGTGGCTCGCCGGGGACGAGTGCCTTCGGGTCGGTCGTCTCCCCCAGTTCGGCGGCCATCAGAAAACCGGTCCTTCGCGGTCCGCCTCGGTTACGGGGTCAGGGCCCTCCACTTCGGACTTCGGACCGGGGAACAGCTCCCGGGAGCGCTCGGGACTCATCACGTCCGGCGGGAGTTCGTCGATCGACCCGCTGATGCGGCCGGTCGCACCGCCGGTCCACGCGGGACCGAGCTTCTCGCCGTCGCCCGGGTTCCCGTCGACCGGCTTTCCGTCGAGGGAGCGGTGCAGGACCTCGCCGAGCGGGCCGAAGATGTCGCCGCCGAAAGAGCCGCCGAACGCCTTCGCCGCGGTCTTGACGATCGCGTCGCTCGCGGTGCCGTCGGCGCCCGCGTAGCGGACCGCCGCCGTGCGCAGGTCCTCGCCGTGGCCGTGAGCCTTGCCGGTGAGTCCTTCGACGACGGACTCGATGTCCGCGATGAAGCTGCCCCAGCCCGCCTGCACACCGGGGTGCCCGTAGTCGCCGCTCGGGCCCTGCCACAGCAGGCCCGCGGCGCCTCCGACGACGTCGCCGATGGTGTCGGCGGCGCGTTCGAGCTCCTCTGTTACGGCGTCGAACCCGCCCGTCATCCCCCGTGAACCCCTCGTCCGGCCTGCAACGACGAGTCCACCGTGACAGAAACCGACGAGGTTTCTGCCCGCTTCGCCGGTTGATCACCTCAACGGGCGAATCCTGTCTCAGCCGAGCAGGGCGTCCACGAACGCGCCGGGCTCGAACGGCGCCAGGTCATCGGGCCCTTCACCCAGGCCGACGAGCTTCACCGGCACTCCGAGCTCCTTCTGGACCTGGAAGACGATGCCGCCCTTGGCCGTGCCGTCGAGCTTGGTGAGGACGATGCCCGTGACGTCGATGACCTCGGAGAACACGCGGGCCTGGGCGAGGCCGTTCTGGCCCGTGGTGGCGTCGAGCACCAGCAGGACCTCGTCGACCTTCGCCTGCTTCTCGACCACCCGCTTGACCTTGCCGAGCTCATCCATGAGGCCGGTCTTCGTGTGCAGGCGGCCCGCGGTGTCGACGAGGACCGCGTCGGCACCTTCGTCGATGCCGCGCTTCACCGCGTCGAACGCTACGGCCGCGGGGTCGGCACCTTCCTTGCCGCGCACGACCGACGCGCCAACGCGCTCGGCCCAGGTCTGGAGCTGGTCGGCGGCCGCGGCGCGGAAGGTGTCGGCCGCGCCGAGCACCACGGTGGATCCCTGCGAGACGAGCACCCGCGCGAGCTTGCCGGTGGTGGTGGTCTTTCCGGTGCCGTTCACACCGGCGACGAGCACGACGGCGGGCTGCTTCTGGCCGTCGACCTCGTGGGGCAGCGCACGCACGGCGCGAATGCCGTCCGTGGACAACGAAGCGGTCAAGACCTCGCGCAGCACTTCGCGCGCTTCGGCGGGCGTGCGCACCGCGCGGCGCGACAGCTCGTCACGCAGGCGGTCGACGATCTGGGTCGTGGTGGCCGCGCCGAGGTCGGCGATGAGCAGCGAGTCCTCGACGTCCTGCCAGGAGTCCTCGTCGAGGTCGCCGGCGCCGAGCAGGCCCAGCAGGCTCTGGCCGAACATCGAGCGTGACTTCGACAGCCGGCCGCGCAGGCGATCCAGGCGGCCGGTCGCGGGGTCGATCTCCTCGATCGGGAGGACCGGCTCGATCGGTTCGACAGTGCCTTCGACCGGTGCGGCCGCGGGGCCTTCCGACTCCGGCTCGGGCAGCCTGACGTCGCGCATCGTGCGCTGGTCGGAGTCGCGCGGCACCGCGGCGTCGTCGCCCACGGCGGGCTGGCCGTCGACCTCCGGGCGGTCCTCGACGGGGTGCTCGGCCGGCACCGGTTCCGCGGCTGGCGCAGCCTCGGCCTCACCCCCGGGCGCGAAGGTGATGCCGCCGGACGCGGTGTACCCGCCGCCCTTCGGCTTCTCCTCGACCTTGCGCGTCTGTTCGAGGCTGATCCGCCGCCGACGTGCGATGAGCAGCCCGGACACCAGCACGGCGACCAGGACGACGACGGCGACGATGACGATCCAGAACCAGGTACTCGACACACCCCCATCCTGTCATCCACTCCGGGACTCCCCCGGACACCCCACCGCGCTGCGCCCTTCAGGCCAAGGGATCACACGCAGAGTTCCGATTCGGCCAAGACTTCACGACGCGGCTTGCGTCACCGCTTCACCCCGGCTAAACCACTCCGGATGAAAACCCACGGCTTCCGCGTGCTCGGCCTCCTTTCGGGGACTTCGGTCGACGGCATCGACGTCGCCGTCGCCGAGCTGCACGCCGAAGAAGGCACCGTGGTCCTCACCCCGCTCGGCGAGCTCGACGTGCCCTTCACGGCGGAAACCCGCGAAGCAGTGCTGGCCGCGCTGCCGCCCAACCCGAGCAGCGCCGAAGCACTCACCGTGCTCGACACCCGCGTCGGCCAGGCCTTCGCCGAAGCCGCCGCGCGGGGCATCGCCGAGCACGGGCCCGTGGACGTGATCGCCTCGCTCGGCCAGACCGTCTACCACTGGGTGGAGAACGGCGTGGCGCTCGGCACGCTGCAGCTGGGCCAGCCCGCGTGGATCGCCGAACGCACCGGCACCCCCGTCGTCGCCGACCTGCGCATCCGCGACATCACCGCGGGCGGCCAAGGCGCACCGCTCGCCAGCACGCTCGACGCGTTGTGGCTGCGTGGCCTCGCCGAGGAGACCGGCAAACCCGTGGCCGCACTGAACCTCGGCGGCATCGCCAACATCACCGTCGTCAGCGGCAGCGACGCTGTGCTCGCCTACGACACCGGCCCCGCCAACGCGTTGCTCGACCTCGCCGCCGCCCGCGTGACCGGCGGCGAGCAGCACGCCGACGTCGACGGGAAGCTCGCGCTCGCCGGCTCCGTCCGCCGCGACCTGCTCGACCGGCTGCTCGCCGACCCGTACTTCGCCGCCGCACCACCGAAGTCCACCGGCAAGGAGCACTTCCACGGCGACTACCTCGACGCCGCCCTCGCCGGCGTGGCGCCGCTCACGCCCGAAGACCTCCTGGCGACGCTCACCGAGCTCACCGCCGCGACCGTCGCCGCCGAATGCCGGCGCCACCACGCGGCGACGCTCGTCGTGTCCGGCGGCGGCATGCGCAACCCCGCCGTGATGGCGGCGCTGGCGGGCAACCTCCCCGGCGTCACCCTGCGCACCAGCGACGACCTCGGCCTGCCCGGCGCGGGCAAAGAGGCGTACCTGACGGCGTTGCTCGGCTGGCTGAGCTGGTGCGGCGTGCCGGCCACGCTGCCGTCGGCGACGGGCGCCCGCGGGCCCCGGCTGCTCGGTGCACTCACGCCCGGAGCGGACCCCCTGAACCTTCCGGCCCCACTGGGGGGCACCGTGAACCGCTTGCGGGTCACGGAAGTTGGCGCACGACGGTAGGAGAAACCCCATGAACCCAGTCGATCTGGTGATCGTCATCGTGTACCTGGCGGCGATGCCGATCATCGGCGTGCTGATCGGACGCAAACAGAAGTCCGCGAACGACTACTTCGTCGGCGAACGCAGCATGCCCTGGTGGGCTGTCACGCTCTCGGTCGTGGCCACCGAGACCTCCACGCTCACCGTGATCTCGACGCCGGGCCTGGTCTTCGGCAGCGAGTTCCTCTTCCTCGAGGTGGCGTTCGGCTACATCCTCGGCCGCGTCGTCGCCGCGTTCGTGCTGCTGCCCCGCTACTTCCGCGGCAACTACGTGAGCGCGTACGAGTTCCTCGGCCGCCGCTTCGGGCGCGGGCTGCAGGGCACGGCGTCGGTCACGTTCGTCGTCACGCGCCTGCTCGCCGAAGGCCTGCGGCTGTTCGCCGGCGCCATCCCGATCAAGGCGATCCTCGACCACTACGGCATCCACACGTCGTACTGGCACATCGTGGTGCTGCTGACCGCGCTCACGCTCATCTACGCGTTCGTCGGTGGCATCAAGTCGGTGATCTGGGTCGACGTGATCCAGTGGTCGCTCTACGTCCTCGGCGCGATCGGCGCGGTCGTGTTCCTCTCGACCAAGCTGCCGGACGGCTGGACGTCGATCGCCGCGAGCCAGGGCCGCTTCCAGCTCACCGACTTCACGTCCAACATCATCACCAGCCCGTACGCGTTCATCGGCGCCGTGGTCGGTGGCGCCTTCCTGTCGATGGCCTCGCACGGCGCGGACCAGCTGATCGTCGGGCGGCTGCTGTCGACCAAGAGCCTGCGCGACGGCCAGCGCGCGCTGATCGGCTCGTCGTTCGTGGTGTTCGTGCAGTTCGGGCTGTTCCTGGTGGTCGGCGCGATGCTGTGGGTCTACACCGGCGGCAAGACGGGCGCGACGGCCACCGCGGTCGCGGCCGGGAAGATGTCCGGCGACGACGTGTTCTCCAACTTCATCGTCAACGACCTGCCCGTGGGCCTGGCGGGCCTGCTCATCGCCGGCATCCTCGCGTCCACGATGGGCGCGCTGGCCTCGGCGCTCAACGCACTGTCCACTTCGACCATCGCCGACCTCTACCAGCGCTTCACGCACCGGTCGGTCGAGGACTCGAAGCTGCTGCGCCACGGTCGCATGTGGACGCTGATCTGGGCGGTCGTGTTCGCGATCTTCGCGTCGCTGTTCACCAACTCGAAGGACCCCGTGATCCAGCAGGGCCTCGGCATCGTCGGCTACACCTACGGCGCCCTGCTGGGCTCGTTCTTCCTCGGCCTGATCGTGAAGAAGGCGCGCCAGTCCGACGCGATCGTCGCGTTCGCGTGCTCGGTGGTGGGCATGGCGTTCCTGATCCTGTTCGTCAAGTTCGACAAGGCGACCACAGCCGTGCACATCCAGTTCGGCGCGGCCACGAAGACGCTCGTGCCACTCGCCACCTACTGGTACACGTTCGTCGGTGTGGTGATCACGATGGTCGTCGGCGGGCTGCTCGCGCTGCGCCACCGCGACGCCGACCCGAACGCCACCGAGGTGGACCTCCCGAAGGAGGAAGTCACCGTCTGATCACCGCTGCGAGATTTTCCCCGATCGGGTGAACCGTCCCGGGGTGGGCGCTCGTGCACCTGACGAGCGCCCGCCACCGGATGGCGGGCCCGGATCAGGCGGGGACGATGAAGCGGATTTCTCTGGCACTGGCGGCGGGTTCGATGATCCTCTTGGGCGGTGCGACGGCGTGTTCGTCGGCCTCCGGGGCCGCGGCGGCCGACCCGGGCGCGGCGAAGGCGGCGGCCGGGGCCCAGGCCGGAGCGCCGGCGCAGTCTCAGGCCGGGACCCAGGACGGCACGCCCGAGGTGATCGCGGCCCCCGCGCAGGTGCAGGTGCCGCCGGGCAACAAGCGCGTGGCCACCTTCCACGGCGAGGGCGTGCAGATCTACGGCTGCACCGACGGCGCGTGGACCCTGATCCAGCCCGCGGCCATCATGTCCGACAACGGCAAGGCCGTGGCCCTGCACAGCAAGGGACCGGTGTGGACGTCCACTGTGGACGGCAGCACGGTCGCCGCCACCGCCGTGCCCGGCAAGGCCGTGCAGCACACCGACGCGATCCCCGAGATCCTGCTCAAGTCCGACCAGGACACCGGCAAGGGCGTGTTCGGCACCGTCACCTACGTGCAGCGGCTGGCCACCAAGGGCGGCCTCGCCCCGAAGGGCGCGTGCACCACGGGCCAGCAGACCTCCACGCCGTACTCGGCCGAGTACGCGTTCTGGGCCGCGAACTGAAAGCAACAACGGAAAAGGGGCTTCCCGGTCACCGCGGGAAGCCCCTTTTCGCACGTCTCGGATCAGCTCGCGGGCACCGGCTCCTCGTCTTCGGCGCGCAGGCGCTGCGAGATCACCTTCGTGATGCCGTCGCCCTGCATGCTCACGCCGTAGAGCGCGTCGGCAATCTCCATGGTCGGCTTCTGGTGGGTGATGATGATCAGCTGCGACGAGTCGCGCAGCTGCTCCAGCAGCCCGATCAGCCGGCGCATGTTGGTGTCGTCGAGCGCCGCCTCGACCTCGTCCATCACGTAGAAGGGTGAGGGGCGGGCGCGGAAGATGGCCACCAGCATGCCCACGGCCACCAGCGACTTCTCACCACCCGAAAGCAGCGACAGTCGCTTCACCTTCTTGCCCGGCGGGCGCGCCTCGACGTCGACGCCGGTGGCGAGCAGGTCGTTGGGCTGGGTGAGCACCATACGACCCTCGCCGCCCGGGAACAGCACGCTGAACACGGTTTCGAACTCACGCGCGACGTCGGCGTAGGCCGAGGCGAAGACTTCCAGGATCTTTTCGTCGACCTGCCGGATCACGGCTTCGAGGTCCTTGCGCGTGTCCTTGAGGTCTTCGAGCTGGGTCGAGAGGAACTTGTAGCGCTCCTCCAGCGCCGCGAACTCCTCCAGCGCCAGCGGGTTGACCTTGCCCAGCAGCGTCAGGTCCTTCTCCGCGC
Source organism: Amycolatopsis sp. NPDC051372 (assembly GCF_040682095.1). Taxonomy (NCBI): domain Bacteria; kingdom Bacillati; phylum Actinomycetota; class Actinomycetes; order Pseudonocardiales; family Pseudonocardiaceae; genus Amycolatopsis; species Amycolatopsis sp. NPDC051372. The sequence continues at coordinate 71,874 of NZ_JBFBAF010000024.1, forward strand.
GCTTGGCGCGGCGGGCCTGCGTGTCGCGGTCGTACGGCATGGGCGGCGGCATGGTCACGTCCTCGCCGCGCTCCTTGGCCGCCTCGTACTCGGCCATCTCACCCGCGCTCGGTGGCACCGGCACGTCGGGGCCGTACTCCTGGACCAGGTCGGCGAGGCCGATGCCGAAGTCCTCGGCGATCTTGGCCTCGAGCGTCTCCAGCCGCAGCCGCTGCTCGGCGCGCAGCACCTCGTCGCGGTGCACGGCGTCGGTCAGCTTCTCGAGCTCGCCGGACAGCTCGCGGACCTTGGCGCGCACCGCGGTGAGCGCGGTCTCGCGGGTCTGGCGCTGTGCCTGGGCTTCGTCGCGCTCGGCGGCCGCGCGCTGCACGGAGTGCTCGATGCGTTCCAGCGCGAGCTCACCGGCGTTGACCACGGCGTTGGCGATCGCGGCGCCCCGCTCCCGCGCCTCGCGGGCCTTGGCTGCACGTTCCCGGGCCTGCTGCTCGGCGAGCGCCGCGCGCCGCAGCGATTCGGCCCGCCCGGCGATGCTGCGTGCCCGCTCCTCGGCGGTGCGCTGCGCGAGCCGCGCCTCCATCTCTTCCTGGCGGACCACGGCGAGCTGCTCCACGGCCTCATCGCGCTCGGCCGTGTCCGGGTCGTCCTCCACCGGCTGCTCGGCGACGGCGGCGAGGCGCTCCTCCAGCTCGGCCAGCTGCGCCAGCGCCTGCTCGCGGCTCTGCTCCACCTTTGCGCGCTGCCCGGCGAGGCGCTCGACCTCGGCCTGCGCCGATCGCGCGGCCTGCTGCATCCGGTTCAGCCGCTCCGACGACCGCGCCTTGCGGACCTTCGCGTCACCGAGGGCATCCTTGGCCTGGCCCACCTCTTCGCGCCGGGCCTGCTGCTCGGCGCGGGCGCCTTCCAGCTCGGCGGTGTGGCGCTCCAGCGCGCGCTCGGCCGTGCGCAGCCGCTCGCCCGCTTCGTCGACGGCGGCCTGGACCTCGATCACGCTCTCGCGCGCGGCCGAACCGCCGGCAACCCAGCGGGCGCCGAACACGTCGCCTTCGCCCGTGACCGCGCGCACGTCCGGGTGGCTCGCCACCAGCTGGCGCGCCACGTCGAGGTCGTTGACCAGCGCCAGCTTGTCCAGCGCCTGCTCGACGGCCGGGCGCAGCTGCTCGGGCGCGGTCACGACCTCACGGGCCCATCGAGCGCCGTAGGGAAGCATCGGCCACGACGAAGTGTCCACAGTGGGCCCGTAGCTGCCCAGCACGATGCCGGCGCGGCCGGAATCGGTGTCCTTCAAGTACTTCAGCGCGGTCAGCGCCTGCTCGCCGCCGGCCACGGCCACGGCGTCGGCGACCGGCCCGAGCGCGGCGGCCAGCGCCACTTCGTGGCCCGGCTCCACCGTGAGCAGCGCGGCGACCGAACCCAGCAGGCCCGGCAGCTCGTGCGACGCGCCCAGCAGCGCGCCGGCGCCGTCCTTGCGCTTGAGGCCCATCGAGAGCGCCTCGACCCGCGCCCGCTCCGACGCGATCTCGCGTTCGGCGGAGCGCTCGGCCTTCACCAGCTCTTCGACGCGCGCCTTGGCGGCGTTGTTGGCCTCGACCGCGCGGTCGTGGCGCTGCATGAGGTCCGCGTCGTCGGACTCCTCGACACCGCCCTCGGCCTTGGCCTCTTCGAGCTCCTCCAGCGCGATCTCGGCGCGCTCGGCGGATTCCTGCAACGACACCGACAGGCGGTCGATCTCGTCGGCGGTGGCGCCGTTCTTGCTGCGCAGCGCCTCGACCTGGCCGGTCAGCTTCGCCATGCCCTCGCGGCGGTCGGCGATGGCGCGCACCGCGGCCCAGTGGGCGCGTTCGGCCGCCTGCACGCGCTGCTCGAGGTCCTCTCGCCGCAGTACGGTCTCGGCCAGCAGCTCCCGGGCCTCCATCACGGCCTCGTTGAGCTCCTGCTCGCGCTCGGCGACCTGCTCGGCCTCGGCCAGCAGCTCCTCGGGGTCGCGCCCGCCCGTCGGGGCCGAGACGTCGGAAGACAAATGGCGCTGGCGCTCCACGGCGAGCCGTACGGTGCCGCGCAGGCGCTCGGCCAGCGCGGAGAGCTTGTACCAGGTCTCCTGCGCGGTCTGCAGCTTCGGCGCGTCCTCGGCGAGCGAGGCCTCCAGCTCCGTCTCTTCGGCGGCCACGATCTCCAGGGCCTGCTCCACCTCGGTGCGGCGCTGACGCGCGGTGCGCTCGTCGGCCTCTTCTCGGGCGATGGCGTCGCGCTGGGTCACCAGGTCGTCGGCCAACAGGCGCAGCCGGGAGTCGCGCAGCTCGGACTGCACCGACTGGGCTTTGCGCGCGATCTCGGCCTGCTTGCCCAGCGGCTTGAGCTGGCGGCGCAGCTCGGTGGTGAGGTCGCCGAGGCGGTCGAGGTTTCCCTGCATGTTCGCGAGCTTGCGCAGGGTCTGTTCCTTGCGCTTGCGGTGCTTGAGGACGCCCGCGGCCTCCTCGATGAAGGCGCGGCGCTCTTCGGGCTTCGACTCGAGGATCGCCGACAGCTGGCCCTGCCCGACGATGACGTGCATCTCGCGGCCGATACCGGAGTCCGACAGCAGTTCCTGCACGTCCATCAGACGGCAGCGGTCGCCGTTGATCTCGTACTCGCTCGCACCATCGCGGAACATGCGGCGCGTGATGGAGACCTCGGTGTACTCGATCGGCAGCGCGCCGTCGGCGTTGTCGATGGTGAGCGTGACCTCGGCGCGGCCCAGGGGGGCGCGGCCCGCGGTGCCGGCGAAGATGACGTCTTCCATCTTGCCGCCACGCAGGTCTTTCGCGCCCTGCGTGCCCATGACCCAGCGCAGCGCGTCGAGGACGTTGGACTTGCCCGAGCCGTTGGGACCGACCACGCACGTGATCCCCGGTTCGAACCGCAGCGTGGTGGCCGAGGCGAAGGACTTGAAACCCTTCAGCGTCAAGCTTTTCAGGTGCACGTGGTGCTGACCCTTCCGGCCGCGGGTACTGGCTCTACAGTCGGCCAAGGCTACCTGGGCACCCGCCGTGATCGCGGGAGGCCGCCCTCTCCCGGCGCGCCTAGCACAGAACGCGACGCACCGGCAACCCCTTGTGTCCCACCCGTCACAGCGATCACCCGGGCGGCGCAGTGCCCCCGGCACTGCCGCTCAGCGCTCGGCGAAGCCCGTCAGACTGCCCTTCGCCGGGCTCCAGCGCTCGACGACGTGATCCACACTTCCGGGTGATTCTCCCGACCTCAGGGTGGCCAACAACCGCTCACAGTGGTCTCGACCACCCTCCGCTACCACCTCGACACGGCCGTCGGGCAGGTTGCGGGCAAAGCCGACCAGGCCGAGCTCCAGCGCGCGGCTCCGGGTCCACCAGCGGAAACCGACCCCCTGGACTCGCCCGTGGACCCACGCCGCCAGCCGGATGTGTGTTTCTTCCTCACTCACGCGTCCATCCTGCCCCACGCCATCCGCTGCGGACAGTGACGGGGCAGGCCCCGTACCTGCGCGAATGGGTCACAGGCGGTGATAACCTCCCGGCCGGGGTCCGCGTCCGGCGCCCCGATCCCCCGAACCACTCCGGGGAGCCGGACCGAACCGCGCCACGACTTCCGGCGTCGACCCGGGTGCCGACTCGTCTGTCAAAGGACTGCCGCACCCGACGACGCGGAAACCGGCGACGCCCCGACTGCCTCGACCCGTACAGCGTTGAACCGCATGTATGTAAGGAGCCTGCATGTCCCGTCCCGACGGGCCGGATCCGAGCTCACGCATCTCCGTCGCACCGCCGAAGGCCGCGAGCGGCCTCATGAACCGGGCCGGCTACGCCATCCTCGGCGTCAGCGGCCTCGTGGTCGCCACGGCCTTCGCTGCGGTCGCCGAACTGGCGGGCCCGGGCAGCACCACCGCCACGTCCACCACCGTCCCCGGCGGCGGCCAGGGCACCCTGCCGGGCAGCTCGCAGGTCGTGCCGGGCAACGCCGTACCGGGCGCCCCGATGACCCTGTCCGGCCAGCCCACCCCTGGCGACCCGACGTCGGTCCCCTCGAGCCCCACGACCGTGGTCTCCACGGGTGCCAACGGCGTGCCGACCACGACCGTGGTCGTCCCGCCGCCGAATAACCCTGGCGGCGGTGGGCCGCACAACCCGCCACCGGGTGGAGGCAACACGAATACGGTCAAGCCGCCGTCGTCGTCTTCGCCTCCGCGCAGCGACGACCCACCGGCCTCTTCCTCGAACACCCCGCCGTCGTCGGACGACTCGTCGGCCCCGCCGTCGAGCCCGCCGCCCAGCACCGGTGGCGGTGGCTCCACCAGTGGTGAGCCGCCGAGCTCGCCGCCGGTGTCGTCCTCCACGGACGTTCGCACGACTGACCCCACCGGTCCCACCAGCTGAAAACACAGGCCGCACAACACGATGGCCGCCCCGCGGGGCGGCCATCGTCGTGTTCAGACCTCGAAGCGGTACCCCATTCCGGGTTCCGTGAGCAGGTGGCGCGGACGTGAGGGCTCCGGCTCCAGCTTCCGCCGCAGCTGTGCCAGGTACACGCGCAGGTAGTGCGACTCCGTCTCGTACGACGGCCCCCACACCTCGTGCAGCAGCTGCTTCTGGGCCACCAGCCGGCCGCGATTGCGCACCAGCAGCTCCAGCACGCCCCACTCGGTCTTGGTCAGGTGCACCTCTTTGCCGTCGCGGCGGACCTTCTTCGCCGCCAGGTCGATCGTGAAGGAACCTGTGTCCACCACGGCTTCCGCGCCGTCGGCCCCGGCCACGGTCGAGCGCCGCACGGCGGCCCGCAGCCGGGCGAGCAGCTCGTCCATGCCGAACGGTTTCGTCACGTAGTCGTCGGCGCCCGCGTCGAGCGCCTGGACCTTGTCGGCCGAGTCGCCGCGCGCCGAGAGCACGATGATCGGCACCGTGGTCCAGCCGCGCAGGCCGGCGATCACCTCGGTGCCGTCGAGGTCGGGCAGGCCGAGGTCGAGCACCACCACGTCGGGTTTGGTCTCGGCCACGGCCTTGAGCGCCGCGGTGCCGTCGTGCGCCGTGATCACCTTGTACCCGCGGGCGTTGAGGTTGATCCGCAGCGCGCGCACGATCTGCGGTTCGTCGTCGACCACCAGCACGGTGGCCGCCTTGTCGGGACTCACGAGCCCACTCCCTCCACCGCCTCGTCAGCGACTGAGCCGGCGGCCTCGTCGATCTTGAGGAGGTCCTTCTCCGGATTCTGCCCGGTGTAGGCGGGCAACGAGATCACCACGGTGAGGCCGCCGCCCGGCGTGTCCTCGGCCCGGATGCTGCCGCCCATCGCCTCGATGAAGCCCTTCGCGACCGACAGCCCGAGCCCCACGCCGGGGGTCGAGTCGCGGTCGCCGCCCAGCCGCTGGAACGGCGCGAACGCCGAATCCGCCGTGCCCTTCTTCAGGCCACGGCCGTGGTCCACGATTCGCAGCTCCACGTACTCGGAGTGCGCGCTCGCCCGCGCCGACACCACGCCGCCGCCGTGGCGCAGGGCGTTGTCCAGGACGTTGGCGATCACCCGTTCGAGCAAGCCGGGATCGGCCAGCACCGAAGGCAGGCTCACGTCCACGCCCACCTTCACGTCGCGTGAGTTGTCCACGTTGGACAGCGCGTGGGCCACCACCTCGTCGTAGCCCACCGGCCGCAGGTGCGGCGTGACCGCGCCGGTGGCCAGGCGCGAGGAGTCGAGCAGGTTGTCGATGAGCCCGGCGAGCCGGTCGGCCGAGAGCTCGATGGCCTCCATCAGCTCCGCGGTGTCCTCCTCGGACAGTGACAGGTCGGGCGCGCGCAGGCTGCCGATCGCCGCCTTGATGGACGTCAACGGCGTGCGCAGGTCGTGGCCGACGGCCGAGAGCAGCGTGGTGCGCAGTTCCGTCGCCTCGGCCTTGCGCTCGGCCTCCGCCGCGGCCGCCGCCATCCGCTGCTGGCGCAGCGCGAGCAGCGCCTGCCCCGCCACGGCCTCCAGCACGCGGCGGTCGGCCGCGGGCAGCGCCCGGCCGCGCAGGGTCAGGTGGACGTCGGCGGTCACCGCGATGTCCACGTCGGCCTCGTCCGGGTCGGCGCACGGGAACTGCCCGGCCAGCGCGACCTTCTGCCACACGCCGTTCTTCTTCTCCAGCAACGTGACCGACGTCAGGCCGAAGTTCTCGCGCACCTTCTCCAGCAGCCGCTCGATCGGGTTCGGGTTCGTCAGCACCGTGCGCGCGTACGACGCCAGCAGCGCCGCCTCCGTGCGCGCCCGCGCGGCCTGGCTGCCGCGCCGGGCCGCCGAGGCGACGACGAGGGCCACCAGCACGGCGACCACGATCATCGCGACGAGCGTGACCACGTTCTGCGGGCTGTGCACATTGAGCGTGTACAGCGGTGGCGTGAAGAAGAAGTTGAGCAGGCCCGCGCCGAACACGGCCGCGATCACCGCCGGGCCGAGCCCGCCCACGAGCGCGACGATCACCGTCGCGAGCACGTAGAGGATCACGTCGGTGGAGAACTCGACGGTGTCGCGCAGCAGCACGCCCAGGCCGGTCGCGAGGATCGGCAGCGCCAGGCTCAGCACCCAGCCCAGCACGAGCCGCGACGGAGCCAGCGGGCTCGCGCCGAGCCGCGCCCGCAGCCGCCCGCCCGCGTAGGAGTGCGTGACCATGTGGACGTCGATCGAGCCGGACTGCTGCACCACGGCCGCGCCGATGCCCTCGTCGAACAGCCGCGCCACTCGTGAGCGGCGCGAGGTGCCGATCACGAGCTGCGTGGCGTTGACCCCGCGCGCGAAGTCCAGCAATGCCGTCGGCACGTCGTCGCCGACGACGGCGTGGAACGTGGCCCCGACCTCCTCGGCCAGCGTGCGGCTGCGCGCCATGGCCGTGGGACCGAGCCCGGACAGCCCGTCCCCGCGCAGGATGTGCACCACCTGCAGCTCCGCGCCCGCGCGCGTGGCGATGCGGCTGGCGCGCCGGATGAGCGTCTCGCTCTCGGGGCCGCCGGTGATGGACACGACGACCCGTTCACGCGCCTCCCACGTGTCGGTGATCTTCTGCTCGGCGCGGTAGCGCTGCAGGGCGACGTCGACCTGGTCGGCGACCCACAGCAGTGCCAGCTCGCGCAACGCGGTGAGGTTGCCGGGGCGAAAGTAGTTGCCCAGCGCCGCGTCGATGCGCTCGGCCGGGTAGACGTTGCCGTGCGCGAGCCGGCGCCGCAGCGCCTCCGGCGTGATGTCCACGAGCTCCAGCTGCTCGGCCTTGCGCACGACCTCGTCGGGCACGGTCTCCTGCTGCGTGACGCCTGTGATGCGCTCGACGACGTCGTTGAGGCTCTGCAGGTGCTGCACGTTGACCGTGGACAGCACGTCGATCCCCGACTCGAGCAGCTCCTCCACGTCCTGCCAGCGCTTGTCGTGGCGCGCGCCGGGCACATTCGTGTGCGCGAGCTCGTCGATGACGACGACCTCGGGCGCGCGCTTCAGGATCGCCTCGATGTCCATCTCGGCGAACTCGTGCCCGCGGTGGCTGACCGTGCGCCGGGGCACGATCTCGAGGCCGTCGAGCAGGTCGGCGGTCTTCTGGCGGCCGTGGGTCTCCACGAGGCCCACCACCACGTCGGTCCCGCGCTCCAGCCGGCGGCGGGCCTCGCCCAGCATCGCGAAAGTCTTGCCCACGCCCGGAGCCGCGCCGAGGTAGATCCGCAGTTCTCCTCGGCGCGGCTTCGGGGTCGTACTCGGTGTGCTCACGCTGTCAGTGTGCTCCCTGTGCCCCTGTAACAGCGGAATGCACGGCCAAGTTGAGCAGCAGCACGTTCACCCCGGGGACGCCTATCCCGGCGCCCGTCGTGTTGGCCGCCACCAGCTCGCGCACCTTGTCCTCGCTCAGCCCCGTGTTCTTCGCGACGCGCGGGATCTGCAGGTCCGCGTAGGCGACGCTGATCGACGGATCGAGGCCCGAGCCGGAAGCGGTCACGGCGTCGGCCGGCACCTGGGCCGGGGCGACGTTCTCCCGCTTCGCGATGGCGTCCTTGCGCTCGGTGATGGTCTTCACGAGGTCCTCGTTGAACGGGCCCTTGTTCGACGCGCCCGAGCTCGACGGGTCGGCCGGACCCAGCGCGTCCTTCGACAGCGCCGAGGGCCGGTTGTGGAACCACGGGTCGTGCGCCGGGTCGGCCGCGACCGGGTCGATGCCGATCAGCGACGACCCGACGGCCTGGTCGTTCTGCGTGACCACGGAGCCCTCGGCGTTGGATTGCAGGCCGGGGATGCGGGAGATCGTCCACACGGCGAGCGGATAGATGATGCCGAGGATGATCGTCAGCGCGATGAGGACCCGCAGGCCCGCCCAGGACTGCTTGATGAAGGTGTTCATCAGATTCACCCGATTCCAGGGATGTGGCGCACGATCAGGTCGATGATCCAGATCCCGAGGAACGGGCTCACGATGCCGCCGAGGCCGTAGATGAGCAGGTTCCGGCGCAGCAGCGCGGAAGCCGATGAGGGCTTGTAGCGCACGCCGCGCAGGGCGAGCGGGATCAGGATCACGATGATCAGCGCGTTGAAGATGACGGCCGAGAGGATGGCCGACTGCGGGGTCGCCAGGTGCATGATGTTCAGCGCGCCCAGCTGGGCGAAGATGGACGTGAACATCGCGGGCAGGATGGCGAAGTACTTCGCGAGGTCGTTGGCCACGCTGAAGGTGGTGAGCGCGCCGCGCGTGATGAGCAGCTGCTTGCCGATCTCCACGATCTCGATGAGCTTGGTCGGGTTCGAGTCGAGGTCGACCATGTTGCCGGCCTCCTTCGCGGCCGACGTGCCCGTGTTCATCGCGACGCCGACGTCCGACTGCGCCAGCGCGGGAGCGTCGTTCGTGCCGTCACCCGTCATCGCGACGAGCCGCCCACCTTCCTGCTCCTTCTTGATGAGCGCCATCTTGTCCTCGGGCTTGGCCTCGGCGAGGTAGTCGTCGACGCCTGCGTCCTCGGCGATGGCCTTGGCGGTGAGCGGGTTGTCGCCCGTGATCATCACCGTCTTGATGCCCATGGCCCGCAGTTCGGTGAACCGCTCCTTCATGCCCGGCTTGACCACGTCGGAGAGCCGGATCACGCCGCGCACGAACGCGCGTCCGCCGGCCGACTCCGCCACCACCAGCGGCGTGCCGCCCTGCTGGCTGATCTCGTCGACGATCCGCTCGGTCTCGTCCGGCATCGCGCCGCCGCGCTCGCGCACCCACTGGCGCACGGCCGAGGTGGCACCCTTGCGGACCTCGCGGTCGCCGAGGTCGACACCGCTCATCCGCGTCTGCGCCGTGAAGGGCACGAACTCGGCGAGCTTCTCGTTGTCACCGGCCTTTTCGGGCAGGCCGTGGTTCGCCGCGATCAGCTCGATGATGCTGCGGCCCTCGGGCGTGCCGTCGGCGAGGCTGGACAGCCGGGCCGCGCGGGCCAGGTCGTCCATTGTGGACCCGCTGACGGGGATCAGTTCGGTGGCCTTGCGGTTGCCGAAGGTGATCGTGCCCGTCTTGTCGAGCAGCAGCGTGGAGACGTCACCCGCGGCTTCCACCGCGCGGCCGGACGTGGCGAGCACGTTGCGCTGCACCAGCCGGTCCATGCCCGCGATGCCGATGGCGCTGAGCAGCGCGCCGATCGTGGTCGGGATCAGGCAGACCAGCAGGGCGGTCAGCACGATCACCGTCTGCTGCTTGCCCGAGTACCCGGCCATCGGCTGCAGCGCCACCACGGCGAGCAGGAAGATGATCGTCAGCGTGGACAGCAGGATCGTGAGCGCGATCTCGTTGGGGGTCTTCTGGCGGGAAGCGCCTTCCACCAAGGCGATCATCCGGTCCACGAAGGACTCACCGGGCTTGGTCGTGATCTTCACGACGATCCGGTCCGACAGCACCGTGGTGCCACCGGTCACGGCCGAGCGGTCGCCGCCCGACTCGCGGATGACCGGGGCCGACTCGCCCGTGATGGCCGACTCGTCGACGGTCGCGATGCCCTCGACGACGTCGCCGTCGCCGGGGATGATCTGGCCGGCCTCGACGACCACCAGGTCGCCGATGCGCAGGTCGACACCGGGCACGGCCTCTTCGGACCCGTCCTCGGTGAGCCGGCGCGCCACCGTTTCCTTCTTGGACCTGCGCAGCGACTCGGCCTGCGCCTTGCCGCGCCCTTCGGCGACGGCCTCGGCCAGGTTCGCGAACAGCACCGTGAGCCAGAGCCAGATCGCGACCAGGATCGCGAACATGCTCGGGTCGACGATCGCGAACACCGTGGTGAGGGCCGAACCCGCCCACACCACGAACATCACGGGGTTCTTCAGCTGGTGCTTGGGGTTGAGCTTGCGCAGCGCCTCGGGCAGGGAAATCCAGAGCTGGCGCGCGTTGAACGCACCCGCTCCGACGCGGCCCGCGTTCTCCGCGTGGTGCTGCTGGTCTTCCAGGGGACTTCGAGGGGTTTCGGTGACTGTCATGCCAACGCCTCCGCAACGGGCCCGAGCGCGAGCGCGGGGACGAAAGTGAGGGCCGCGACGAGGACGATGGTTCCGGTGAGCATCGTGGCGAACAGCGGTCCGGTGGTGGGCAGGGTGCCGGCGGTTTCGGGAACCTTCTTCTGCCGGGCCAGCGAACCGGCCAGGCAGAGCACGGCGATGATCGGGATGAACCGGCCGAGCAGCATGGCGACGCCGAACGAGGACTGGAACCAGTCGCTCGTCGCGGTCAGGCCGCCGAACGCGCTGCCGTTGTTGTTGGCAGTCGAGGCGTAGCCGTAGAGGATCTCCGACAGGCCGTGCGCGCCGGGGTTGCCGAGCGCGCTCTGCGTGGAGGGCAGGGCCAGCGAGATCCCGGCGCCGACGAGCACGAGGGTCGGCATGGCGAGCATCGAGATCGCGGCGGCCGTGACTTCGCGCTTGCCGAGCTTCTTGCCGAGGTACTCCGGCGTGCGCCCGACCATCAGACCCGCGAGGAACATCGCGATCACGGCCATCACGAGGATGCCGTAGAGGCCCGTGCCGACGCCGCCCGGCGAGATCTCGCCGAACAGCATGTTCAGCAGCGCGCCGCCACCGCCGAGGCCGGAAAGACTGTCGTGCGCGCCGTTGATCGCTCCGGTCGACGTGCCGGTGGTCGTATCGGCGAAGATCGACGTGAGACTCAGCCCGAAGCGCTGTTCCTTGCCCTCCATATTGGCTCCCGCGGCGAGCGCGGCGGGGCTGTTGGTGAAGGACTCCGAGGTCCAGATCAGGACCAGCATCGCGCCCCAGATCGCACCCATGACCGAGAGCAGGACGTAGCCCTGCTTCTTGTTGCCGACCAGCTTGCCGAACGTGCGGGTGAGGCTGACCGGGATCACGAGGATCAGGAACAGCTCGATCAGGTTGGTCCACGCGTTCGGGTTCTCGAACGGGTGCGCGGAGTTCGCGTTGAGGATGCCGCCACCGTTGGTGCCGAGCTCCTTGATCGTCTCCTGGCTCGCGGCCGGTGCCAGCGCGATGGTGCTCTGGCTGCCGTCGGGGTTGGTGACCGCGACACCCGAGTGCAGGCTCTGGATCACGCCGAGCGCGACGAGCACGATGGCGAAGACGAAGGCGATCGGCAACAGCACGCGGATCGAGCCGCGCACGAGGTCCACCCAGAAGTTGCCGAGGCGGTCGGTCTTCGAACGGATGAACCCGCGGGTCACCGCGATCGCGACGGCCAGACCCACACCCGCCGACAGGAAGTTCTGCACGGTGAGACCGGCCATCTGCACGAAGTGGCCCATCGTCGTCTCGGGGACGTAGGACTGCCAGTTGGTGTTGGCCACGAAGCTCGCGGCCGTGTTGAACGCGACGGACGGCGAAACCGCGCCGCGCCCGAAGTTCCACGGCAGCACCTCCTGCAAGCGCTGCAGGAGGTACAGCACGATCACCGACGCGAAGGAGAAGCCGAGAACCCCCGACGCGTAGGTCTTCCAGTGCTGCTCGGCGTCCGGATTGACCCGGACGACCTTGTAGATTCCTTTTTCGATCTTCCAGTGCTTCTCGCTCGAGAAGACCCTGGCCATGTAATCGCCGAGCGGTTTGTAGACCACCGCGAGGGCGAGCAGCAGTAGACCGACCTGGACGAGGCCGGCACCGACATCACTCATCAGAACTTCTCCGGCCTCACCAGTGCGATGAACAGGTAGATGATCAGGCCCAGCGCCAGCAGTCCGCCGACGATGTTGGCCACGGTGCCCGCGCCGCTCACAGCTTCTCCATCCCGCGCAGGGTCAGGGCCAGAACCACGAACACGCCGATCGTCAGCAAGACGTACAACAAGTCGGCCACAAGGCACCTCTCAAGACAGGTCACCCGGGGCGGGTGACCGTTGGACGTCGCAACTGTGCGGTCGTAGCGCTGCGTGATGGAGACGGTCTGACGCCTCCTTGACGCGGCCTCCTGGGCCATTTACGCGTTCTTGACGCCGGGTGACCCCCGCCACCGCCGTTCGCCTGGTACCCCTGGCGTTCGGTTGATCTTGACCGGTGACGCCAAGTAGTTGGTGAGTGACTCACGCCACAATCTGTAGTGGATCTACGACGGAGCGTGCAATTCGGGCAGACATGGCCCGCCCGGCTGTGTTACACCAGTGTTTCGAATAGTTGTATTACCTAAGCAAAATCACGGAGGCACGCGGATGTGCGGAATCGCCGGCTGGGTTTCCTACGACTCTGACCTGTTACAACGGCAGGAGATCGTCGACGCGATGACAGAGACGATGGCGTGCCGCGGCCCGGACGACCGCGGCACGTGGGTGCGCCGCAACGTGGCGCTCGGGCACCGCAGGCTCGCGATCATCGACCTGCCGGGCGGCCGGCAGCCCATGAGCCTGCGCACGCCCAACGGCGAGATCTCCATGGTCTACAGCGGCGAGGCCTACAACTTCACCGAACTTCGTGAAGAACTCACGAAGCTCGGGCACACGTGGGAGACCGACAGCGACACCGAGGTGGTGCTTCACGGGTACCTGCAGTGGGGCGACGCGGTCGTCGACCACCTGAACGGCATGTACGCGTTCGCGATCTGGGACGAGCGCGACCAGAAGCTCGTGATGATCCGCGACCGCATGGGGATCAAGCCGTTCTACTACTACCCGACGCGCGACGGAGTGCTGTTCGGCTCGGAACCCAAGGCGATCCTGGCCAACCCGCTGGCGCGCAAGGCCGTGGACACCGACGGGCTGCGCGAGCTGCTGGGGTTCACCAAGCGGCCGGGCTGGTCGCTGTGGAAGGGCATGAGCGAGGTCGAGCCGGGCACGATCGTCACGGTGTCGAAGGACGGCATCCGCACGCGCACGTACTGGAAGCTCGACGCGAAGCAGCACACGGACGACCAGGAAACCACTGTCGCGCGCGTGCGCGAGCTGATGACCGACATCGTGAACCGCCAACTGGTGGCCGACGTGCCGCGCTGCGTGCTGCTCTCGGGCGGCCTCGACTCCAGCGCCGTGACGGGTCTCGCCGCCGCGCGGCTGGCCGAGCAGGGTGAGCAGTTGCGCACGTTCTCGGTCGACTTCTTCGGCCAGGAGGAGAACTTCAAGCCGGACGAGATGCGCGACACCGCCGACTCGCCGTTCATCCGCGACGTCGCGAAGCTCGTCGGCTCGGCGCACCAGGACGTGGTGCTCAACCCGGCCGAGCTGTCCGACCCGGCCGTGCGCCGCGCCGTGCTCACCGCCCGCGACATCCCCGCCGGCCTCGGTGACATGGACACGTCGCTGTACCTGCTGTTCAAAGCGATCCGCGGCGAGTCCACGGTGGCACTCTCGGGCGAGTCGGCCGACGAGGTGTTCGGCGGTTACCGCTGGTTCCACGACGAAGCCACCGTGAACGCCGACACTTTCCCGTGGCTGGCCTTCCGCAACGGCCTGATGAGCCGGCGGGAAGCGCTGCTCAGGCCCGACGTCGCCGCGACACTGAACCTCGAGGACTACGTGGCGGACCAGTACCGCACCGCCGTCGCGCAGGTGGAGCACCTCGACGGCGAGTCGGAGCGCGAGGCCCGGATGCGCACGATCTGCAACCTCCACCTCAGCCGGTTCGTGCGGATGCTGCTCGACCGCAAGGACCGCGCGTCGATGGCGGTGGGCCTGGAAGTGCGCGTCCCGTTCTGCGACCACCGGCTCGTGGAGTACGTGTACAACACCCCGTGGTCGCTGAAGACGTTCGACGGCCGCGAGAAGAGCCTGCTGCGGCACGCGACCAAACACGTGCTGCCGGACTCCGTGCGGGACCGGGTGAAGAGCCCTTATCCGTCCACTCAGGACCCGGGCTACGCGGCCGCGCTGCAGCAACAGGTGAAGGAAGTGCTGACGGAGCGGGACAACCCGGTGTTCCAGTTGGTGAACCGCGAGTGGCTCACGAAGGTGTCCGAAGTGGACCCGGCCACGATGGAGTCTTCGCAGCGCACCGGCCTGGACCGCGCGCTGGACCTCTACCACTGGTTCGACATGTACTCGCCCGAGCTGCAGCTGGACTGAGCTGGTTTTGGTCGTGGCGCCGTGGCCCGCCTCCCCCGCGTCCGGGAGGCGGGCCACGGCTCGTCTTCTCGGGTCGGCGGGTCAGAGTTCGAGGCTGGCGTCCACGTCCGCGCCGTGCACGTCGAGGTCCGCGCCCGTGCCGGTGAGCAGGCGGCGGGCGGCGGTGTTGTCCACGGTGGTCGAGGCGATGAACCTCGCCGCGCCACCGTCGCGCGCGGCTTCGAGCAGCACTTCCGTCACGCGCTTGCCGATGCCGCGCCCGCGCACCGAGCGGCCCAGCCACACACCGGCCTCCACCGCGACGGCCGACGGCCCGTGCACCGGCCGCAGCCGCGCCGCCCCGGCCGCACGGCCGTCGAGCTCCACGAGCCACGTGGTTTCGATCGCGGTGTCCGGGTCGAGGCAGCGCCGCCGGTGGAACGCCAGGAACGCCTCGCGCCGCTCGGGCGTCCAGCCCGGCGGGCCCTCCACCGGAGGCATCACCTCGAGGGGGTCGGCGTCGGCGACCGCGGCCTCGAGCAGCCGGTGCAAGGCCGGCTCGTCGAGGGGGGTCAGCACGATCTCGGAATCGGAAGCTCCGGTCACGCACGGAGCTTGGCACGAGGATCTTGGTCGCGCGACCTGGTAATACGGCTTACCAACGTCTTCCCGGCTTCGCGGAGCAACCGGACGTACGGCGACCACTGCGCCGGCGTCACGACACCGCCGGTCAGCACCCGTTCCGCCTGGTCGAGACAGTCCTCGATCAGCGCGTCGTGCAGCGGCCGCCAGAACAGCGGCCAGGTGATCCGCGCGGCACCGTGCAGGTGCGCCGCGAGCACGTGCCGAAGCTCACAACCGTCCGAAGTGTCCCGCACGAGGAACTCGTGGAACCCGTCGATCCCTTGCGGAGCCGTGAATCGGCAACTCAATGACCGTCCTTCATGGAATCTTTCGACGACGTAGTGCACCGGCCCGTGGCCACCCGGGACACCGGGCGCGACCGGGCCGGCGAACCGCATCGGCGGCCACAGCTCGCCCGGCCACAGCCGATCGCCGGGCGCGCCGAGCGTGTCGAGCAGGGCACCCGCCTCGGCGGCGGGCACGGGGAACTCGCGAGCGTGAACGTTGAGCACAGCCATGGGACAGCTCCGTTCTAGAGACTTTCCTCCATAACGTATTAGAGCATAGTCTCCACAACATGGGCAGGCCTCCGGTTTACACGACCGCGCAGTTCCTCGACGCGGCCACCACACTGTTCGCCGGGGGCGGCGCGCGCGCCGTGACGATGGCCGCCACGGCGAAAGCCGCGGGCGCCCCGAACGGCTCGATCTACCACCGCTTCGCCGACCGCCCGGAACTCCTGGCCGCCCTGTGGATCACGACACTGCGCGACTTCCAGGACGACTTCATAACCCTGCTGGGCCCGACCCCGTCAGTGGACGACGCCATCGCCGCCGCCGCCAGCGTCGTCCACTGGTGCCGCCGCCACCCGGCCGGCGCGCACGTGCTGGACGCGGGGAAGCAGGCGTTCTCCCCGGCCGACTGGTCCCCGTCCGCAACCGCCGACCTCACGCGGGCCGAGAACGAACTGAAAGCCGCCATCAAACACGCCACGGCGACGCTGCCGTCCTCCACCGGCTGCACCGCGGAAGACGTGGTGCTGGCGCTCGTCGAGGTTCCGCGTGCCGTGGTCCACCGCTACCTCACCGGCGGCCGGACGCCGCCGCCGAAGGCTGCCGACCTGGTGGCCCGCTCGGCCCGCAAGCTGCTCCGTCCCTGACCGCACTCGCTCGCAGGCACCCCACGCACCGAACCTCAGCTGCGTCCGGTTTAGGAAGATTTATCCCCTGTGGGGGCCATAACGACGTTTTGCCCTCATCGCCTTGACCCACATCGTGAACATGTGCCCATAATTCGGGCCAACTTACCCGG
The DNA here is from genome assembly GCF_040682095.1 of Amycolatopsis sp. NPDC051372. Lineage (NCBI taxonomy): Bacteria > Bacillati > Actinomycetota > Actinomycetes > Pseudonocardiales > Pseudonocardiaceae > Amycolatopsis > Amycolatopsis sp. NPDC051372. Next base: position 88,270 of record NZ_JBFBAF010000024.1, read on the forward strand.
GAGCCGGGCGGACAGTGTGCAACGTCGCACGAGCGGACGGACAAAACTCTTATGTCGGACACGGCAATCTTGATCAACACGGCGGTCGCGATCATCGCGATCGCCGTGCTGATCGTCAGGTTCAAGCTGAACCCGCTGATCGCGCTGGTGATCGGCTGCTGCTACCTGGGGCTCGCCACCGGGCTGGGCGTCGGGAAGACCGTCGACGCCATCAGCGCGGGCTTCGGCGACATCATGGCCGAGATCGGCCTGCTCATCGCCTTCGGCGTGCTCATGGGCGCGATCCTGCGCGATCTCAGAGCGATCGAGCGGCTCGTGGACCGTCTGATGCACGCGGTCGGGCCGAAACGGATCCCATACGCGCTGGCGCTGACGATCTCCACTTTCCTGCAGTCGATCTACCTGGACGTGCTGCTGGTGATCGCCGCGCCGCTGGCCAAGGGCATCGCGCCCCGGCTGGGCAAGTTCGGCACCGCGCGGATGGCCACCGCGCTGGCGATCGGGCTGGAATGCGGCATCATCTTCACCGTTCCGGGCATCGGCGCGCTCGCGCTCGCCGGGCTGCTGCACGTGCCCCTGGGCACCTACTTGCTGTACGGGCTGATCGTGGTCATCCCGACGGTCGTCGTCGCGATCTTCGTGTCCACCTTCCTGCTCACGCGCGGCTGGTGGAAGCCGGCCATGGACGAGCAGGACGTCGCCGCGCCGGAAACCCCGAAGACCGAACTCGCCGATGACGACGACCGGGCACCGACGGCCGCCGAGCCTGTCGCGGGTGGCGGCGCCACAGCCACCCTCGTCGAGTCGCGGCAGCGGGCCGAGCCCCGGCTGTTCGTGCTCCTGGCCCCGCTCGTCGTCGCGTTGCTGCTGGTCGCCACCGGAGCCATCGCCGAGATGGCGCACTGGTCGAACCCGGTCGTCGCGCTGCTGTCCACGCCGATGGTGGCCCTGCTGATCGGGCTCGTCGGGACGTGCCTCGTCGGCCGCTGGTACGCCGGCCAGCCCCGGGTGGAGAAGGCGCTCGCGGCCGGACTGCGCCAGAGCGGGCAGATCCTGCTGCTGAGCGGTGTCGGTGGCTCGCTCGCGGCCGTCATCAAGGCCGTCGGCCTCGGTGACATCCTCGGCAAGTACCTCTCGGCCGGCGCGTGGGCGCCGCTGCTCGTGGTCTGGGCGATCGCCGCGGTGCTGCACATCGCGGTCGGCTCGGTGACGATCTCCGCGATCACCGCCGCGGGCCTGCTCGCCCCGGTGGCGCCGGCGCTCGGGCTCAACCCGGTACTCATCGCACTCGCCGCGGGCGCCGGCTCGCTCTTCCTCGTGCACCTGACCAGCAACACATTCTGGCTGCTGCAAGCACTGATGGGCCAGACGACGCGGGGCACGCTGAAGACCTGCTCGGTGGGGGTCTCGATCGCGTCGGTCACCGCGTTGGGCCCGATCCTCGCCCTGAGCCTGGTGCTGTGACCGAAACGAGAGAGGATCCGATGACCCAGCTGCCGCTTTCGGGCGTGCGAGTGCTCGAACTCGGCAACTACATCGCCGGGCCGACTGCCGGACGGCTGCTCGCGGACTTCGGCGCCGAGGTGATCAAGGTCGAGCGACCCGGCCGCGGCGACGAGCTGCGCAACTGGCGGCTGCACGCGGGCGACACCTCGATGCTGTTCCGCACGATCAACCGCAACAAGAAGTCCGTGGTGCTCGACCTCAAGACCCCGGACGGTCGCGCCGCAGTGCTCGACCTCGTCGGGCACTGCGACGTGGTGATCGAGAACTTCCGGCCGGGCACGCTCGAAGCGTGGGGCCTGGGCCCCGACCGGCTCGAGGAGGCGAACCCCGACGTCGTGCTCGCGCGCATCTCCGCGTTCGGGCAGACCGGGCCCCTCGCGCAGCGACCGGGATTCGCCGCGGTGGCCGAGGCCTTCGGCGGGTTGCGGGAGCTCGTCGGAGAGGCAGACCGGCCGCCGTCGCGGGTCGGGGTGTCGATCGGCGACTCGATCGCCGGGCTGTACGCGGCGTTCGGTGTGCTGGTCGCGTTGCGCGAGATCTCGGTGCGGGGCAACGGGAAGCGCGGCCCGCTACGGGACCGGGTGGTCGATGTCGCCCTGCACGAAGCGGTGTTCTCCATGATGGAGTCGCTCGTGCCCGACCACATCGCCCACGGCGTGGAACGGCAGCGGGTCGGTGGCCGGATGGAGGGCATCGCGCCCAGCAACGCCTACCGGTGCGCCGACGGCACGAGCGTGGTGATCGCCGGCAACGGCGACTCGATCTTCGGCCGCTACATGCGGGCCATCGGCCGGCCCGACCTCGCCGACGACCCGGGGCTCGCGACCAACGCCGGCCGGTGGGCGCGGCGAGACGAGCTCGACCGCGCCATCTCGGAGTGGACCGCCGAACGCACCCGCGAGGAGGTGCTCACGGCGCTCGACGAGGCCGCGGTCCCGGCGGGTCCCATCTACACCGCCGCCGACATCTGCGCCGACGAGCAGTACCGCGCCCGCGCGATGATCCAGACGTTGCCGGTCGACGTCGGCGGTGACGAACCGGCCGACGTCGGGTTCCCCGGGATCGTGCCGGTGCTGGGCGCACGGTCGCTGCCCGTGCGCTCGGTGGGCCCGGATCTCGGCGCGCACACCCGTGAGGTGCTGCGCGACGTGCTCGGCCGGGGCGACGACGAGATCGAAGCCATCGAGGGAGGACGGGCATGACGCTCCGGGACGTGACGCTGCGGGACGGGTTGCAGCTGACGGGCAAGCCGCTCCCGACCGAACACAAGATCGCCCTCGTGCGCGAACTGCTCGCGCTGGGTGTACCCGCCGTCGAGGTGGGCTCGATGGCCCGCCCCGACCTCGTGCCGTCGCTGGCCGACACCCCTGAGGTGCTGGCCGCGCTGACTCCGGCGGAGCTCGCGCGCTGCTGGGTGTGGGTCGCCACGCCACGGCACGTCGAGAAGGCAGCGGCCGCCGGCGCGGTCAACTTCCAGTACTGCCTTTCCGCTTCGGACGCGCACAACCGGGCCAACCTCGACCGGTCCACCGAGGACAGTCTGGCGGCCATGCCGGCGGCGGTGGCGAACGCGGGCGGCGGGCGGGTGCAGCTGTGCATCGCCACGTCGTTCACGTGCCCGTTCCGCGGCGAGGTGCACCCGGAGCGGGTGCTCGCGATCGCCGACGATCCGCGTGCAGCCGGCGCCGTGGACGTCGTCGTGTGCGACACGCTGGGGCAAGCCGTGCCCGCGCAGGTCACGAGCCTGGTCGGCGAAGTCGCACGGCGGGGCCGACGCGTCGTGTACCACGGCCACGACACCTGGGGGCTCGGCGTCGCGAACTCGCTCGCGGCGCTGGCCGCCGGCGCCGCCGAGGTCGACGGCGCGCTCGGCGGCCTCGGCGGCTGCCCGTTCGCGCCGGGCGCCAGTGGCAACGCCGCGACCGAGGACCTGTTGTTCGCGCTGCGCCCCGAGTGGCTCACGCCGTGCGTGTTCGCTTGCCTCGTGCGCCTCGCCGGGGACCTGCTCGACGAGCTGGGCGAACCGAACCGGTCGCGGGCCGGCCAGGGCGCGCGCACCAGTGCCATGGCCTTCCCGTGGGCGCTCTGACCGGCGTCAGTCCGGCATCCGGCCGCCGAGGGCACGGGTGATGCGCTCGGCGTGCTCGACGACGAGGTCGACCCACTCGACGCACTTCTCGTACGGCATCCGTAGCGTCGGGCCCTGCACGACGACCGCGCCGACCAGGTCGGCGGCAGAGTCGAACACGGGCGCCGCGACGCCCGACGCGCTGTCGACCCGCTCCCCCACCGTGATCGCGTACCGGTCGGCAGCGGTCTGCTTGATGAGCTTGCGCAGCTCTTCGCGGTCGGTGACCGTGCCGGCGGTCAGCTGAGGCAGCTCGTGGCCCAGCACCTGCTCGGTCAGGTCCGGGTTCCACGCCAGCAGGACGCGCCCCGACGCACCGACCGAGACGGGCGCGATCCGGCCGACCGACATCTCCCGGCGCAGCCCGTGGCGTGTCTCGGCGACGGCGATGCACACCCGGTGCTCTCCCTCCACCCGGAAGAAACACGCGGTCTCGCCGGTGACGTCACGCAGGTCCTTCAGCACCGGGTTGACCACCGCGAGCACGTCGACCTCCCGCGCGGCGGCGGCCGCCCAGTACGCCATCTTCACGCCGATCCGGAACCGGTCGTCGACCCGGTCGAGGAACCCGTGGGCGACGAGGTTCGTCACCAGCCGCTGGACCGTCGAGGACGGGATCCCGGTGGCCTGCTGGATGTCCCGCAACGTCAGCGACGGCTCCCGCAGGGTGAACGCGTTGAGGATCTCGGTGATCTTCCCGAGCACGAGCAGCGGTGTATGGCCGCCCGCGCCACCGGCGAGGCCGGCCTCGTTCTCGTCACGACCAGGCATGGTTCGAACATACGACACGGCAAGGGTGCCGTCCCACCGCGCCGGTTTCAGGGGGCCGTTTCAGGAGACGAGGTCAGAAGCCGGCGGGCAGGTGCGGCGCGTAGTTCTCCTCGAGCCGCTCCAGGTCCTTGTCACTCAGCTCGAGGTCCACGGCGGCGACCGCGTCCGCGACGTGGCCCGGCCTGGTGGCGCCGAAGATCGGGGCCGTCACGGCGGGCTTGTGCAGCGTCCACGCCAGCGCGACCTGCGCCCGCGACACCCCGCGCTCCGCGGCGATCTCCGCCACCGCCCCCGACACCAGGCGGTCGGCGTCCTCGGCCTGCGAGTAGAGCTTCTGGCCGAACCGGTCGCTTTCGCTGCGATTCGTCGACTCGTCCCAGTCGCGCGTGAGTTTGCCGCGCGCGAGCGGGCTCCACGGCAGCACGCCGACGCCCTGGTCGAGGCAGAAGGGGTGCATCTCCCGCTCCTCCTCGCGCTGGATGAGGTTGTACTGGTCCTGCATGGACACGAACCGCGTCCAGCCCCCGAGGTCGGCGACGTACTGCGCCTGCGCGAACTGCCACGCCCACATCGACGACGCGCCGAGGTACCGCACCTTGCCGGCGCGCACGAGGTCGTGCAGCACCTCCATCGTCTCCTCGATCGGGGTGTTCACGTCGTAGCGGTGGATCTGGTACAGGTCCACGTAATCGGTGCCGAGGCGGCGCAGGCTGGCGTCGATCTGCGTCATGATGGCGCCGCGCGACAGGCCGGCGCCGTTGGGGCCCGGGCCCATGCGGTTGTAGACCTTGGTGGCGATCACGACCTCTTCGCGCCGGGTGACCTCCCCCAGCAGCTTGCCGGTGATCTCCTCGCTCGAGCCGTCGGAGTAGGTGTTGGCGGTGTCGAACGTGGTGATCCCGGCCTCCACCGCCTCCCGGAAGAACGGCCGCGCGTCGTCGAGCCCCAGCGACCACTCGTGGCCTCCCCGGCCCGGGTCGCCGTAACTCATGCACCCGAGGATCACCCGCGAGACCTGCAGGCCACTCGATCCCAACCGGACGTAGTCCATTGAAGGCCGCTCCTGTCGTGTCGCCGAAAACCCTCGCCGGCGCAGCCTAGCGACGGACGTCGGCCACGGACACCGGTCGGCGCTCGTGGCGGGAAAGCTCACACGCCTCGGCGACGTAGAACGCCTCCAACGCATCCGCCGCCGTCGCCGGGCTGGGGAGACGGCGGGCGGCAACGGAGAGGAACGTCTTCAGCTCGGCCGCGTACGCGGGGCGGAACCGTTCCATGAAGCCCGGGTACGCGGGGCCGGGCAGCGGGGCGAAGCCGGGCTCGGCGGAGTGCAGCGGGGCGCGGTCGTCGAGGCCCACGATGGCGTTGCCGAGGGAGCCGAGGGCCTCGAAGCGCACGTCGTAACCCGCGCCGTTGTAGCGGGTGAGCGAAACTGTGGCGAGGGTGCCGTCGTCCAGCGTCAAGGTTGCGGCCGCGGTGTCGACGTCGCCCGCGGCGGCGAAGAACTTCTCGCCGCGGTTGGCGCCCAGGGCGTAGACCTCGGTGACCTCGCGGCCGGTGACCCAGCGGACGACGTCGAAGTCATGCACACCGCAGTCGCGGAAGAGGCCGCCGGAGTGGGGGACGTACTCCGCGGGCGGGGGTTCCGGGTCGAGTGTGGTGGCGCGGATCGTGTGCAGCCAGCCGAGCTCGCCGCTCGCGACGGCGGCGCGCGCGGCCCGGTAACCGGCGTCGAATCGGCGCTGGAAGCCGATCTGCACCGGCACGTCGGAGCCGGCGATGCGGTCGATCACCGCGAGCGTGCCCGCGATGTCCGCGGCCACCGGCTTCTCGCAGAACACGGGCAGGCCGGCGTCGACGGCCTTGACGATGAGTTCCGGGTGCGCGTCGGTGGCCGCGGTGACGACGAGGGCGTCGAGGCCGGCCGCGAACAACGCGTCGATCCCGTCGGCGACCTCGACGCCCAGCTTCGCGGCCGCCGAGCGCGCACGGGCCGGGTCGACGTCGGCGACGACCACCGAGGAGACCTCGGCGAAGCTCTTCAGAGTTTCGGCGTGGGCGGTGCCGATCCGGCCGGTGCCCGCAAGTCCCAACCTCATCGTGGTTGTCCTCCTCGTTGTCGTGCGGGGAAACGTCGTGCGGCGAAAAGCTCAACGCCGCCCGGTGGTCGAGCGGACCACCAGGGAGGGGTGCAACAGGTGCCGCACCGGCGTCGTGCGCTCGCCGCGCACGCGCTCCAGCAAGGCTTCGAAGGCCAGCCGGCCCATCTCGGTACGCGGCTGGTCCACAGTGGTCAGTGAGACGTGCCGCAGCGAAGCCAGCGACGTGTTGTCGTAGCCGACCACGGACACGTCACCAGGCACGCGAAACCCGTTGTCCTCCAACGCGGAGATCGCGCCGACGGCGTTGAAGTCGTTGCCCGCCACCAACCCGGTGGGCAGGTCGGCCCCGTCGTACGTGCTCAGCAGTTCCAGCACGGCCTTCTCTCCCGCCGTATCGGTGTGCTCGCTGCGCACCACGATCGGTTCGAGCCCGTGCGCCGTCATCGCCCGCCGGAACCCCCGCCGACGCGCGGCGGCACCGGCCGCTCCCCCGCCGTCGAGGTGCGCGATCCGGCGATGACCCAGGCCCACGAGGTGCTCGACGGCCAGCGCCGAGCCCGCCTCACCGTCGTCGTTCACCGTGTCTACCCCGGCCGCGCGCGAAGTCCGCGACACGAGCACCACGGGACATTGGCGGGCCGCGGCGTCAATCTCCGACGCGGGCACCACCGGCGACAGCAGGATCAACCCCGCCGGCCGAAAGGACAACAGGCTGCGCAACGCGGCACTCTCCCGCGAAGGCACGCGCCCACCGGTGTTGAGGATGAGGTCGAACCCGGCCGCCTGCGCCGCCGCGTCGAGACCCTCGACCACGTCGGCGAAAAACGCGTTGCGCAGGTCGTTCACCATCACGCCGAGCACGGTCGACGTGCGGCTGGCGAGCGAGCGCGCCATCACGTGCGGCGAATAGCCCAGCTCATCAGCCGCCTTCAGCACAGCTTCGCGGCGCAGCGCCGAAACATTGGGCGCACCCCGCATCACGAGGGACACGAGCGCGCGGGAAACGCCCGCCCGCGCGGCGACGTCCTCCATGGTGGGCTTCACGATTCGCTTGCCTCTCCGCCGGAACCGGCCGGAAACGGGCCCTTGACTCGGGTGTGGCCGACGCTACAAGCTTGGAGCGCTCTAATCAATAGAGCGCTCCAACGCGCACCGAACGGGCCAACGCCAAGGGTCACCGCACGGAGAGGGTTTCCCATGACCGCCACCATCCGCATCGCCGCCGCACCGATCTCCTGGGGGGTGTGCGAAGTGCCGGGCTGGGGCCGGGTCCTCGACGCGCCGACCGTGCTCGGGGAGATGGCGGAGCTCGGCATCACCGCGACCGAGCTGGGCCCGCCCGGATACCTGCCGCGCGAGCCGGCCGAGCTGAAGAAGCTCCTCGGCGGCCACGGCCTCAACCTCATCGGCGGCTTCCTCGCCGTCGTGCTGCACAAAAACCCCGAAGCCGCGCTGGCCAAAGCCGAGGACTCCGCCGCGCTCTTCGCCGCGTGCGGGGCCGAGGTGCTCGTGCTCGCAGCCGCGACCGGGCTCGACGGCTACGACGAACGGCCCGCCCTCACCGACACCGAGTGGACCACCCTGATCACCACCGCCGGCCGGATCCGCGACGTCGCGGCCGGCCATGGCCTCAAGACCGTGCTGCACCCCCACGTCGGCACCCACGCCGAGACCCGCGCCGAGGTCGAGCTGTTCCTCGCCGACTCCGACGTGGCGCTGTGCCTCGACACCGGTCATCTGCTGATCGGCGGCACCGATCCCGTCGAGCTGGCACGGAAGTACCCGGACCGGATCGGGCACCTGCACCTCAAGGACGTGCGCGGTGAGCTGGCCGAAGCGGTGCGCGCCGGCACGCTCGGCTACACCGAGGCCGTGGGCAATGGTCTGTACGTCCCGCTGGGTGAGGGTGACGTGGACATCGAAGCCATGGTTCGCTTCGTGCACGAAGCGGGCTACGACGGCTGGTACGTGCTGGAGCAGGACACGGCGCTCGACGAGCGCAGCCCCGTGGACCTGCCGAAGCGGGACGTGGCGACGAGCCTGGCCTGCCTCGGGGCGATCGTCGGCCGCCTGGCCGGCTGACAGGGTACGAGGAAAGAAGCGAGGAGAGACGACGATGTCCCATCGCTTGAGGCGCGGGGTTCCGAGGTGCGGGGTTTTGAAACGCTCAGCGCCGAAACCGCGCTCAAGGGCCGCCCGGGTCGTGGCGGGGCTGCTGGCCACCGGCATGCTGCTGTCGGCGTGCACCGGGCCCGCGGCCGAGCCGAAGGCCACAGCCCCCGCCGCGGCCCCGGTCGAGTCCGGGCCGCTCAAGGTCGCCGTGATCACCCACGGCACCGCGGGCGACGCGTTCTGGAACGTGGTCAAGAACGGCGCCGAGCAGGCGGGCAAGGATCTGGGGGTGCAGGTCGAGTACGCCTCCGATGGTGACCCGGGAGCGCAGGCCAAGCTGATCGACAACGCCGTCGCCCAGCAGATCGGGGGCCTGGTCGTCTCGATGGCCAACCCCGAAGCCCTGCAGCCCTCGATCGAGGCGGCGGTGCGGGCCGGCATCCCGGTCATCACCATCAACTCCGGTGAGGACAAGAGCGCGGCTTACGGCGCGCTCACCCACGTGGGCCAGAACGAGTCCATCGCGGGCCAGGAAGCCGGCAAGAAGTTCAAGGACCTCGGCAAGAAGAAGCTGCTCTGCGTGATCCACGAAGCCGGCAACATCGGCCAGGCGCAACGGTGTGACGGCGCCAAGGCCGGCTTCGGCGGCGACGTGCAGACGCTGCAGGTGGACATCTCCAACCCCACCGACGCCGAGTCGCGCATCCGCGGCGCCGTGCAGACCGACCCGTCGATCGACGCCGTGCTGACCCTGAACTCGCAGGTCGCCGCCCGGGCCGTGAGCGCGATCAAGTCGGTGGGCTCGAAGGCGCAGGTCGGCACGTTCGACCTGAACTCCGACGTGGTGGCCGCCATCAAGTCGGGCGACGTGCTCTTCGCCGTCGACCAGCAGCAGTACGAGCAGGGCTACCTGCCGGTCATGTTCCTCAAGCTCTACCGCGACAACGCGAACATCGTCGGCGGCGGCAAGCCGGTGCTCACCGGCCCCGACCTGGTCGACAAATCCACTGTGGACAAGGTCGGCCAGTACGTGCAAAGGGGCACCCGATGACCACCACCACGCTCGACGAACGCCTCGTGAAACCGACGCTCATGGACCGGCTGGTCGTCCGGCCGGAGATCGGCGCTCTGCTCGGTGCCGCTGTTGTGTTCCTGTTCTTCAGCCTGGTCACCGAGAAGTTCTTCAGCGCCAGCGGTGCGGCCACCTGGCTCGACGACGCGGCGACGCTCGGCATCATGGCCGTGGCCGTCTCCCTGCTGATGATCGGCGGCGAGTTCGACCTGTCGGCCGGCGTGATGACGGCGTCGACTTCACTGGTCACGGCCATCCTCGCGACGCAGGCGGGCTGGAACGTCTGGCTCGCACTGCTCGTGTCGCTGGTGTTCGCGCTGCTCGTCGGTGCGTTCAACGGCTGGCTCGTGATGAAAACGGGCCTGCCGAGCTTCATCGTCACCCTCGGCACGTTCCTGGCGCTGCAGGGCCTCAACCTCGGCGTGACGCGGCTGGTCACCGGCACCGTGCAGGTCTCGGGCATGCGCTCGACCGACGGCTACGCCTCGGCCGGGTTCGTGTTCGCCTCCACGGTGGACATCGGGGGCACGCCGTTCCAGATCTCCATCGTGTGGTGGATCGGGGTGACGGCGGTGGCCGCGTGGCTGCTGTCGCGCACGCGGTTCGGCAACTGGATCTTCGCCGTCGGCGGCTCGGCGGCCAGCTCGCGCGCGGTCGGCGTACCGGTGGTGCGCACGAAGATCCTGCTGTTCATGGGTACGGCGCTCGCGGCGTGGCTCGTCGGCTCGATCAACATCCTGCGGTTCGCCAGCGTGCAGGCCAACCAGGGCATCGGGCTGGAGTTCCAGTACATCATCGCCGCGGTGATCGGCGGCTGCCTGCTCACCGGCGGGTACGGCTCGGCCGTGGGCGCGGCGATCGGCGCCCTGATCTTCGGCATGGCGCGCCAGGGCATCGTGTTCGCCGGGTGGGACAGCGACTGGTTCATGCTGTTCCTCGGGATCATGCTGCTGGCCGCGGTCCTGGTCAACAACGCCTTCCGGCGACGCGCGGAAAGGGTCCGGCGATGAACGCTCCCCTGATCGAAGTCAAGGACGTCGGCAAGATGTACGGCAGCGTCGTGGCGCTGCGTGATGTGTCCACAGTGGTCAACGCGGGCGAGGTCACCTGCGTGCTCGGCGACAACGGCGCCGGCAAGTCCACGCTCATCAAGATCCTCGCGGGCGTGCACCAGCACGACCGCGGCGAGTTCCTGGTCGAGGGCGAGCCCGTGCAGTTCACCTCGCCGCGCGAGGCGCTCGATCTCGGCATCGCCACGGTGTACCAGGACCTCGCCGTGGTGCCGCTGATGAGTGTCTGGCGCAACTTCTTCCTCGGCTCCGAGCCGACGGTCGGGGTCGGGCCGTTCCGGATGCTCAACCGGAAGAAGGGCCGCGAGACCACCAAACAGGCGCTGGCCGACATGGGCATCGACCTGCGAGACGTCGAGCAGCCCGTGGGCACGCTGTCCGGTGGCGAACGCCAGTGCGTGGCCATCGCGCGGGCCGTGCACTTCGGCGCGAAGGTGCTGATCCTCGACGAGCCCACCGCGGCCCTCGGTGTGAAGCAGGCCGGCGTGGTGCTCAAGTACGTGGCGCAGGCGCGCGACCGCGGCCTCGGCGTTGTGCTGATCACGCACAACCCGCACCACGCCTACCCGGTGGCCGACCGGTTCCTGCTGCTCAAGCGGGGTGCCGCACTCGGCTCGTACGAGAAGTCCGAGATCGGCATCTCGGAGCTCACGCGGCAGATGGCGGGCGGTGCCGAACTGGAGGCCCTGGAACACGAGCTGCGCGCGGTGGAGACGTGAATCTCGAGGCGCTGACCGTCGGCCGGGTCGGGGTGGACCTCTACCCCGAGCAGAGCGGCGTGCCGCTGGCCGAGGTCACCACGTTCGCCAAGTCGCTCGGCGGCACCGCGACCAACGTCGCGGTCGCCGCCGCGCGGCTCGGCCGCCGCACCGCCGTGCTCACGAAGGTGGGGCCCGACGGGTTCGGCGACTACGTGCGCAAGGCGCTCACGCGCTTCGGCGTCGCACCGGACCACGTCGGCACCTCGCCGGAGCTGCAGACGCCGGTGGTGTTCTGCGAGCTGAACCCGCCGGCCGACCCACCGCTGCTGTTCTACCGCTCCCCCATCGCGCCCGATCTCACGTTGGCCGACGCCGACGTGCCGTGGGACGTCGTCCGCGAGGTCCCGCTGCTGTGGGTCACGGGCACGGGCGTCTCCACGGAGCCGGCGCGCACGACGCAGCGCAAGATCCTCGAGGCGCGCGGCCGGCGGCAGCACACCGTGGTCGACCTCGACTACCGGCCGATGTTCTGGCCGGACGTCGAGACCGCGCGCAAGGAGATCGGCTGGATGCTCGACCACGTGACGGTGGCCGTCGGCAACCGCGCGGAAGTCGAGGTGGCCGTGGGCACGGCGGACCCGGAGGAGGCCGCGGACCAGATGCTCGCCCGTGGCGTGCGGCTCGCGGTGATCAAGAAGGGCGCGGAAGGCGTGCTCGTCGCGACCCCCGAAGGCCGGGCGACGGTGAAGCCGCAGCGCGTCGAGGTGGTGTGCGGCCTCGGCGCGGGCGACGGCTTCGGCGGTGCCCTCGTGCACGGGCTGCTGTCGGGCTGGGAGCCGGTGCGCCTCGCGGAGTACGCGAACGCGGCCGGCGCGCTGGTCGCGTCGCGGCTCGCGTGCGCCGACGCGATGCCGACGGCCACCGAAATCGAGGAGCTGCTGTGACGCCGTTGCTGACCGACGAACGCTGGAGCGAGCTGCTGCGCGTGCGGGCCACCGACCCGGGCGCGGTGCGGCGGGCGTACGCGTCGCGGCGGCGGCGCGAGAACCTGTTGTCGGACAAGGGAACCTTGTTCCTCGTCGCCGCCGACCACCCGGCCCGCGGCGCGCTGGGCGTGGGCGGCGACCCACTCGCCATGGCCGACCGCCGGTCGCTGCTCGAACGGCTGCTGGTGGCGCTGGCCAACCCGGCCGTCGACGGGCTGCTCGCCACCCCCGACGTCGTCGAGGAGCTGCTGCTGCTCGACGCGCTGCACGACAAGGTCGTGATCGGCTCGATGAACCGCGGTGGCCTGGCCGGCGCCGACTGGGAGATCGACGACCGCTTCACCGGCTACCACGCCGCGTCGCTCGTCGACTCCCGGCTCGACGGAGGCAAGATGCTGCTGCGGCTCGTCGACGACGACCCCGGCACGGTCCCGACCCTGCAAGCCTGCGCCGACGCCGTCACAGAGCTCGCTTCCTACGGCCTCGTCGCCATGGTCGAGCCCCTGCCCTACGCCCGTGCCGAAGGCCGGCTGGTGCTGCAGAAGGACGCCGCGGCGCTGGCCCGGGCCGTCACGGTGGCCTCGGGCATCGGCGTGACGTCGGCGCACACCTGGCTCAAGCTGCCGTCGACCGACGACACCGCCGTGCTCGGCGCCACGACGCTGCCGGTGGTGATCCTGGGCGGGGTGCCGTCCGGCGACCCCGTCGCCGACTTGGCGTCGTGGGGCCGCACGCTGCGGCACGACGTGGTGCGCGGGCTCGTCGTGGGCCGTACCCTGCTCTACCCGCCCGACGGCGACGTCGGGTCCGCCGTGGCAGCTGCCGCGAAGATCCTGGAGGCCGCGAAGTGAGCGCATTGCACCGTCCACACGGGACACTGGCCGACGACTCCGACCCGATTCTGCTGACGCCCGAAGGAGCCGGCTGGTCACACACCGGCCTGCGGGTCCTCAAGGTCGGCCGCCGGCTGCCCCGGATGATCGAGACGGGCGAGTTCGAGGCGTTCGTGCTGCCGCTGTCCGGCTCGCTCACTGTGCGCGTGGACGACGAGGAGTTCGAGCTCGAAGGCCGCGATTCGGTGTTCTCGCGCGTCACGGACTTCGTCTACGTGCCGCGCGACGCCGAGGTCGAGCTGACCTCACCCACCGGCGCCGAGGTCGCGCTGCCGATGGCCCGCTGCGAGCGCCGGCTGGACCCGATGTACGGCCCGGCCGAGGACGTGCCCGTGGAGGTGCGCGGGTCGAGCCAGGCGAGCAGGCAGGTCACCAACTTCGGTGTGCCCGGCGTCTGGGACCACGCGGACAAGCTCAACGCGTGCGAGCTGATCACCCCGGACGGCAACTGGTCCTCCTACCCGCCGCACAAGCACGACGAGGCCAGCGAGTGCGAGGTCGTGAACGAGGAGATCTACTACTTCCGCATCGCCGGGCGCGACGGGATCACGCCGTCCCGTGAGGGCTTCGGCCTGCACCGCACCTACACGGCCGACGGTTCGCTCGACGAAGACGTGGCGGTGCGCGACGGAGACGTCTTCCTCATCCCGCGCGGCTACCACGGCCCGTGCGTCGCCGCACCGGGTTACCCGATGTACTACCTGAACGTGCTGGCCGGGCCCGCCGAGGAGCGTTCGATGGCGTTCTGCGACGACCCCGCGCACGGCTGGGTCCGCGACACCTGGGCCACGCAGCAGCAGGACCCTCGGTGTCCCGTCACCGATTACGAAGGGCGAATCCGGCGATGAAGCTGACGACGGCGCAGGCGTTGGTGCGCTGGCTGCTCGCACAGCGGTCCGAGACGCTCGACGGGCGCGAGGTGCCGCTGTTTCCAGGCGTCTTCGCGATCTTCGGACACGGCAACGTCCTCGGCCTCGGCACCGCGCTCGAAGAGCACCGTGACGAGATCCCCGTCTGGCGCGGGCACACCGAGCAGGGCATGGCGCTCGCGGCGATCGGCTACGCGAAGGCGACGCAACGGCGGCAGGTCGGCGTGGTGACGTCGTCGATCGGGCCGGGCGCGCTCAACATGGTGACGGCCGCGGGGGTCGCGCACGCCAACCGGCTGCCGGTGCTGCTGCTGCCAGGCGACACGTTCGTCAGCCGCGCGCCCGACCCGGTGCTGCAGCAGATCGAGCCCTTCCACGACGGCACGGCGACGGTGAACGACGCCTTCCGCGCCGTGAGCCGCTACTTCGACCGGATTACGCGTCCGGAGCAGCTCCTCGCGACGTTGCCGCAGGTCGCGCGCGTGCTCACCGACCCGGCCGACTGCGGGCCGGTGACGCTGGCGCTGCCGCAGGACGTGCAGGCCGAGACGTTCGACTTCCCGCCATCGCTGTTCGAGCCCGTGACGCACCGGCTGCCGCGCCCGCGCCCGGACCGGCGCGCGGCCACCGAGGCGGCCGGCGTGCTGCGCGCGGCCCGGCGCCCGCTGCTGGTGCTGGGTGGCGGCGTGCGCTACTCGGGTGCGGGCCGCCGTGCGCTGGACTTCGCCGAGCGCCACGGGATTCCCGTCACGGAGACCACGGCGGGGCGGACGCTGGTGCCGCACGCGCATCCGCTGTACGCGGGGCCGCTGGGCGTCACCGGGTCGTCTTCGGCGAACGCCGTGGCCGCGACCGCCGACGTGGTGTTCGCCGTCGGCACCCGGCTGCAGGACTTCACCACCGCGTCGTGGACCGTGTTCTCGCCGGACATGCGGCTGGTCACGCTCAACGCGGCCGCGTTCGACGCGGTGAAGCACGGCGCGCTGGCCGTCGTGGGCGACGCCTACGCCGGGCTCGACGATCTGGCCGCACAGCTGGAAAGCTGGCGCGTCGATCCACAGTGGACTGCCCAGGCCGCCGAGGAACGCGTCAAGTGGGACGCGCACATCGGCTCCTTGCGTTCCGCTGCCTCGGAGATCCCCAGCTACGCGCAGGTCGTCGGCGTGGTCAACGACCTGTCCGAGCCGCGCGACTACGTGATGACCGCCTCAGGCGGGCTGCCCGGTGAGCTGATCGGCGGCTGGCGCGGGTCCGGCGAGGTGAGCATGGACGTGGAGTACGGCTTCTCGTGCATGGGTTACGAGCTCTCCGGCGCGTGGGGCGCCGCGATGGCCCACGACAGCGGCCTCGTGACGACCCTGCTGGGCGACGGCTCGTACCTGATGCTCAACTCCGACCTGTTCTCCGCCGCCTTCGCGGGCCACCCGCTCGTCGCCGTGGTCTGCGACAACGACGGGTACGCCGTGATCGCGCGCCTGCAACAGGGCCAGGGCGGCAAGCCGTTCAACAACTTCTACGCCGACTGCCGCACCTCCCACACCGAGCCGCCGCGCGTGGACTTCGCGCGCCACGCGGAATCGCTGGGCTGCCTCGCTTTCAAGGCCACGTCCGTCGATGACCTCCGGGACGCGTACGCCAAGGCGCGCGTGGCCGCCGTCGCCGAGAGCCGGCCCGCGGTGGTCGTGGTGCGCACGCTGCCCGCGGCGTGGACGGAAGCCGGCGCGTGGTGGGAGGTCGGGGTGCCCGAGCACCTCGCGGGCCGACCGGACTTCGACGCCGCGAAGCCCGGGCAGGTCCGCTACCTGAGCCGCTAGGCCCAGAGCTTCGCCAGCGCATCGACGTCGAGCACGGTGGCGAACTTCGGGAAGATCCGGCCGGTGAGGAACTCGTGGGTGCCGGGCTCCGGGTCGGCGCTGGCGTCGTCGAGCACGAGGATCCGGTAGTCGCGGTCCATCGCCTCGCGCACGGTACTGAGCACCACGCCGCTGGTGCTGATGCCGGCCAGCACGAGGGTGTCGACGTCGCGCTCGCGCAGCTGGGTGTCGAGGTCGGTGGTGGTGAACGCGCCGACGCGGACCTTGCGCACCGAGACGTCCTGCGGCTGCGGGCTGAGCCGCTCGTCGATCTGGGTGGCCGGGGCGTCGGCGTGCATCACCGCGCGGCTTTCGGGCGCCACCATGCGGGCGAACACGCTGGTGGACGGGATGGCGTCGAACTCGGCGTCGTCGAAGCCGACGCGGACCCAGCCGACGTGCCCGCCGTGGGCGCGGACGTCGGAGATCGCGGTGCCGACGCGATCGACCAGCGCCTGGTCGTCGGCGACGCGGCTCACGATGCCGGCCTGGTAGTCCATGACGAGCAGGGCGGTGCGGGCCGGGTCGAGCTGTTCGGTCATTTCCGGGTGCCTTTCGGAGAGGGTGGATCGCGCCGGCGTCCGGTCCAGGACGTTGACGAGTAGGAAGACGACGCTCGCGATCACGAGGAACCACGCCAGGTGATGGAGGCCGCCGGTGTCGGCTCGTTGGCCGTAGAAGCCGCCTTGGGCTGCGGAGGAGACGATGGCGCCGAGATAGCCGAAGGTGCGCAGCAGGCCCGCGGACGCGCCGACGTCGTCGGGGTTCGCCTGCCGGTACACCGCGTTCTGGAGCGCGAGGCTGTTGAGCCCCTGCGGGATACCGAAGATCAGCACGATCCCGACGATCGTCCACAACGGACTGACCGGCACCATGGTCAGCAGCAGCACACACGCGACGAGCTGTGCGACCGCGGCGACGAACAGCTTGCCGCGCAAGCCTTGCCGGCGTCCGGTGATCGCCGAGACGACGATGCCGGCGGCGAACATCGGCAGCGTGACCAGGCCCGCGGTGCTCGCCGACAAACCACGGCCGTCCTCGAGCCACTGGGTGAAGCCGTAGATGAAGCTGTAGGACACGACGTACGCGAGCAGGGCGCGGCCGTACGTGAGCAGCAGCGGGACGTTGCCGCCGAGCACTCGCAGGTCGATGAAGGGGCGGGGGTGGCGCAACTCGTGCACTGTGAAGGCCGCCGCGGCGAGCACGGTGATCACGAGCAGGTACCACGAGCCGGCGTGCGGGTTCATCAGGAACAGCAGCAGCGCGACCAGCGTCGTCGCGAACAAGGCCATGCCGGGAAAGTCGAGGTTCAGCTTGCCCGGGGCGCGTTCGTCGTGCGGGAAGCGCAGCCAACCGAGCACGAACGCCACTACCGCGATGGGGATGTTGACCGCCAGCGTGGTGCGCCAGCCGCCGAGGCCGATCAGCAGCCCGCCCAGCGGCGGGCCGATCACGGCGATGGTCTGCGTCGCGATCGCCAGGATGGTGAGCACGCCGGCGGGGCTGTCCTTGCCCGTGCGGCGGCCCTCGTCGCGGATCAACCGCATCGCCGCGGGGTAACCGGCGCAGGTGCCGAAGCCGAGGATCACGCGGGCGACGATCAGTACCGCCAGGTTCGGGGCCAGCGCGCCGATCACGCCCGCGAGCCCGACCAGCGCCGCCGCGGGGAGGAACAGCCGGCGCGGACCGTAGATGTCGATCAGGCGCCCGACCACGGGCTGGCCGACCGCCGTCGCGAGGTACAGCGCGGAGATCAGCCACGCCGTCTGCGAGGGTGGCGCGCCGAACGCGACGCCGATCGGCACCAGCGCGACCGAGACGATCGTGGAGTTGATCGGGTTTAGGATCGCGCCGGAGACGAGTGGCGCGATGAGCTTGCGGTTGAACCCGTCGCTCGCGCCGAACCGCTCGCGCGGCTTCACGGGCGCGCTCATTCTTCGACCACGCGCTCCAGCAAGGTCAGTGCCTGGTCCAGGACCTGGCGCTCGGCCTCGGTGAAGCGCTGCTCGAACGCGTTGGCCAGCCATTCTTCCCGGCTGGCGCGGGCCCCTTGGGCGACGGCTCGCCCCTCGTCGGTCAGGAAGAGCAGCTGGCGTCGCGCGTCGTCGGCGTCGGCCTCGCGCCGGATCAGACCCTGCTCGTGCAGCGCCGCGACCGTCTTGGCCATCGACTGCGGCCGGACCCGCTCCGCACCAGCCAGCTGACTGGCCGACGACGGTTCGGAAATCGCCAGCCGCGCCAGCGCCGACGCCTGCGGCGCACTCAGTCCACGCACGGACGACGCGTCCTGCATCCGCCGCCGCAACCGGCCGACGAGGATCCGCAGCCGCTGGGCCACGACGTCGGGAGAGCTCTGTTCGTTCACGATAGACAGCCTATGCTGATCAGCCTTGGCTGTCTATTTTCTTGATCTACGCCACGTGCTCGTCGAGCCAGGGACGCAGGATCGGGAGCACGACCTTGGCCTGCATGGCGCTCATGTGGTCGAGACCTTCGAGGAGCTCGACCGTCCACCCGTCCTCTTCGAGGGCAGCGCGGTTCGCGACGAGGGGACCCGCGATGTCGACCGTGACGCCACCCCAGCGTTCGCCGTAGGCGATGCGGTCTTCGGTGCCCGCGAAGCACAGGCGGGGACACGTCAGGTGAACGGCGTGGTCGTCGAAGCCTTGCAGTACCTCGTAAAGCGTGACGAACTGGCGGGTCTGCGCCGTGGACATCGTGAAGTCGACGGAGTCCCAATCGCCCGGTATCGCGTCGCCGCCTTCGGTGCGGGGCATCGCGTGCGTCGCCCGGGTGACGGCGAGCATCGCGTCGTACGGGCCGTCGAGGGGCGGGTAGCCGCCCATCACCAGGGCGGTGAGGCGGTCGGTGCGCAGGGCGAGCTGAAGTCCGGCGAGGGCGAGCCAGGAGTAGCCGTAGCAGGCGAAGCTTTCGGCGTTCACGGCCGACGCGATCGCCAGCAGGTCGGCCGAGATTTCCTCCGGTGTAAGGGTTTCCGGGCGCGGATGCGCGAGGGTGTGGCCCTCGTAGTCGAAGGCGATCACGCGGAAGCCCGCGAGACCGTCGATGAGCGAGCGGCCCAGCGCGGGGTCGCCGCCCCACTGGCGTACGGACTCGGCCCGCTCACCGTCCAGCGGGCGCGGGTTCACAGGCAGCAGCAACGCAGGTCCGTCGCCGTGCACCTCGACATCGATCGTGGTTCCGCCGGGCAGCGTGACCATGCCGGCCCCCATCTCTTTACGTTGTAAGCGATTGGAGCCGACGATACTTTACGCCGTATGGAGTTGTCGAGCTCAGAGGCCGAGGTACCGGCGGATCTCCTGCACGGCGGCGCGCCCGGCACGGTTGGCGCCGACGGTGCTGGCCGAAGGCCCGTAGCCCACGAGGTGCAGGCGCGGTTCGGCGACCACGCGCGTGCCGTCCAGGCGGATGCCGCCGCCGGGCGCGCGCAGGTGCAGGGGCGCGAGGTGGTCGATCGAGGCGCGGAAGCCGGTGGCCCAGAGGATCAGGTCCGCGGGTTCGAAGGTGCCATCGGCCCAGACGACGCCTTCGGGCACGAGGTGGTCGAACATCGGCTTGCGATCGAGGTACCCGGCGGCCTCCGCGGCCCGCACCTCGGGCGTCACGGCGAGGTCGGTGACGCTCACGACGCTCTGCGGCGGCAGCCCTTCCCGCACTCGCCGCTCCACCTTCGCGACGGCCTGGCGGCCCCAGTCTTCGCTGAAGTCCTGGTCGTGCCAAATCGGCGGACGGCGGGTGACCCAGGTCGTCGACCTCGCGACGGGCCCGATCTCCATCAGCAGCTGCACAGCCGAAGTACCGCCGCCGACCACGACCACGCGGCGGCCGCGAAACTCCTCGGCGCCGGTGTAGTCGGCGGTGTGCAGCTGGCGGCCGGCGAACGTCTCCTGCCCCGGGTAGTGCGGCCAGAACGGGCGGTCCCACGTGCCCGTCGCGCTCACCACGGCGCGCGCGGCCCACGTCTCGGCGGGGGTCTCGACCAGCAGGCGGTCGCCGGTTTTGCGCACGGCCGTGACGTCGACCGGGCGGTGCACCGGTAGGTCGAAGGTCTTCTCGAAGCGGCCGAAGTACTCGGACACGACCTCGCTGGCGGGCTTGGTCGTGTCGGGCGTGCCGAAGGCCATGCCGGGCAGGTCGTGGATGCCGTGGACCTTGCCGACGACCAGTGAAGGCCAGCGGTACTGCCACGCGCCGCCGGGCCGTTTGCCATGGTCGAGGACCACGAAGCCGCTCTCGTTGGCGAGGCCCGCGCGGCGCAGGTGGTACGCCGCCGACAGCCCCGCCTGCCCCGCCCCGATCACCACGACGTCGGTCTCGTGATCCGCACTCATACAACGTTCAACAACTCGGCAGAGCGCGTATTTCGAGCGGTGACTCACACGGCGACGCGGTTGCGCCCCGCGTCCTTGGCTCGGTAAAGGGCGGCGTCGGCCGAGCGCAGCACCTGGTCGAGCGTGTCACCCGCGTCGGGGTACCCGGCGACGCCGACGGACACCGACAGGCCGCTGACCTGCACGGTCCCGCCGACCACCACACTCAGCTCCCCCACCGCGACGCGCACGCGCTCGGCGATGGCGAGCACGGGCGTGCCGCCGGTGGCCGGCAGCAGCACCACGAACTCCTCGCCCCCGAAGCGCCCGACAGTGTCGCTCTGGCGCACGGCGTCCTCGATCGCCACGGCGACGGCGGCGAGGACCTCATCGCCGGCGAGGTGGCCGTAGGTGTCGTTGATGCGCTTGAAGTGGTCGAGGTCGATCATCAGGACGGCGAACTCACTGCCCGGGCCTCGCCTTCGGGCCCGGGTGAACTCGCGCGTGGCCAGGTCGTGCCACCCGGCGGTGTTGAGCAGTCCGGTCTTCTCGTCCGTGACGGCGGCGACCTGCAGTTGCTGCTTGAGCAGCAGGTAGCGGTGTAGCAGAAGCAGCGGCGCCACCACGAAGACGACGAGCACGGGCTGCGCCACGAGGGCGAGCGCGGCGAGGCCGCCGAGGCACAGCGTGGCGATCTCGAACGCGTTGTCCTCCCACGTGCCGACGAGGTCCGTGGCCTGGCGGCTGCCCGTGTAGAGGTAGATCCCGGCGGCGACCATCGCCATGTTGACCACCTCGAACACGGCCGCCGCCGCGACGAGGGCGAGCATGCCGTGCCACGTGTTGAGGGTCGCGTCGTTGAGGTGGTCGATGGTGAGCACGGAGGACGCCGCGAAGCAGCTGAGCATCGCCCACGCCGTGCTGGCGAGGAACCGGTGCGCGGGCCGCGTGCGCACGCTGCGCCAGACCCTCAGCCACAGGTGCAGGTAGAGGACGAGCGCCAGCAACGCCACCCACGCGGGCGGCAACAGGAAGGCGCCCGCGAGGTACCAGACGGAGGTGACGTTGATGTGCGTCTGGCCGCTCATCCACCGCCGCAGCCGCTCGATCCTGCGCGACATCTCAGCCTGCGCGACGCCCAGCACGACCAGCGTCGCGAACCACCCGAGCTGGACTGTGCCCCCGAAGTCGGTCGCGAACCCGACCACCACGGCCATCACTGCGGCGAGCTCACAGACCACGGCGTACGCGATCCACCTCCGCCGCGCCACCACCCACATCCCCCACCGCGACGGCAGGCCGCCCCACTCCCGCCACGCCGCCAGCGCACCCCGGACGCTCCGGGGACCCGCTCCCAGCATCGTGACGCCCCTTCGGCCGACGAGGTGGCCCAGAGTAGCCGGTCAACCCTCCGCCGTCGCCGGACCGGGGGAATTCTCGGACGTCCTCTGCCCTGCGGACATGGCGGGAGTAGAGCGGGTGGGCAATTCCCGGGTCAGGTCAGGCGGTGGTCGGCTGGGCTCGGCTCGGCTGGGCCGCTCAGCTCGGCTGGGTGGGCTCGGCTCGGCTCGGGTGGGCTCGGCTCGGCTGGGCCGCTCAGCTCGGCTGGGTGGGCTCGGCTCGCGAGCGCTTACGTCTGACTGCTTGCCCGGGCGCCACGCCGGGTGCCTCGCCGACGCCGGCTCGCGCCTGGCTGCATACTCCCGCTTCTCGCTGCTCCGCCGTGCCGGTTCCGGCCGAGGAGCCGTGCCGAGTCCGGCTGCTCAGCCGACCTGGATCCGACCGCTCGGTCGAGCTCGCGAGCCCGCTGCCTCTGGTTGTCCACAGCCGAACCGAGTTGTGGACAACCAGGCGCTCCGCGCAGCTTTCGGCAGGTTCTGTCGGGGTGGGCCGATAGAATGGACATGGGCACGCCCCCCAGGGAGGGCGGGGTTCCGGCAAAGTCTTTCGACCTGAGGCAGGGCGTGCACGGCTCCAGTTGATCATGTGAGTGCCTAGGTCCCATGATCGTCTGAGAGAGACTTGCCCGCACCTAACTCCACTGAGTCCGCGACGTCACCTACACAGAGGACCAATCCCGAGCCCGCACCGGCACCACACCCCGCATCGTGGCCAGCCTCCGCAACCTCACCACCCGCGCACTCCGCCAAGCCGGACACACCAACATCGCCGCCCGCACTACGCCACATGACGCGAGACACCACCCGCCCACTCACCCTGCTCGGAATCCGGCCCCAAAACACCACAACGACTTTGCCCGACGCCCCCTTTGGGAGGGCGGGGGTTTTGTCTCCCGGGCCGGGCCGGGCCGGGCCGGGGTAGGGCGCAGAGCAGGCCCGGTCGGGTCAGCGGCGGCGCAGGGCCCGGACGATCATGAAGACCACGAACAGCACAGCGGCGCCCGCGGCGACCGGGATGAGGCGTTTGGCCACGGACTTGCCTGCGTAGTCCAGGAGGTCGATGGCCTCGGTTTCGCCGGTCGAGCTGCCGGAAGGGACGCTACGGAGCTGGGGTTTCGGCGACGTGGCCTCGGCGGTGTCGGCGGCGGATTGTTCCGCGAGGTCGCTCGTCGCGGCGGCTGCGGCGGCCTCGGCGGCCGGGGCAGCGGCCGGAGCGGTCGTGACCGAGCCCGAGCCCGAGCCGGCAGCCGCGGAAGAGCCGGCGGCCGCAGCACCGGAAGTGCCCAGCGAGTCGGCCAGGTTGCCGGCGAAGGTGTCCAGCAGTTTGCCGCCCACCTCCGAGATCAGGCCGCGCCCGAATTGCGCCGGGCGGCCCGTGATCGCGATGTCGCTGGCCACCGCGCCGTGGGTGCCGCCGTCGACGGAGCTGAGGGTCACCGTCACGGTCGCCGCGGCGGTGCCGCCGCCGCGGGAATCCTTGCCGGAGGCCTTGATGACGACCTTCTTGGCCGCTTCGTCCTTTTCGAGAAACTCGCCGGAGCCCTTGTACAGCAGGGAGATCGGGCCCAGCTTGACCTTCACCGTGCCCGTGAAGGAGTCGCCCTCCACCTTCGTGAGCGACGCCCCCGGCATGCACGGGGCGACGCGCTCGGGGTCGATGACGGCCTGCCAGACCTCCTCAAGAGGCGCGGGGACGGTGAATTCGTGGTCGAGCCGCACGGGCCGACCTCCTCTCCTTCGTCAAAGCCGGTCTCGGCCGAAGCCGATGAGGCCCACCTTACGACCGTCGGCGGTCGAAAGGTGGGCCTCGTGGACATCAGGCTCCGACAGCAGCCGTCAGGGCACGGCCCGTGAGCACCCGCGCGAGGTGCTGCCGGTACTCGACGTCGGAGTTGCCGTCCGCTGCCGGGTTCGTGCCGTCGGCGGCGTGCGCGGCGGCCGCGCGGATCACGTCGGCGTTCGCCGAAGCGCCCACCAACGCTTGCTCCACGGCGACGGCCCGCACGGGCGTCGAGCCCATGTTCGTGAGCGCCACGCGGGCTTCCTCGATCACGCCGCCCTCGGTGCGGACGGTGGCCGCGACCGCGACCATCGACCACGCCTGCGCGACGCGGTTGAACTTCTCGTAGTGCGCGCGCCAGCCGGTGTGTTTGGGCAGGCGAACCTCCACGAGCAGCTCGTCGGGTGCCAGCGCGGTGGTGAAGAAGTCCTGGAAGAACTCCTCCGCGCCCACCGTGCGCCGGCCGCTCGGCCCGGCGATCACCAACGAGCCGTCGAGCGCCACCGCCACAGCGGGCAGGTCGCCCGCCGGATCGGCGTGTGCGAGTGAGCCGCCGAACGTGCCGCGGTGGCGCACCTGCGGATCGGCCACCGTGTCGGTCGCCTCCTTGGCCAGCGCCGCGTGCTCGGCGACCAGCGCATCGCGCTGCACGTCGTAATGCGTGGTCATCGCGCCGATCACGATGGCGTCGCCGTCCTCGCGCACGCCGCGCATCTCGGCGATATTGCGCAGATCCACCAGCGTGGTCGGGGCGGCGAGGCGCATCCGCAGCACCGGCAGCAGGCTCTGCCCGCCCGCCAGCACCTTCGCGTCCTCGCCCGCCGCCGCGAGCGCCTGCACGGCTTCGTCCACACTGGACGGAGCCACGTACTCGAACGGGGCCGGGATCACTGGGCACCTCCGGAGGCGTCGATCGAACCGAGGCCGCCGCCGGCCTCCGAGCCGGGTCCCCCGGCTGCCGTGGTTCCGTGCTGGATGGCGTGCCACACGCGCATCGGCGTCAGCGGCATTTCGATGTCGTTCACGCCGAAGTGGCGCACGGCGTCGACCACCGCGTTGACCACCGCCGGCGTCGAGGCGATCGTGCCCGCCTCGCCGACGCCCTTGGCGCCCAGCGGGTTCGTGGTCGACGGCGTCTCGGTGCGCGCCGTCGTGAACGAGGGCAGGTCGGCCGCCGAGGGCAGCAGGTAGTCGGCGAACGTACCCGTGGTGAGCGTGCCGCTCTCGTCGTGCACAGCCTCCTCGAACAGCGCCTGCGCGATGCCCTGCGCGAGCCCGCCGTGCACCTGGCCGTCGACGATCAGCGGGTTCACGACCACGCCGACGTCATCCACGCACACATACGAACGCAGCTTGATCCGGCCCGTCTCCGTGTCCACCTCGGCGGCGCACAGGTGCGTGCCGTGCGGGAAGGAGAAGTTCTCCGGGTCGAACGTCGCGTCGGAGTCGAGCGAGGGCTCGATGCCGTCGGGCAGGTCGTGGGCCGCGAACACAGCCAAGGCGACGTCCTGGATCGTCGTCGACGAGTCCGTGCCCTTGACCGTGAACTTGCCGTTCGCGAAATCCAGGTCGTCCTCGGCGCATTCGAGCATGTGTGCGGCGATCGGCTTCGCCTTCGCCACGACCTTCTCGGCCGCCTTCACGACGGCGACGCCACCGACGGTGAGAGAACGCGAGCCGTAGGTGTCCATGCCCTTGTGGGACGACTGCGTATCGCCGTGCAGCACCTCGACGTCCTCGAAGGGCACGCCCAGCTGGTCGGCCACGATCTGGCTCCACGCCGTCTCGTGCCCCTGACCGTGGGCCGAGGCTCCGGTGGTCACCTCGATCTTTCCCGTGGGCAGCACCCGCAGCTGCGCGTACTCCCAGCCACCGGCCCCGTAGTCCAGCGAGCCGAGCACCCGCGACGGCGCCAGGCCGCACATCTCCGTGAACGTGGAGATGCCGATGCCGAGCTGCACCGGGTCACCCGAATCGCGGCGCTGCTGCTGCTCGCGCCGCAGCCCGTCGTAGTCGAACAGCTCCTTGGCCTTCGCGGTGGCGGCCTCGTAGTTGCCCGAGTCGTAGGTCAGGCCCGCCACGGTGGTGAACGGGAACTCCTCGTGCTTGATCCAGTTCTTCTCGCGCAGCTCCATCGGATCCATGCCGAGCTCGTCGGCGAGCTCGTCCATGATCCGCTCGACCGCGAACGTCGCCTCCGGCCGCCCGGCGCCGCGGTAGGCGTCGGTGAGCGTGGTCGTGGTGAACACGTTGGTGCAAGCGAAGTGGTAGGCGGGGAACTTGTAGATCGCGTTGAACATGAACGCGCCGAGGATCGGCACGCCCGGGCCGACGAGCCCGTTGTAGGCACCCAGGTTCGCGATCAGCTCGACCTTCAGGCCGGTGACCGTGCCGTCGGCGTTCGCGGAGATCGTGATGTCCTGGATCTGGTCGCGGCCGTGGTGGGCGGTGAGGATCGACTCGGAACGCGATTCGTTCCACTTCACCGGTTTTCCGAGCTTGTTGGCCACCAGGACCGTCATCATCTCTTCGGGCAGCACGGCGATCTTGCCGCCGAAGCCGCCGCCGACGTCGGGCGCGATCACGCGCACCTTGTGCTCCGGCAGCCCCAGCGTCAGCGCCGTCATCACTCGCAGGATGTGCGGGATCTGCGTGGCCGACCACATCGTCATCTGCGCGCTCGTCGGGTCGACGACACACGCCCGCGGCTCCATGAACGCGGGAATGAGCCGCTGCTGGCGGAAGCGGCGCTTGACCACGATCTCCGACGACGCGATGGCGTCCTCGACGTTGCCGCCGGTGCCCGCCTCGGCCGAGTCGAAGATCCACAGCGCGTTCTTGTTGGTGCCCAGGTCCTCGTGCACGAGCGGCGCGCCCTCGGCGAGCGCGGCCTCCATGTCGAGCACCACGGGCAGCTCGTCGTACTCGACCTCGATGGCTTCGAGCGCGTCGTGGGCTTCACCGGCGCTGCGCGCCACGACCACGGCGATGCCTTCACCGGCGAAGTTGACCTGGCCGTCCGCCAGCACCGGGCGGCGCGGCGACTTCATGTCGGGGGTGATCGGCCACGCGCACGGCATGCCGATCGACCCGTCCGGGTCCAGGTCCCTCGCGGTGTAGACCGCGACGACGCCTGGTGCGTCCTTGGCCGCCGAAACGTCCAGCGACGTGATCTTCGCGTGCGCCATGGGGCTGCGCAGCACGGCGAGGTGCAGCATGCCCGGCAGCGTGATGTTGTCGGTCCAGCGCGTACGGCCGGTGATCAGCCGCTCGTCCTCTTTGCGGAGCCGGGCCTTTCCGACCTCGGGCTCGATGGTCGCGGTCATCACTCACCACCCACGCCGACGTGCTTGATCTGTTCGGCCTCGGGTCCGGCGCCCGGGCTCATGTGCTGCGCGGCGTCGCGGACGGCGCGCACGATGTTCTGGTAACCGGTGCAGCGGCAGAGGTTCCCCTCGAGACCTTCGCGCACCGCCTTCTCGTCGGGATCGGGATTGTCGGCCAGCAGGTCGATCGACGCCATGATCATGCCGGGCGTGCAGAAGCCGCACTGCAGGGCGTGGTTGTCGCGGAACGCCTGCTGCACGGGGTGGAGCCGCCCGTCGCGGGCGAGCCCTTCGACGGTGGTGACCTCGCTGCCGTCGGCCTGGACGGCGAGCACGGAGCAGGACTTCACGCTGTGACCGTCGAGGTGGACGGTGCACGCGCCGCAGTTGCTCGTGTCGCAGCCGACGACCGTGCCCACCTTCCCGACGCGTTCCCGCAGGTAATGGACAAGAAGTGTGCGGGGCTCCACCTCATCGGTGTACTTCGTGCCGTCGACGGTGACGGTGATGCGCATCAAAGGCCTCCAAGAGCAAATGCCCGCCTGACCCGGGTAGGGCCGGCGGGCCGGTTCGGGAACGGCCAAGGTCGATCGTGATCGGCCTCACAGGCGAGCCTGCTACTCCTCTCGCGCGCGGACAAGTCCTGATGTCGTACATCCGGGCCGTGCTCCCGCATTTGCACGTCTATATGCAGGAACATTCCGCAGATGCGGACCTCCGTTAGAGTGATTTTTCCGCCCGGCGGCAAAACTCACCCGAGTCTCAGGTGGACGGTTGCGACATGGTCGACTTCCGCCTGGGCGTGGGGATTTCCGGTCATTCGCCCACTGTGCGTCGAGTCGCTTGAGAAGTGAGCACCGCTGCACCGCGAACTCGGGTCCATGGTAGATTTATTACCGTAGATGCGGGTTTTCTGACTTATGGTCTCCGCAGATGCGGGCTCATGAGAAAGTCCCGCACACCACGGCGTGCGGGACTTTCTGAAAAACGCTCAGTTGTGAATCCGGCCGGACAAGGCGGCCAATCGTCGTCCGGTTCCGCTCCAGCGCAGCGAAATGATCTCCGCCGCAATCGACACCGCGGTCTCCTCGGGCGTGCGTGCGCCCAGGTCCAGGCCGATCGGCGACGAGAGCCGCTCCAGCTCCGGCTCGGTGATGCCGGCTTCGCGCAGCCGGGCGAACCGGTCGTCGTGGGTCTTGCGCGAGCCCATGGCGCCGACGTAGCCGACGTCGAGCCGCAGCGCGATCTCCAGCAGCGGCACGTCGAACTTCGGGTCGTGCGTGAGCACCGCGATCGCGGTGCGACTGTCGATGCGGCCGGCCTCGGCCTCGGCGGCGAGGTAGCGGTGGGGCCAGTCGACCACGACCTCGTGCGCGTCGGGGAAGCGGCTGCTGGTGGCGAACACGGGCCGCGCGTCGCACACCGTGACCTGGTAGCCGAGGTAGGCGCCCATACGCGCCATGGCGGCGGCGAAGTCGATGGCGCCGAACACGAGCAGCCGCGGCGGCGGTTCGAACGAGTTCACGAACACGGCCATGCCCTCACCGCGACGCTGGCCGTCCGGCCCGTAGCGCAGGGTGCCGGTGCGGCCGCTGGCCAGCAGGCCGCGCGCGTCGTCGGCCACCGCGTCGTCCATGCGCGAAGAGCCGAGCGAACCCTCGACGCGGTCCGGCCACACGATCATGCGCTCGCCGACCAGGCCGGGCGTCTCGTGCTCGACGATCGTGACGATGGCGACGGGTTCACCGCTGCGCACCGAGGCCACGACCTGGTCCAGCTCCGGCATCGACTCGCGGTCGAGGTGCTCCACGTAGATGTCGATGATCCCGCCGCAGGTCAGGCCCACGGCGAAGGCGTCGTCGTCGGTCACGCCGTAGCGCTGCAGCACGGGCTTGCGGTCGGTGACCACGTCCTGGGCCAGCTCGTACACGGCACCCTCGACGCACCCGCCGGACACGCTGCCGGCCACGGTGCCGTCCGGCGCCACCACCATCGACGCGCCCGGTGACCGCGGCGCCGACGAGAACGTGGCCACCACCGTGCCCAGGCCCACCGTCTCGCCCGCCAGCCAGCGGCGGTACACGTCGTCCAGTACGTCACGCATCGGCAATCTCCCCGAGCAATCGTTCCAACGTCGCCAGGCTGTGCCCGGCCAGCAACCGGTCGATGTGGGGCAGGGCGGCCACGATTCCGGACTGGACCGGAGCGTACCCTTCCCGCCCCGCGTGCGGATTAACCCAGAATACGGCGTGCGCGAGCCGGCGCAGTCTGCCGAGTTGCTCGGACAGCAGCATCACGTCGCCGCGTTCCCAGCCGTCGGAGAACACGGTGACCACGGAGCGTCGTGCGATGCCGCGCTGTCCCCAGCGGTCGAGGAACACCCGAAGCGTCTCGCCGAGGCGCGTGCCACCGGCGAAATCGGGCACCGCGTTGCCGGCGGCGAGCATGGCCTGCTCCGGGTCGCGCTGCCGCAGCTGGCGCGACACCCGGGTCATGCGCGTGCCGAGCGTGAAGACCTCGACGCTGGCCGGTGCGGACCTGGTGAGCACGTGGGCGAAGCGAAGCAACGCGTCGGCGTAGGGGCTCATCGAACCGGAGACGTCGATGAGCAGCACCGTTTTCCGCGGGCGAGTGCCGCGGCGGCTGTGGATGAGGCGGATGGGTTCGCCGCCGTCGGCGAGCATGGCGCGCAGCGTGCGGGCGGGGTCCAGCCGGCCGCGGTGGGCGGGGCGGCGGCGCGCCGCCCGGCGTTGCGGCGGAACCGGTTTGAGGGTGGCCAGAAGCTCGCGCAGGTGCTCGCGCTCGGCCTTGGTGAGCTCGGCGAGGTCGCGGTGGCGCAGCACTTCGTGTTCACTGGCGGCGACTTTGAGGCTGTCGGGCTCTTCTTCGCTTTCGCCGCTGCCGCCGGTGTCGGAGGTGAGCGGCGCGATGCGGGCGCGCTTCTGCGCGGGGGCGGCCTGGGTGCCGCGGCGAGTCTCGTCGCCGTCGAACCAGCGCGCGAAGGCTTCTTCGTAGCGCGGCAGGTCGTCGGGATCGGAGCACAGCGTGAGCCGGCCGGCCCAGTACAGCTGCGTGGGCTCCGCGATGTCCACCTCCGCGACGGCCGCCAAGTACGCCTGCACGCGGCGCGCATCGCACGCCACGCCCGCTTCGCGCAGGGCCGCCGCGAACCCGGCGAACCCGGCCAGCGGATCGGCGACCTCGGTGTCCATGCCCCCATTGTGCAACGGTTTCGCCCGCGGCGGGTTTTCGCCCGTCACGCGCGGGCGCGCACGCCGCCCCTCCCCCGGGACGACGCGCGCGCTCGGCGGCTCCGCGCAGCGACCACCCAAGGTAGCGGGAGGGCGGGCGCGCGGAGGCTTTTGGGGAAAGATCGAGAGCTTCGGGTGCTGGTGCTTCTGGGGCGCGGTTTCGCGCTTCGGTGCCGCGGTCGGCGCGGTTGGCGAGGGGCAGGGCCGGTTCGGTGCCGGAGTTCGGTACCGGGTCGACCGCCAGGTCAGAGCACGGGGAAGACCGCGGCTGCGCGATCGATCTCGGTCATCCGCACGGTCTTCCTCCTCTCGGCTGCTTCTGTCGCGGTGATGGGAAAAGCATGACTTGCGGGTAGTGGTCCGGTCAACGCAATTAACCCTGAGTCCACAGTAGACGGACCGGGCAAGTGCCACTCCACGTTCCCGGAACGGCGGCGCCACGGAAAGCCGCTGCTCGCCTCGCGGAGCACCGCCGCGCGGCGCCACTCAACGTGGCTAGCGGCCTCGGCGCTGGCAAGCGCTGCGCCGAGGCAGCCGACGTTCGGGCAGGGCAGAACAACAACGCCGCTCTCACAAAACAACGCCAACCGCTTCCGCACGGGCATCACCACGCGGCGCCACCCGACATGGCAAGCACCCTCGGTACTGGTCAAGCGCTGCACCGAAGCCGCCGACCTTCGGGCACGGCAGAACAACAACGCCGCTCACGCAAAACAACGCCAACCGCTTCCGCACGGGCATCACCACGCGGCGCCACCCGACATGGCAAGCACCCTCGGCACTGGTCAAGCGCTGCACCGAAGCCGCCGGCACGGGCGGGGCAGGAGAATCGCGGACCTTGCGCCGTGCGGGGTCACCGGCGCCAGTGCGTACTGCCTGGTGGGCGGCGTCCGGATGGGGCCGTGCGCGGGGGTCACCGTCGCCGAGCACCGAGGCGAGCGGGCGTGCGGTGTCAGGAGAAGAGCGTGTCCAGTTTGGCGCGCACGCGGTCCATGTCCTCGCTGTACTTGAGGACCGCGCCGAGGGTGCGGGCGGCGGTGGCGGCGTCGAGCTCGTCGCGGTCGAGGGCGAGGAGGGCACGGGCCCAGTCGAGGGATTCGGCAACGCCCGGGGGTTTGAGCAGGTCCATGGCGCGGAGGCGGTGGACGGCGTCGGCGACCTGGCGGGCGAGGGTTTCGCCGATGCCGGGGATGCGGCGGCGCAGGATGGTGATCTCGCGGGCGAGGTCGGGGTGCTCGAGCCAGTGGTAGAGGCAGCGGCGCTTGAGGGCGTCGTGGACCTCGCGCGTGCGGTTGGAGGTGAGCACGACGAGCGGCGGCTGCTCGGCGCGGACCTCGCCGTACTCGGGGATCGTGACGGTGTACTCGTCGAGCAGCTGCAGCAGGAACGCTTCGAACTCGTCGTCGGCGCGGTCGATCTCGTCGACGAGCAGCACGCACGGCGCGGTGGTCAGGGCCTGCAGCAGCGGGCGCGCGAGCAGGAACCGCTCGGTGTAGAGCGAACGCTCGGCCGTCTCGGCGTCGAGGCGGCCCCCGTCGGCGGCTTCGAGGGCGCGCAGGTGCAGGAGCTGGCGGGGGAAGTCCCATTCGTACAGGGCCTGCGCGGCATCGATGCCCTCGTGGCACTGCAAGCGGATGAGCGGCAGGTCCAGCGCGGCCGAGAGCGCCAGCGCCAGCGACGTCTTGCCCGTCCCCGGTTCGCCTTCGCAGAACAACGGGCGGCGCATGCGCAGAGCGAGGAACCCGGCTGTCGCCAGTCCCTCGTCGGCGAGGTACCCGGTGGCGTCGAGCGCGGCGGTGAGCTCTTCGGGCGAGGCGAGGGACTCGGTCACACTCCTGATCGTAGGGCTCCCAGCCGCGGTTGCGCCGGTCATCCCGCCGTCTTCGGCGTTCGCCCCAGGTCAGCGGGCCGGTCGACGTCCTGGCCGCTGCCCAGATCCCCGCACTCGACGAGCACGACATCCCCCCGGCCCCGCAACCAGTCCCGCGCCCCGCGGTCCCCCTGCGCCGACTCGGCGACCTCGCCCCACCACCGCCGCCCGAAAAGCACAGGGTGTCCGGGTACGCCGTCGTAGGCGGCCCGGACAACCGCCGTCGGCGAAGCTTTCGCGACCACGCGCGCCAACGCCGCCGCCGGCACCCACGGCAGGTCCACCAGATGCACGAGCACCGCCACGGGCGTGTCGGCACCATCCGGGAACTGCTCGGCGAGCGCCGCCAGCGCCGCCTTCAGCGACGCACCCATGCCGCCTTCCCAGCCTTCGGCGTAGATCGCCTGGCTCGGGTCGGGCAGCAGCTTCGTCACGTCCTCCGCCGCCGCGCCCACCGCCACCCGCACCGGGCTGCAGCCAGCCCCGGTCAACGTCCGCAACGCCCGCCGCACCAACGGCTCCCCGTCCAGCTCGACCAGCGCCTTCGGCCCGCCGAACCGCCGCCCCGCCCCGGCGGCGAGCAGCAGCCCGGCCACGCGCGGCGCCGCACCGGTTCGTGGTCCGGCCGGTGCGGCTTCCGGGTCACCGCTCGCAACAGTTGCCCGGTCGGTTGGCCGGCCTGCCAACGACTCGGTGGATCCACCAACCACCGCAACCGAGTCCGCAGCCGGCCGGCGAGCCACTGAGGTCGTCTTCTCACCGCTCGCAACAGTTGCCCGGTCGGTTGGCCGGCCTGCCACCGACTCGGGCAATCCCCCGACCACCGCAACCGAGTCCGCAGCCGGCCCGCGAGCCACCGAAGTCGCCTTCTCACCGCTCGCCACAGTTGCCCGATCGATTGGCCCGCCTGCCACCGACTCGGACGATCCACCAACCGCCGCAACCGAGTCCGCAGTCCGCCGGCGAGCCACCGAGGTCGTCTTCTCGCCGCTCGCAACAGTTGCCCGATCGATTGGCCGGCCTGCCACCGACTCGGTGGATCCATCGACCGCCGCAACCAAGTCCGCAGCCGGCCGGCGAACCACTGAAGTCGCCTTCTCACCGCTCAAAGCATCGGCCCGGTCGCCGAGCAGGCCTGCCACCGAATCGGGCGACCCACCAACCACCGCAACCAAGTCCGCAGCCGGCCGGCGAGCCACCGAAGTCGCCTTCTCACCGCTCGCAACAGTTGCCCGATCGATTGGCCGGCCTGCCACCGACTCGGACGATCCACCAACCACCGCAACCAAGTCCGCAGTCCGCCGGCGAGCCACCGAGGTCGTCTTCTC
Organism: Amycolatopsis sp. NPDC051372; assembly: GCF_040682095.1. Lineage (NCBI taxonomy): Bacteria > Bacillati > Actinomycetota > Actinomycetes > Pseudonocardiales > Pseudonocardiaceae > Amycolatopsis > Amycolatopsis sp. NPDC051372. The sequence goes on from NZ_JBFBAF010000024.1 coordinate 121,619, forward strand.
GCCGCTCGCAGCCGCGCCGGCGCAGGATCGGCCCGCGGCGAACTTCGCCATCTCCGCATTCGTGGTGGCCGCTGCAGGCCGCGCGGTCATGAGTGCCGGCGCCGCGCCGGTTCGTGGTCCGGCCGGTGCGGCCTCCGGGGCGCCGCTCGCAGCGATCGAGGCTGCCGGGGCGCTTCGCGCAGAGTCGGCCTGCTTGGGGGTGGAGGCGCCCGGCCGGCCGAGAGGGGAGTCGGTCGGTGAGGCGTCGGGGGCGGTGGTGAGCGGGTCAGCCACGGGCGGCCTGCGCGGGGCTCGAGTCGGCGAGGTCGGCGGCGATGGCGTGGGCCGTGTCGAGCAGGGGTGGCACCAGGTCTTCGCGGACGGAGTGGGCAGGGGTGCGGCTGGCGTGCGTGGAGATGTTCACGGCGGCGATCGCGCGGCCCTGGCGGTTGCGGATCGGCGCGGCGACCGAGCGCAGCCCCTCCTCGAGCTCCTGGTCGACCATCGCCCAGCCCTGCTTGGCGACCTGCGCGAGCTCGACCTCGAGGGCGGCGCGGTCGGTGAGGGTGTGGGAGGTGAGGCGGTCGAGCTCGGTGATCATGAAGTACGCCTCGAGCTCCACCGGCGTCATGTCGGCGAGCAGCACGTGACCCATGGACGTGGCGTAGGCCGGGAACCGCGTGCCGACGTTGATGCTCACCGTCATGATGCGCGACACCGCCACGCGTGCGACGTAGACGATGTCCGGCGGCTCCAGCACCGACACGGAGCTGGATTCCCGCACCTGCGCGGAAAGCCGCTCCAAGTGTGGCTGCGCGACCTCCGAAAGCGACAGGCTCGACAGGTACGCGTATCCCAGATCGAGCACGCGCGCGGTCAGTGAGAAGTACTTGCCGTCGGTGCGGACGTAACCGAGATCCACGAGCGTGAGCAGGAACCGGCGCGCGGCGGCGCGCGTGAGGCCCGTGATCCGCGCGACGTCGCTGAGCGTCGGGTGCGGTGCCTGGGCGCTGAAGGCCTTGATCACCGCCAGCCCGCGCTCCAGCGACTGCACGTGGTGCGCGCCGCGTTCGGCCGGTTCGTCGGAGTCCATGGAGCGAACCCTATCCGGCGTCGGGGACCTGCGCGGTGGGCTCGCCCAGTTCGGCCAGCGTGCGCTGGGCGATGCCCATCGCGGTGTTCGCCGCGGGCACGCCGGCGTACACGCCGGTGTGCATCAGGACCTCACGGATCTCCGCGGCGGTGAGGCCGTTGCGGACGGCCGCGCGCACGTGCATGGCCAGCTCGTCGTGGCAGTGCAACGCGGTGAGCGTGGCCAGCGTGATGCAGCTGCGCGTCTTGCGGTCCAGGCCGTCGCGCGTCCAGATCGAGCCCCACGCCGCCTCGGTGATGTACTCCTGGAACGGCTTGCTGAACTCCGTGGTCCGGGCCACCGACCCGTCCACGTGCTCGTCGCCCAGCACCTCGCGGCGCACCTTCATGCCCGCGTCGTAACGCTCGCCCGGAACGTCGACCATCACGCTGCCTCCGTGATCTGCTCGAGGATCAGCCGCGTGAACTCCGCCGGCTGCTCGTAGTTGCCCAGGTGCGCGGCCGAGGCGACGACCTCGAACCGCGCGCCCGGAATGCCTTCGGCGATGAGCTTCCCGTGGGTTTCCGGCGGGGTCGCGGGGTCGTCGGCGCCGGAGATCACCAGGGTCGGCGTGGTGATCTTCGGGAGGTCGGCCAGCTGGTCCATCCGCTCGATCACGCCGCAGCAGGCCGCGTAGCCCTCGTCCGGGCAGTCGGTCATCATCCCGCGCAGGAACGCCATCTCGTCCGGGTGCGACTGCGCGTACGCCGGCGTGACCCAGCGCCCCACGCCGGCCTCCGCGACGACGCCGGTGCCCTCGGCCCGCACCAGCTTCGCGCGGTCCGCCCACATCTGCGCCGGGCCGAGCTTCGCCGACGTGCAGCACAACGTCAGGCTCCGCAGCCGCTCGGGCGCGTGCACACCCAGCCACATCCCGGTCATCCCGCCGAGCGAAAGCCCGACGAGGTGCGCCCGCTCCGCACCCAGGTCGTCCAGCAGCGCCAGCACGTCGCCGCCCAGATCGGCCAGGTCGTACGGACCGTCCGGCACGGGCGAAGCGCCGTGGCCGCGCGTGTCGTACCGCACGACCCGGTAGCCGCGCTCGACGAGCGGCGCCACCTGCGGCTCCCACATGCGGTGGTCGCTGCCGATCGAGTTGGAGAACACCACCACCGGGCCGTCGCCACGACCCTCGACGACCCGGTGTACCGCCACGCCGCTCACGCCTTTACCTCCAAAGTGGACAGTGAACCGATCAGAACGCGAAGAAGACCGTCTCACCCTCGCCCTGCAGCCGCACGTCGAAGCGGTAACCGTCTTCGGTCTTCTTCGCCACGAGCGTGTCCCGGCGCTCGGCCGGCACGCTCGCCAGCACCGCGTCGCCCGAGTTGTCCTGGTCTTCGAAGTAGATCCGCGTGACGACCCGGTTGAGCAGCCCGCGCGCGAACACCGACACGTCGATGTGCCGCGCCTGCTGGCCCTGCTCACCGGGCAGGACACCCGGCAGCAGCGTGAGGACGCGGTACTCGCCGTTCTCGTCGGTGGGGCACCGGCCGAACGCGCGGAAGCCCGATTCGCTGCGGCCCCGCGGGTCGTCCGGGTGGTCGAACCCGCCCTGCGGGTCGGCCTGCCAGGTCTCGATCATGGCGTCGGGTACGACCTCGCCCGCGCCGTCGGTGACGGTGCCGCGGATCCAGAACGCGCCTTCGGTGCCTTCGGGCACCACGAACGGCCCGTCTTCCCACGGCAACCCGATCGACAGGTACGGGCCGACGGTCTGCGACGGCGTCGTGAGCAGCTCGCCCATCAGTCCTCGTCCTCCTCGTCCTCGAACACCGACTGCTCGCTGCCGCGCACGACGATGTCGAAGTCGAACGCCAGCGCCCACTCCGGCACCGTGCGCTCCAGGTTGAAGCGCGAGACCATCCGCTGCCGCGCCTTCTCGTCGGGGATCGAGTTGAAGATCGGGTCCTGCGAGAACAGCGGGTCTTCCGGGAAGTACATCTGCGTGACCAGCCGCTGCGTGAACGCCGAGCCGAACACGGAGAAGTGGATGTGCGCGGGGCGCCAGGCGTTGTCGTGGTTCTTCCACGGGTACGCACCGGGCTTGATGGTGGTGAACTCGTAGCGGCCGTCGTCGTCGGTCAGCGCGCGGCCGAGCCCGGAGAAGTTCGGGTCGATCGGCGACGGCCAGCGGTCGCCGGTGTGGCGGTAGCGCCCACCTGCGTTGGCCTGCCAGATCTCGACCAGCGAGTTGCGGATCGGGCGGCCGTCGCCGTCGAGCAGCCGGCCGGTGACGATGATGCGCTGGCCCTGCGGCTCGCCGTCGTGCTGGCGGGTGAGGTCGTTGTCGAGTTCGCCGAGGCGGCCAGGGCCGAGCAGCGGCCCGGTGACCTCGGTGAGCATCTGCGGGAGCAGCACGAGCGGCTGCGACGGGTGGCGCAGCTTCGTGGAGCGGTATCCCGCGAAGTCCAGCGGAGCGTTCGTCCCCTCCGGCTCCCGCGGGTAGCGGGGCAGGCGGAGATCGGTGGGAGCGGCCACAGTTCCTCCGTATCCGGTCGGTGGTGTCGGATCAGTTGTCAGAACAGGGGTGTCACTGGCGTTCGAGGACGACGGCGAGCCCCTGGCCCACGCCGATGCAGATCGCGGCGACGCCGTAGCGCCCGCCCGTCTGCTGCAGCCGGTAGGCGAGCGTGCCGAGGATCCGGCCGCCCGACGCGCCGAGGGGATGCCCAATCGCGATGGCCCCGCCGTGGACGTTCATGAGCTCGGGGTCGAGCTCCTTCCACTCCTTGAGGCACGCCAGCGACTGCGCGGCGAACGCCTCGTTGAGTTCCACCGCCGCGACGTCGCCCCACCCGATGCCGGCGCGCTCCAGCGCGATCTCGGCCGCCCGGACCGGGCCGACGCCGAAGATGTTGGGCTCGACGCCCGCCGCACCCCGTCCGGCGATCCGGGCCAGCGGCGCCTTGCCGAGCCGCTTGCCGGCGGCCTCGTCGCCCAGCAGCAGCGCCGATGCGCCGTCGTTGATCGGCGACGAGTTGCCGGCCGTGACCGTGCCGCCGTCGCGCTTGAACGCGGGCTTCAGCTTCGCCAGCTTCTCCATGGTGGAATCGGGGCGGATGCCCTCGTCGCGCGTCAGCTCGACGCCCTCGACCGGCACCACGTGGTTGTCGTAGAAGCCCTCGTCCCACGCGCGGGCCGCGTTGACGTGGCTGCGCACCGCGAACTCGTCCTGCTCCTCGCGCGTGATGCCGTAGCGCTCGGCGAGGTACTCGGTGGAGTCGCCGTTGGAGATCACGTACTCCTTCGGCATGGCCGGGTTGACCATGCGCCAGCCCAGCGCCGAGTTGTACAGCGTCTGGTTGGCGGCCGGGAACGCCTTGTCCGGCTTCGCCATCACCAGCGGCGCGCGGCTCATGGACTCCACGCCACCGGCGGCGATCAGCGACGCGTCGCCCACCTGGATCGTGCGGCTGGCCTGCATCACGGCGTCGAGACCCGAGCCGCACAGGCGGTTGAGCGTGCCGCCCGGCACGGTCACCGGCCAGCCCGCGAGCAGCGTGGCCATGCGCGCCACGTTGCGGTTGTCCTCACCGGCGCCGTTGGCGTCGCCGAGCAGCACCTCGTCCACAGTGGACGGATCGAGGTCGTTGCGCTCGGCGAGCGACTTCAGCACGGTGGCGGCGAGGTCGTCGGGACGCACCTTCGCCAGCGCGCCGCCGTGGCGGCCGAAGGGGGTGCGGATCGCGTCGAACAGGAATACGTCGCTCATTCGCCGGCCTTCTTCAGGGATCGGAGCAGGGTCAGTTCTTCGTCCGTCGGCGCCGGGGTGGTCTTGAGGTCCGCCGCCACCTTCAGTTTCCACCCGGTGGCCGCGATCGCCTGCTCGACCTCGATGCCGGGGTGCAGTTCGGTGAGCGTGAGCTCGGCGGTCGCCGGGTCGGGCCGCATGAGGCCGAGGTCGGTGACCACCAGCGTCGGGCCCGCGCCGGGCAGGCCGAGCTTCTCGCGGTCGCCCTTGCCCGTGCCGTGGCCGAACGAGGTGATGAAGTCGACCTTCTCCACGAACGCGCGCGGGCTCTGCCGCAGCACGATGAACACCTCCTTGCAGGAGGCGGCGATCTCGGGCGCGCCACCCGCGCCGGGGAGGCGGACCTTCGGATCGTGGTAGTCGGACCCGATCACGGTGGTGTTGATGTTGCCGAACTTGTCGAGCTGCGCCGCGCCGAGGAAGCCGACGTCGATGCGCCCGGGCTGCAGCCAGTAGTTGAAGACCTCGGGCACGCTCACCACGGCGTCGGCAGTGTCGGCCAGCTCGCCGTCGCCGATCGACAGCGGCAGCCGGGTCGGCTTCGCGCCCAGGCAGCCGGATTCGTAGATCAGCGTGAGGTTCGGCGCGTGCGTGCGCCGCGCCAGGTTGGCGGCGGTGCTCGGCAGGCCGATGCCCACGAAGCAGGACATGCCCTCGCCGAGCGCGCGCGCCGCGGCGATGCTCATCATCTCGTCGGCGGTGTACTCGCTCATGCCTTCACCCCGGTCAGCTCGTTCAGCCACTTGGTGAACTCGTCGCGGTCGCGTCCGATCAGGTCCCACGCCTGGTAGGCGGAGTTGTCGCGCTCGTAGTAGCCCGCGGCGTACGACGGCTTCGCACCGCCCGGCACCTCGGCCACGGCGGTGACGGCCCACGTGGGCAGCACGAGCGCGCCCGGCTTCGGCTCCAGCTCGTCGACGACCTCTTCCACGGTGACCAGCGACCGCTTCGCCGCCAGCACCGCTTCCTTCTGCACGCCGGCGATGCCCCACAGCTGCACGTTGCCCGCGCGGTCGGCGCGCTGCGCGTGCACGATCGTGACGTCGGGGTTCAGCGCCGGGACCGCGGTGAGCTGCTCACCGGTGAACGGGCAGGTGATCGGCTTGATCGTGTCCGTCTGTGCCGGCAGGTCGGTGCCCGTGTAGCCGCGCAGCACCGCGAACGGCAGGCCGGACGCGCCGGCGACGTAGCGGTTGGCCATGCCCGCGTGGCTGTGCTCTTCGATCTCCAGCGGCACCGGCCAGCTGTGCTGCACGGCATCGCGGAACCGGTGCAGCGACCCAACCCCGGGGTTGCCGCCCCAGGAGAAGATCAGCTTGCTCGCGCAGCCCGCGCCGATCAGCTGGTCGTAGACGATGTCGGGGGTCATCCGCACCAGCGTGAGGTTCTTGCGCCCCTGCCGGATGATCTCGTGCCCGGCCTCGACCGGGATGAGGTGCGTGAACCCCTCGAGCGCGACGGTGTCCCCGTCGTGCACCAGCTCGGCGACTGCCTCGCCGAGCGACAGCACCCTAGCCATCGCGAGCCTTTCCGTCCTGGATCTCGACCGCTCATGCCAACACCGAAAAGTGTACACCTCGGTGTTCGCATCGCGCACACAAGTTCTTGATATGAACATAGCACGAACTAACGCCCCGACGCGAGGCCCCGAAACCCGCCCGAGAACACCCGGAAACGCAGAAAGGCTCCTCCCCCAACGACCTCAGGGGAGGAGCCTTTCTCAGGAAATTCAGCCGACCGTGATCAACCGCGACCCGTGGGCGGGCACCGCGGTCGCCGTCCACGAACCCGAGAACGAGCCCAGATCCGCCCGCGCCACCAGGTCGCGCACCGCGCGCGAACCCGACAGCCCCAGCGATGACCAGCTCACCACGATGTTCGCCGCCGAAGAACCCAGGTTGTAGACCGCCACCGCCTGCTTCCCGCCGGCCAGCTGCTTCTTCCACACCTGCAGCGTCCCGCCCGCGACCTGCGCCGGGTACGTGCCCGACTGGTCGACGGAGATCACCTCGGGGTTCGTGAGGATCCGCACAGCCGAATCGTCCAGGAAGTACACGTCACCACCCACGTACAGCGGCGAAGACGCCATCGACCAGAACGTCATCACGCTCTGCCGCTCGGCGTCGTTCAGCCCGTCCTGGATCCCGCTCCCGGTGTTGTTCGAGATCGGCATCGAATCCAGGTCCGGCCGGTAGCCGGCGTTGAACACGCCCTGCCACGCCGGCAGGTCGTCCCAGCGTTTCTTCACCGAGCTGTCCCACGAAGACACCGTCTCGCAGTAGCACTCCACGTCGGTGTCAACCCGCACGCTGTTCGCGTACTGCGCCAGCTCCGGCCCGGCTTCGCGCGGCACCGGCCAAGCGCTGGCCGTCAGCCACATCGCGTGCCCGGAGTGGTCGATCGCCTTCGACCACGCGGCGATGTCGGGCACGTTGTCCGCCGTCGTGCCGTCCACCTTCAGGAAGTCCACGCCCCACGAAGCGAACTTCGCGACCACGGAGTCGTAGTACTTCTGCGCGCACGGGTTGCTGTAGTCGACCTTCCAGTTGCCACCCCACATGTTCGACGGAGTGAGCGGCAGCACCACGATGTCGCGCGTGTGACACGTCGTGCCGACGATGGGCGCGTTCTTGTCGTAGACCTCCTTGTCGAGCCCGGTCGCCGCGTACAGGCCGATCTTCAGCCCCTTGCCGTGCACGTAGGACGCCAGCGGCGCGATGCCGTTCGGGAACCGCCCCGGATCGGGGTCGGCGATCCCGTTGGCGTCGCTGTGGAACACCCAGTCGAAGTTCGCGTTCCAGCCCGCGTCGAGGTTGATGTTCGTGTACCCGGCGGATTTGAGCTTCGCCGACACGGCGTCGGCCGCGTCGCGGATGTGCGAGTCGACCAGCCAGCTCGTGCCGTACGTCGGCCGGGTGGACGACTGGACGCTCCAGCTGCTCCAGCCCATGAACGGCGTCACGAACGTGGTCTTGGCCTGCGCCGCGGGCACGGCGAGGGTCCCGGTCAGGACGAGGACGGCGGCTACCGTCCACGGTCGACGGAGTGTGGACTTCATCGGTCACGCTCCCGGTGGGGTGGGGGGATTACTCCTTCATCCCGCTCGCCGCGATGCCGCGGACGATGAACCGTTGCGCCACCAGGAACATCGCCACGAGCGGGGCGATGGTCACGAGCGCGCCGGCGAACAGAGCGGGCAGGTTGATCGTCTGCGCGGTGAGGAACGTCGAGAGCGCGATCTGGGCCGTCCACGACGACGGGTCCTGCCCGATGACCAGCGGCCACAGGAAGGAGTTCCAGCTCTCGATGAACATCAGCGCGCCGAGGGAGGCGATCATGCTGCCGGAGTTGGGCAGCACGAGCCGGCGGTAGACGCCGAGGTAGCCGAGCCCGTCGAGCCGGCCCGCCTCCTCGATCTCCGCCGGGAACCGCAGGTAGAAGTTGCGGAAGAGGATCACCGTGAACGCGCTGAACAGGTTCGGCGCGATGATGCCCCACTCCGTGCTCACCCCGCCCATGGCGCCGACCACCACGAACGTCGGCACGAACGTGACCGACTGCGGGATCATCAGCGTCACCAGCACGTAGGTGAACACCGCGCGCCGGCCCGGCACGTTGATGCGCGCCAGCGCGTAGCCCGCCATCGAGCCGAACATCGTGCCCACCGGCGCCGTGATGATGGCGATGACGAACGAGTTGAGCAGCGCATGGGCCATCGGCACCGACGCGTCGGCGAACAGGTCGCCGAAGTTCACCCACGACAGCGGGTCGGGCAGCCACGACCACTCGGGCGAGGCGACCTGCGCGCGCGTCATCAACGCGTTGCGCACCATGATGTAGAACGGCAGCAGGAAGATCAGCACGAGCACGGTGGCCAGCGCGTACTTCGGCACGCGGCCCCAGCCGCCCGAGCGGGCCTTCGCCGGTGCCTTGGCGGTCAGCACGGCCATGTCAGTCCTTCTTCCCGAAGCCCACGAACTTCCCCTGCAGCAACGTGATCGCCACGATGATCACCGTCAGCAGGAACGCGCCCGCGGAACCGACGCCGTAGTTCTGGTCGCCCAGCGCGGAGTCGTAGAGGTACACCAGCGGCGGCTTCACGGGCGCGGTCGCCGTGCCCGAAAGGCCGGTGCCGAACAGGTTGTAGAACTCGTCGAACGCCTGGAACGCCGCGATGAGGATGAGCAGCAGCACCGCCACCGACGTGTTCCGCAGCTGCGGCAACGTGATGTAGCGGAAGGCCTGCCACTTCGACGTGCCGTCGAGCTCACCGGCTTCGTAGAGCGAAGGCGAGATCGCCTGCAGGCCCGCGAGGAACAGGATCATGTACAGCCCGACCTGCAGCCACAGCCGCAGCGTGACCACCGCGACCCAGTACACCGGCGGGCTCGTCTCCGACAGCCACGCCACGGGGTCGGCGCCGAACAGGCCGCCGATCACGTTCGCGACCCCGGAGGGCAGGCCGTTGAACAGCGCCATCTTCCACACGAGCGCGGCGACCACGTAGGACACCGCGCCGGGGATGAGGAACACCGTGCGGAAGAACGCCCTGCCGCGGCGGATGCTGTTGACCAGCACCGCCAGCCCGAGCGACGCGACGAACGTGACCGGCACGATGAACACCGTGAACAGCGCGATGATCAGCAGCGAGTGGCGGAACGCGGGGTCGGACAACAGGAACGTGTAGTTGTCGAAGCCGATCCACTTGCCCAGCGAGATCGTGCCGCGCGCGTCGTTGAACGAGAGCAGGAAGCTCCACGCGATCGCGACGTACTTGAACACGCCGAGCCCGATCACCACCGGGGCGGTGAGCACCGTGAACGCGCCGACCGCGCGCCAGTCCACCTTCCGGCGGCGCCGCTTGGCGGGCGCCGCCGGGGTACGGGTCGAGGGCGACAGAACCGAAGCCGACGACGGGGACGAGACGGCCATGTCAGGCGAGCTGCTTGTCGACTTCGGACTGTGCGCGCTTCGCGGCGTCGCCGAGCTCGGCGGCGGGGTCGGCCTGGCCGTTGGCGATCTTCGTGGCGGCCTGCAGGAACAACGTCGCCGACGCCTTGTTCCACAGCCCCGAGTACGACAGCCCGTTCTGCTGCGAGATCGTCACGGCGTCCTTCGCCGCGCCGGACGAGAACTCGGTCGTCTGCGCCGCGACCTCCTTGCGCGCCGGGATGTGGAAGCCGTACTTGACGCACCAGTCCTTCTGCAGGTCGGCCTGCTGGACCCACAGCCAGTTGATGAACTTCTTGGCGGCGTCGAGGTTCTTGCTCTTCGCGTTGGCCAGCTGGTACCAGCCGCCGACGCGCGCGACCTGGCGGCCCGCGTCGCCGAACTTCGGCCACGGCACCACGCCGAAGTCGTCGCCGAGTGCCTTCTTGATGTCCGGTAGCGACCACAGGCCGCCCCACTGCATCGCGGTGGCGTTGTCGGAGAACGCGCCGGGGTCGGACCAGTCGGTGGGGTAACCCTGCAGCAGGCCGCCCGTGTCGTGCAGCTGCTTGAGGCCCGCGATCGCGGCGACGGCCTCGGGGGTGGCGAACGCGATCTTCTTCCCACTGGCGTCGAAGAAGTCGGCGCCCGAGGACCACAGCAGCAGGGTGGCGGCCTCGCCCACGCCGTCGGTGCCGACGTAGAGGCCCTTCTGCTTGCTCGTGGTGAGCTTGCGCGTCGCGTCGAGGAGCTCGGCGAACGTCGTCGGCGGCTTGACCCCGGCCGCGGCCAGCACGCTCTTGCGGTAGTACAGCATCATGACGTCGTCGATCGTCTTGACGCCGTAGATCTTGCCCTCGACGGTCGCGGTGTCCAGCGCGGCCTTGGAGAAGTCGCCCTTGACCGGGTCGACGATGTCGTCGAGCGGGGCCAGCAAGCCGTTCTTCACGTTCTGGTAGCGGAAGTCGCCGATCTCGAACAGGTCGGGCGCGTCGGCGGTGAGCATGGCGGAGTTGAGCTTGGTCTCGTAGTCACCGGCGATCCAGCTGACCTTGATCGCGATGTCCGGGTTGGCCTTGGTGAACTCCTGCGCGTAGCGCTGCACCGCCTGCTGCGTACCCGATTCGCCGTACGCGTGGTACCACTGGTTGAGCGTGACCTTCGCCCCGCCCGCGGCACCGGAGTTCTTGTTCAACGGGTCGGAGGTGCAGCCCGCCAGGGCGGCTCCCCCGGCGAACAGCACGGAGCCGACGAGGAAGCTCCTGCGCGACAGGTTTGGGGACGGGGCCATGACTTCTCCTCACAAACGGTCGGACACGAAAAGACTCTGAACGGCGACAGCGGCGGCGCCCCGTGCCCATTCCTCGAACGGCAGCGGCCGGATCACCAGGCCGCACCGCGCGGCACTGCCGAAGGCCTGCTCCGCGAACGTGCGGCGGATCTGGTCCTCGAACAGGTCGTAGGTGGCCACGCCCTCACCCGAGACGACGACCCGTTCAGGACCGAAGAGGTTGACCAGCGCACCGAGACCGAGCCCGATCGCATGGCCCGCGGTCGCGAAGACGGCCCGCAACGGCTCGTCCCCCGCCCGCGCCCTCGCGACGGCCTCGTCCAGCGTCAGCGCCGGATCCCCCGCGACCCGGCGCGCACTCGCGACGATCGCCTCGGTCGACGCGATCGCCTCCACACAGCCCGTGCCACCGCAGTGACAGGCCGGGCCGTCGGCTCCCATGCCGGCGACCGGGACGTGCCCGATCTCGCCGGCCACCCCGTGCGCGCCGCCGACGAGCCGGCCGTCGAGCACGAGGGCGCTTCCTATGCCGGTACCCACGGTGACCAGCGCGAACGACGAGGCGCCGACGCCTTCACCGAACCACTGCTCGGCCACGGTGAGCGCCTTGACGTCGTTCTCGAGCGTCGTCGCCAAGCCCGTGCTTTCCTCCAGCAGCTCGGCCAGCGGCACGTCCCGCCAGCCGAGGAAGGGTGAGTAGCGCACAACACCGGTGTCGCGGTCGACGTCGCCGGAAATCGCGACGCCCAGGCAGTAGGCCCGGTCGCGGAAGCTGGTGGCGCCGTCGGGCGCCGAGCCGGCCAGCAGCTCGGCGACGAGGTCGACGAGCGCGCGCACCACGTGGTCCACGTCGTGGCTGGTCAGCGGGTGGTGCTTGGCCACGCGGATCTGGGCCTGCAGGTCGGTGACCACGCCGATCAGGTCGTCGCCGGTGATCTTGACGCCGATGAAGTACTCGCGGTCGGGGCGGATGGCGAGCGGGCTGGCGGGCCGGCCGGCGCCGGGCGCGGTGCGTTCGGCGGAGGCGAGCTCTTCGAGGTAACCGGCTTCGATGAACGGGCGCGCGGCCTTCGTGACGGCGGCCGAGGAGAGGCCCGTGCGGCGGGCGACGTCCACGCGGCTGACCGGACCCTGGGTCAGCACCGTGGTGAACACGGTGGCCGCGGCGGGACTCGTGATCGGCGCCCTTGCCGGTGCACTGCGTGGCATGCGCGGAACCGTACGACGGATAAATTAACTTCGTCAAGAATTTATTTTTCCGCTGGTCATCCCTACGCTCTGACCCATGTCCGTGGAATTCGACGTCGATCACCGGCTGTGGCTGCTGCGAACCCCTGAGTCGGCGTACGCCTTCCGGCTCGACGAAGCCGATCAGCCGCGGCACGTGCACTGGGGCCCGCCGCTCACGCTGGAGCAGGCGGCGCAGATCGCGAGCCGGCGCAATCCCGTGGAATCGAGCTTCGACGAGCCGGGCGACGACCGGCCCGAGCTGGCGGCCGAAGGCGGCGCGTTCTTCGGCGTGGCCGGCCTGTCGGTACGGTTCGCGGACGGGACGCAGGCCGTGGAGTGGGCGTACGCCGGACACGACACGGGGCACGATGCTGGGGACGGGCTGGTCGTGCGGCTGAAGGATCGGCACTATGGCCTCGTAGCGGAATTGCACTACGGCCTCCGTGGTGACGTCGTCGAGCGGCACGTGGTGCTGCGCAACACCGGAACCGAGCCGATCTCCTTGCTGCGCACGGATTCCGCGGCCTGGACGCTCCCCCGTCGCGACGCCTACCGCGTCTCCCACACGACGGGCGCGTGGAGCGCGGAAGCCGGGCTGCTGCGGGAAATCCTGCCCGTCGGCGAGACGACTCTGACGAGCCGGCGCGGAGTTTCCAGTCACCAGGCCCAGCCCTGGGTGATGCTCGACGACGGCACCGCCACCGAAACGCGCGGCGAAGTCTGGAGCACCGCGCTGACGTGGAGCGGCAGCTGGCGGATCACCGTCGAGCGCTCGCACACCGGCCGCGTCACGTGGACCGGCGGGTTCGGGCACGAGGGCGTGCAGTGGTCGCTGGACCCGGGCGAGACCTGGGAAACGCCCGTGTTCGCCGGGTTGTACGCGGCCGGCGGCTTCGGCGGGGCGAGCCGGCGGTGGCACTCGTACGTGCGCACGTTCGTCCAGCCGCACCCCGAGGAGCTGCGCCCGGTCGTCTACAACTCGTGGGAGGCCACGGGCTGGGACGTCGACGAGCCCGGCCAACTCAAGCTCGCCGCCATCGCCGCCGAGGTGGGCGCGGAGCTGTTCGTGGTCGACGACGGCTGGTTCGGCGCGCGCACCGGCGACGCCGCCGGCCTCGGCGACTGGACCGTGAACCGCGAACGCTTCCCCGAGGGGCTCGGCCCGCTCGTGACGGAGGTGCACCGGCTCGGCATGGGCTTCGGGCTGTGGGTCGAGCCGGAGATGGTCAACCCCGACAGCGACCTCTACCGCGCGCACCCGGACTGGGTGCTGCACATGCCGAACCGCGCGCGGACCACGCTGCGCAACCAGCTCGTGCTCGACTTCTGCCGGCCCGAGGTCGCCGACTGGGCGTACAAGTGGCTGCACCGGCTGGTCGCCGAGCACGGCATCGACTACCTCAAGTGGGACATGAACCGCGCGTTCACCGAGGCGGGCCCCGGCCGCGTCTGGGTCGATCACGTGCGCGCGGTCTACGGCGTGCTCGACCGGCTGCGCGCCGACCACCCGGCGCTGCGGATCCAGGCCTGCGCGGGCGGCGGCGGGCGCACCGACCTGGGGATCCTCGCGCGCACCGACGAGATCTGGGCCTCGGACAACACCGACGCGGCCGATCGCGTGAAGATCCAGCACGGCTTCTCGCAGCTGCTGCCCGCGGGCGCGATGGCCGCGTGGGTCACTGACAGCCCGAACCCGCTGACCGGTCGCGAGGCACCGCTCGAGTTCCGTTTCCACATCGCGATGGCGGGCGTGCTCGGCCTCGGCGGCGATCTCACGAAGTGGACCGACGACGAACTGCGCCGCACCGCCGAGCTCGTGGCGCTGTACAAGGAGATCCGGCCCGTCGTGCAGCACGGCGAGGCCTACCGGCTGGCCGATCCCGCCGTCTCCCCGCTCACCGCGGTGCAGTTCGTGCTCGGCGACGACGTCGTGGTGCTCTTCGCGCGGCGCCCGCACGACCACGGCCGGCCGATCGTCACACCGGTGCTCCAGGGGCTCGACCCGGATGCGGTCTACCACGATGTGGGAACCGGAACCACGCACCACGGTGCCGTGCTGACGACCCACGGCCTGCTCATCGACCTGGCCGGCACTTCCTCAGCGAGCGTGCTCGTGCGGCTGCGGCGCGAACCTCGCTAACGGGCCACTGCACCCATTAGGCTGCCCGACGTGCCCGATCGCCCCCTCATCGCCGTGACGCGCTGGATTCCCGACGACGCGGTGAAGGTGCTCGCCGACGCGGGAGAAGTGCGGATATCCGAACTCGACCGTCCGCTCACGCCCGAGGAGCTGCGGTCGTTCGTGGCCGGGGCGTCGGCGATCGTCTCGATGCTGCACGACCGGATCGACGCGTCCGTGGTCGAAGCCGCCGGGCCACAGCTGGCCGTGGTGGCGAACGTGGCGGTGGGATACGACAACGTCGACGTGCCGGCGCTGGCCGAGCGCGAGGTGACCGTGACCAACACCCCCGGCGTGCTCACCGACGCGACGGCGGACCTGGCGTTTGGGCTGCTGCTGGCCGTCACGCGCCGGCTCGGTGAGGGCGAACGGCTGCTGCGGGCGCGGCAGCCGTGGTCGTTCCACCTGGGGTTCCTGCTCGGTTCGGGCTTGCAGGGCAAGACGCTCGGCATCGTCGGGCTCGGGCAGATCGGCCGCGCGATGGCCACGCGAGCAGCGGCTTTCGGGCTGCGGATCGTCTACTCGGGACGGTCGGCGAAACCCGACTTCGACGGCGAGTTCGTGCCGTTCGACGAGCTGCTGCGCCGTTCGGACTTCGTCTCGCTGCACTGCCCGCTCACGCCGCAGACGCGCCACCTGATCGACGCCGCCGCGCTACGGGCCATGAAACGCACCGCGTACCTGGTGAACACCACGCGCGGCCCGGTCGTCGACGAGGCGGCGCTGGCCGACGCGCTGGAGGCCGGCGAGATCGCGGGCGCCGCGCTGGACGTGTTCGAGCGCGAGCCCGAGGTCGAGCCGCGGCTGCTGGAGCGCGACGACGTCGTGGTCACGCCGCACCTTGGGTCGGCGACCGTGGAGACGCGCACCGCGATGGCCGTGCTGGCGGCCCGAAACGTGACCTCGGTACTCGCCGGAGAAGCACCGCTGACGGAGGTAAGAGCGTGACTCGTGTCGTCATCGCCCCGGACAAGTTCAAGGGCAGCCTCACCGCGGTCGCCGCGGCCGAGGCCATCGCCCTCGGAGTGCGCGACGCGCTGCCCGACGCCGACATCGCGGCCTGCCCCGTCGCCGACGGTGGCGAAGGGACGCTCGAGGTCCTGGAAAACGCGGGCGGCGAGCTCGTGCGGCTGTCGGTGCGCGGTCCGCTGGAGGACCATGTCGACGCGCGGTACGTGGTGCTCGACGGCACGGCCTACATCGAGTCGGCCCGCGCGTGCGGCATCGAGTTCGTGGACCCGACGCCGGAGACCGCGCTGGCCGCGCACACGTGGGGCGTCGGCGAACTGCTCGGCGACGCGCTGTCCCGCGGTGCTTCCCGGCTCGTGCTGACGGTCGGCGGCACCGCGAGCACCGACGGCGGCGCCGGCATGCTGGCCGCCTTGGGCGCCGGGGTCTTCGACGCGTTCGACGCCCCCATCGGCCTCGGCGGCGGCACGCTCTCGCGCGTCGCGAAGGTCGAATTGGGCCCGGCGCGCGAACGGCTGGGTACGGTCGGAATCACGGTCGCGACAGACGTGACGAACCCGCTCGTCGGCCCGTCCGGCGCCGCGGCGGTCTTCGGCCCGCAGAAGGGCGCGCGGCCGCACGAGGTGACGGAGCTGGACACGGCGCTCGGCCGCTGGGCTCAGGCCCTGGTCAACGCGGGCGCCCCGGACGTTTCGGCGATCGCCGGCGCGGGCGCCGGCGGCGGTGTCGCGGGCGGCGCCATCGCGGGTCTCGGCGCCACGGTCGCCTCGGGCTTCGACCTCATCGCCGGCCTCACCGGCGTCGACACGGCCCTGGCCGGCGCCGACCTCGTCATCACAGGCGAAGGCTCACTCGACTCGCAGAGCCTCTCCGGCAAGGCCCCGGCCGGCATCGCCGCCCGAGCCGGACGCGCGGGCGTGCCGCTGATGGTCCTGGCCGGCCGCATCCAGCTCGACGCCGCCGACCTCGCCGGCCTGGGCGTGATCGGCAGCAGCGCGCTCATCGACCACGCCCCGTCCCTCGACCACGCGCGCACCCACGCCGCCGAACTCCTGCGCGCCCGGGCCGGCGACCTCGTCCGCACCTGGGCTGTGTCTTCGGCACCGGCTCCGCCGGTGCGGCGAGATCGCTGAGTCTTTGGCCCCGGCTTCGCCGGGGCGTGCGAGATCGCCTTTGAGCCGGCTTCCGGATGGGGCGGTCGGATCGGCCGGGGGCCGATCGCACCGCCCCATCCGGAAGCCGGCGCGATCTCGCGCTGTGGTCACCCGCGTGCCGGTTCGGGTACGTAGCTGAGTCGCTCAGGAGGTCGGTCGCGCCGCTCGCTCGCTCGCAACGCTGGCGCGATCTCGCCGCCCCGACGAAGCCGGAGCCAAAATGCCAACCGGGCCACCTACCCGGCCGACCGCAGCGCGAGATCGCGCAGGGCTTGAGGCGATCTCGTCGCCCCGGCGAAACCGAGCCCAAAAACGCTAACCGGGCCAGTCACCCGGCCGACCACAGCGCGAGATCGCGCCGGTTTCTTCCCGGTCGACATGGGCGGCCCCCCGGGCCGACCGTGTCGACCGGGAAGGAGCCGGCTCAAAGGCGATCTCGCACGCGGCGGCGGAGCCGACGCCAAAGATTCAGCTCTGCTGAGGAAGCACAGCAAAGGCCACGTCGCCGGTTTCGTCCTGCTGGACGTCGAGGACCTTGTCGTCCAGGAGGGCGGCGGCCTGGGGTTCGAGGAAGACCTTCGCGCCGGCGTCGGTGCCCACTACGCGGTCGCCGTCCTGGGGAGAGGGGGCGACGGAAAGCGCGAGCTGAGCGCCCTCGCCCTCCTGCACGCTCTGGAGGGCGAAGCGCAGCCCGCTCTCCTCAGCGCCCTGTTGAGCCGTCAGCGCGGAGATCGCCTCGGCGGCGGCTTCGGTCACGGTCAGCATCTTCGGCCTTCCCTTCGTCGCGGTCGGATGCGATGGGTTTTCACGCTAGGGGCGCCCGTTCGGCAGCGCAGCGTGAGCGGCGCCCACACCGGGCAGCCGTGGGACCGGTCACAAACACGTTTGAAAACCGGGCGTTCTGCCCACACGCGGGCGCGGGTGCGCGCGAACACCCGAGAACACGGAATAGCCGGCGCGCCGGGTGGGCTGAACCAAAGGAGCGGGGTCCCTGTCGGCGGGATCACAAGTGTTCATCGGCTTCATCAGGTTCACAAGTTTGTGAAGCAGAGGTAGCGTCAGGATCATGACCACCACCAGGTGGACGCCCCGGCCGCCGCTTTTCCACCGGGACCCGCAGCGTCACCACGAGGACCACGAGCTCGGCGGACACGCCGCCTGGTACCTCGTCGCCGGCGGTGTCACCACGGGCCTGCAGGCCGTGCTCTTCCTGGTCCTGCGCCCCGAACTCGGCTCGCAGTGGGCGAATCTGGTGGCCATCGCGCTCACCACGGTCGGCAACACCGAGTTCCACCGCCGCGTCACGTTCGCCGGGCGCGCGAGCAAAGCCGGCCAGCGCCACCTGCAGGACTTCCTCACGTTCGTCTTCTACGCCGGGTACGGCTCGATCGTCCTGGCCACCCTCGACGCTGTGGTCAGCCACCCGACGGCGTGGGAGGAAACGGCCAGCCTGCTGGCCGCCAGCTTCATCGGCGGGGTCGTCCGGTTCGCCGTGCTGCGGTGGTGGGTCTTCGCCCACGCCAAGCCCGAAGCGCCCGCCGCGGACCACGACTAACGTCCGGACAGTGTCGGAAGAGAAGCTCGACCCGCCCCATGGCGAACCACCCAGCATCGGCCCCCACAGCGGTGGCACCGAACCGGACTACCGGTTCACCCTCGCCAACGAGCGGACGTTCCTCGCGTGGCTGCGCACGGCCCTGGGTCTGCTCGCGGGCGGCGTCGCGGTCCACCAACTGGTCCCAAGTCCCGTGGCGATGAGCTCCGTGCTCGCCGGGCTTTGCGTGGTGCTCGCGGCGATCCTCGCGGCCGGCGCTTACCCGCGCTGGCGGCGCGTGCAGATCGCCATGCGCGCCGGGCAGCCACTGGCCCGCAGCTCGATGATCCTGGTGCTCACCGTGGGTGTGTTCCTGCTGATGGCGGCCGCCGTCGTGCTGGTGATCGTGTCGTGAGCCGGCCCTTCGCCAACGGTGCCCAGCCCGAACGCACCGGCCTCGCGTGGCGCCGCACCGCGCTGTCGGCCGCCGCGTGCGCGGTGCTGCTGCTGGGTGCCGCGGTGCGCAACGAAGGCGCATGGGACATCGTCCCGGCGGCGTTCGCAACCCTCACCGCGCTGGCGCTCGCGGGGGTCGGCCGGCACCGGGAGCGATCACTCCGCACGGACCCCGAGCCGCCCGCACTGAAACCCGTTCTACCCGCGGTGGTGGCCACCCTCTGTTGTGCAACGGCCGTGTCGCTCTTGGTGACGTACTGAGTGGACAGTCCGCACATCCTGCGAGCAGCGAATCGTACTGTGCGTTGACTGGTCTCGATTTTATCAAGACCACTGCTGCTAACGGGGTATTCGTAGTTGAAATCTGGACTGTCGGCCCGCGAGCCGCATAGGGTTACGGAGCGTCGCAACGGGAGCGGCAACATCCTGATCATCCGGAGTAGCTGCGACCGCAACATCACAGAGTGTTGACCCCAAGACCAGCGACGGTCGCAGGGTCGCCGGGGAGACGACCATGACAGCACCGTCGAAGACGTCCCATACCGAAGCAGCCGCCGACGAAGCCGACGTGCCAGGCTACGTCACGCCGGAAACGCTGCCGAGGCCTGCGGGCCGGTTGACCAAGGAAGACCTCGACCCGCTCGTGGTCGCCGCCGGCCGGGGAGACCAGCGCGCGATCACCGAGCTGCTCCACGTGCTGCGGCCCGTGGTGGCCCGCTATTGCCGGGCGCGCATGGGCGGACGCGACCTGTCCTACCTCTCCGCCGACGACGTGGCCCAGGACGTGAGCATGGCCGTCCTCAAGGCCTTGCCCGACTACCAGGACCGCGGCGGCTCGTTCCTGTACCTCGTGCACGCCATCGCGGCCAACAAGGTCGCCGACGCCTACCGCGCCGTCGCGCGGGACCGGTCCGAGCCGGTGCCCGAGCTGCCGGAGCGGCCGCTGTCGGGCACCGGTAACGAGCCCGAGTCGTATGCGCTGCGGCTCGACCTCGGTTCCCGCCTGCAGGAGATGCTCACCCGCCTCGCGCCGCTGCAGCAGGAGATCCTGACGCTGCGCATCATCGTGGGCCTGAGCGCCAACGAGACCGCCGAGACGCTCGGCATCTCCGCCGGCAACGTCCGCGTCACCCAGCACCGCGCCCTCACCAAGCTGCGCGACATGGTCCAGGGCGAAGACTTCTGACGCGTCAACCGAGTCCGTACACGCGTTTCGCCGTGTACTCGAAGACGTCGAGCCGTTCCGGGTCCGTGAGCGGACCCGTGAGGGACATGGCCGCGTCGAGCACGACCTCGTAGGCGGCCGCCAGCTCGCACACCGGCCAGTCCGTGCCGAAGAGCACTCGGTCGGCGCCGAACGAGGTGAAGACGTGGTCGGCGTAGCGGCGCAGGTGCCCGATCCGCCACTGCTGCCAGTCGGCCTCCGTGACGAGCCCGGAGAGCTTGCACGCCACGTTGTCCCGCGCGCCGAGCGACGCGATCCCGTCGGCCCACGGCTGCCACTCCCCCGCCGCGATGGCAGGCTTCGCCGCGTGGTCGAGCACGAGCCGCAGCTCCGGCAGCTGCTCGGCCACCTTCCGCGCCGCCGCGACCTGCGCGGGTGCCACCAGCAGGTCGTACACCAGCCCCGCCGCGCCGACGGCCGCCAGGCCGCGCAGCACGTCCGGGCGCAGCAGCCACTCCGGGTCGTCCTCGTTCTCCACCTGGTGGCGGATGCCCACGAGCGGGCCCAGCTCCTTCAGCCGCGCGAGCCGGTCGGCGACGTCGGGCGCCGTCAGGTCCACCCAGCCCACCACACCGGCGATCACCGGTTCGGCCGCCGCCGTGGCCAGGAAGTCCTCCGTCTCGCCCTGGTCGGGCAGCGTCTGCACCAGCACGGTGGCGTGCACCCCGGCCGCGTGCGTCACCGTGCGCAGATCGTCCACTGTGTACGGACGCCGGATCGGGTCCATCGCCGCGCCGGCGAGCCACGGGTAGTCGCGGCGGGTCGGGTCCCACAGGTGGTGGTGGGCGTCGATCACTGCGGTCCTCCAGACGTCACGGGCCGGCCGACGGCGTCCGCGTGCAGCAGGCCGGCGTCGACGAGGTCGGTCCACAGTACGGCGGGCACGACCTTGGCCGCGCGGCGCGCGTTCACCGCCACCTGCCCGGCGTCGTGCGCGCCGACGACCACCGACACCACGGCCGGGTGCGAAGCCGGCAGCGCGAGCGCGGCCTCCGGCAGCTCGACGCCGTGGCGGGCGCAGATCTCCGCGATCCGCCGCGCCTTCTCGACGAGTTCCGCCGGCGCGGCCGCGTAGTCGTAGATCGTTCCCGGTTCCACGGTGGCGAGGATGCCCGCGTTGAACACGCCGCCCGCGACCACGCCGACGCCGCGTTCGAGGCACAGCGGCAGCAGGTCGTCGAGCGCCGGCTGGTTGAGCAGGGTGTAGCGCCCGGCCATGAGCACGTGGTCGAGGTCGAAGCGGCGGACGAACTCGGTGAGCATCGGCGTCTGGTTCATCCCTGCGCCGACCGCACCGATCACGCCCTGCTCGCGCAGCTCCAGCAACGCGGGAAACGCGCCGCTCACCGCTTCGGCGAAGTGGTCGTCCGGGTCGTGCACGTACGCGATGTCGACGCGGTCGAGGCCGAGCCGGTCGAGGCTCGACTCCAATGACCGCAACACGCCGTCACGGCTGAAGTCCCAGCGCCGGAGGTAGATGGCCGGCACGTCGAAGCCTTGGTCGTCGCGCTCGCCCGGCGCCGCGGCGTGGGGTTCGAGCACCCGGCCGACCTTGGTGGAGAGCACGTACTCCTCACGCGGGTACGCGGCCAGTGCCGCGCCGAGGCGCCGTTCGGAGAGCCCGAGCCCGTAGTGCGGGGCAGTGTCGAAGTAGCGGATGCCCTCGTCCCACGCACGCCGCACGGTCGCGGTCGCCGTGTCGTCGTCGATCGCCTGGTAGAGGTTGCCGAGCTGCGCGCCACCGAGCCCGAGCGGGGAGAGCTTCACGTTCACTCCTTCACCGGAAGTTCCCAGACGAGCCCCAGGGCCGTCGAAGTATCGGACCGGTCGTCGTCCGTGTCGAGCAGCCGGTTGATGCGGATCTGCCACTCGATGTCGGCGGGATCGTCGGCGAGCGCGGCCTTCATCGCGTCGAAGTCGTCGACCTCCACGAAGTGGAACAAGTCGAGCCCGCTGCGCCAGATCCGCCACGTGCGCACGCCGGCGCGCCGCAGCGCCGCGTCGAGTTCGGGCGGGATCACCGCATGCACGGACTCGTAGGTCGCCTCCATACCCGGCTTGAGTCGGGTACGCAGGGCAACGCTTTCAGGGGCAGAGTCCGGGGCGGAGCCGTGGGTCATGGTCCCTCCTGACGAGTTACGTGGCACTCTGTGTTCAGAACACCGAAACATCCGAGGTCTCTTGAGGGAGGGCGGTCTCGATGCCCGTCACCGATGTCGCGATCGACAAGATCAAGGACATGATCATCTCCGGGGAGCTCGCACCGGGCGACCGGCTGCCCAAGGAAGCCGAGCTCGCCCAGCGGCTGGGGCTCTCGCGCAGCTCCCTGCGCGAGGCCGTGAAGGCGTTGTGCCTGATCAGGGTGCTCGACGTGCGCCAGGGCGACGGCACGTACGTGACCAGTCTCGAGCCGAACCTGCTGCTCGACGCCATGACGTTCGTGGTCGACTTCCACCGCGACGACACCGTGCTCGACTTCCTGGCCGTGCGCCGGATCCTCGAACCGGCCGCCACGGCGCTGGCCGCGCTGCACATGAGCGAGGACGACATCACCGAGCTCGGCGCGCTGCTCGACGAACTGGCCGACGCGCCGACGGTGGAGGCGCTCGTGGCCAACGACCTGCAGTTCCACCGCAAGATCGCCGACGGCTCGGGCAACTCCGTGCTCTGCTCGCTGCTCGACAGCCTGTCGGGGCCCACGGCGCGGGCGCGGATCTGGCGCGGCCTCACGCAGGAGGGCGCGGTCGCCCGCACGCGTGAGCAGCACACCGCCATCTACGAGGCCATCGCCGCCCGTGAGCCGGAGCTGGCCCGGTCGTGGGCGACCGTGCACGTCGCGGGGGTCGAGCAGTGGCTGCGCAGCACGCTCACCCAGACCGGCACGGACGCGGACGACAATCCCGAGGCCGCTGCGTCCTGAGCGACGTCGAAGGTCCGTGAAGGGCTCCCCGAGGGACGCTGAATCCCTGAAGGGGCCCTTCACGGAACGGCGAGAAGGTCGGATGATCACGGCCCAGGCGCCGATCAGGTCTGCGGCTTTCCGCCGGCGTAACGGCTGATGATCAGGGCGATCAGGATGATGCCGCCGTAGATCGCCTTCAGCCATTCCGCCGGCACCTGCGCGATGCGCAGCAGGCTGTCCACCGACTGCAGGAGCAACACCCCGGTCAGGGCGCCGACGAGCGTGCCCTTGCCGCCGTCGAGCGAGACACCGCCGATCACCGCCGCGGCGAAGACCTGCAGGATCAGGCCGTCACCCTGGTCGGCGCCGAGCGCGCCGACGTAGCCGGTGTAAGCGAGGCCGCCGATCGCGGCCAGCACACCCGCGACGATGAACACCGCCCACGAGATCCGGTCCACCCGGATGCCGGCCGCGCGTGCCGCCTCGCGGTTGCCGCCGATCGCATACAGCGAGCGGCCGACGCGGTGGTAGCGCAGGCCGAGCCCGAACAGCAGGAACAGCACCGCCGCGAGCCACACCGACATCGGCAGCCCGGCGAACGTCGTGGTCGCCAGGGCCGTGAACGCGTCGAGCTGGTCGAACAGCGTCTTGCCGTTGGTGGAGCCGATCTGCGTGCCGCGCAGCACCGTGAGCATCGCCAGCGTGACGATGAACGCGTTGAGCTTGAGCTTCACGATGAGGAAGCCGTTCACGAGCCCGATCAGCGCACCCACCACGGGGATCGCGAGCAGGCCCAGCGCCGCCGGCCAGCCCGTGCCGAAGCCCGAGGACGTCGCCGGGATCACCAGCATCGCGCCGATCGCGGGCGCGATACCCATTGTCGATTCCAGCGACAGATCGAACTTGCCGGTCAGCAGCACCAACGACTCGCCCAGCACCACCAGCGACAGCGCGGCGGCGGCCGAGAGGATGCTGATCACGTTGTCGAACGTGAAGAACGAGTCGCTGATCAGCCCGCCGATCACGAACACGACCACGAGCGCGGGCAGCAGCGCCAGCTCGCGCAGCCACAGCGACTTGCGCCGTTTCGGGGGCGCCGCGGGCAGCGCCGTCTGCGGATCGCTCATCAGCTCAGTCATGGAGCCCGACTCCTTCGATGTCGGCCACGAGGTCTCCGTCGGACCAGCCGGCCTGGTGTTCGGCGACGACGGCACCGGCGCGCAGCACCAGCACCCGGTCGGCCAGGCGCAGGTCGTCGAGCTCGTCGCTCACGATCAGCACCGCCTTGCCTTCGGCCCGCACCCGGTCGACGACCGCGAGCAGGGCCTCCTTCGACTTCACGTCCACACCCGCGGTGGGGTTGATCAGCACGACCACCCGCGGGCCGCTCTCCAGCGCCCGGGCCAGCACGACCTTTTGCTGGTTGCCGCCCGACAGGTCAGCCACCGGCTGTTCCGGCCCGGCCGCGACGATGTCGTAGGCGGCCAGCGCGCGGGCACCGCGGTCGTGCCGCGCCTTGGGCGAGGCGAACCCGGCCGGGCCCATGCGATCGAGCACGGACAGCGTGGCGTTGTCCATGATCGAGTGCTCCAGCACCAGACCCTCGTGGTGGCGGTCACGCGGCACGCAGCCGATCCCGGCGTGCACCGCGGCCGGGATGTCGCCCGGGGGCAACGGTTTCCCGTCCACCGCCACGGTTCCCGCCGAGGGCGAGCGCAATCCGTAGACGGTCTCGGCCACCTGGTGCTTGCCGCTCGCGTTGCTGCCGGCCAGCCCCACGACCTCGCCGCGGTGCACCCGCACCGACACGTCGTGGAAGCCGTCGCCGGACAGTGCGTCGACGGTGAGCACCTCGGCGGCGTCCACGGCCAGCGGGTCGCGGCTCGCCGCGTCGCGCACGGACAGCCCACCCTGCTCACCGGTCATGGCGTCGACCAGCTGTGGCCGGCTGACCTCGGAGACCGGCGCGGTGAGCACGTGCTTCGCGTCGCGCAGCACCGTGACGGCCTGGCACACCTCGTAAACCTCGTGCAGGTGGTGGGAGATGAACAGGAACGTCACGCCGCTGCGCTGCATCTGGCGCATGCGATCGAAGAGCCGCTCGATGGCCTGGCTGTCGAGCTGGGCCGTCGGCTCGTCGAGCACGATGAACCGCGCGCCGTAGCTCAGCGCGCGGGCGATCTCCACGAACTGGCGGTCCTCCACCGAAAGCTCGCCCGCGGGCGTGTCCACGTCCACGCGGACGTCCCACGAGTCGAGCAGCTCCCGCGCCTGCCGGCGCAGCTTGCGCCAGCCGATGGCGAAGCCGCCGCGCGCCTGCCGGTTGAGGAACAGGTTCTCGGCCACCGTCAGCTGGGGCACCACCATGGCGTGCTGGTACACGCACGCCACGTGGGCCTTCCAGTCGTCCTGTTTGGACAGCGGCGGCGCGGGCACGCCGCCGAACTCGACGCTGCCGGTGTCCGGAAGGGACAATCCGGTGAGGATCGACACGAGCGTGGACTTGCCCGCCCCGTTGCGACCGACCAGCGCGTGCGACTCACCGGCGTGCACGGTCAGGCTCACGTCGTGCAGGGCCACGGTGGGCCCGTAACGCTTGCCGACGCCGTGGGCACTCACCACCGGCGCGGCCGTCTCGGGGGCGGGCGCGCTCACAGGTTGTTACCCCACAACGCCTTGTCGTCCACGTTATCCTTCGTCACGACCGGGGCCGGCAGCTGGTCCTCGAGGATGCCGGGGCTGATCTCGACGATCGTGGAACCGTGGTCGGTCGGGCCCGGCTGGAACTTCTCCCCCGCCATGGCCTTCTTGAGCCAGTACATGCCGTACTTGGCGTAGGCGTCGGCCGGCTGCGACACGGTGGCGTCGAGCTCGCCCGCGCGGATCGCCGCGAGCTCCTGCGGGATGCCGTCGTTGCTCACCAGCACCACGTGGCGCGGGTCGCTCGTCGGGAAGAACAGGTTCTTGCGCTTGAGCGCCTGCTCGGTCGGCGCGAGGTACACGCCGCCGGCCTGCATGTAGACGCCCTTGATGTCCGGGTTCGCGGTGAGGAGGCTGTCGAGGCCGGAAGACGCCTTGTCGGCCTTCCACTCCGCCGCGATCTCCAGCACCTTGATGTCCGGGTACTTCTGCTTCATGCAGTCGCGGAACGCGGCCGAGCGGTCGCGGCCGTTGACGGAGGCGAGGTCACCCATCACCTGCACGACCTTGCCGCTCTTCACGCGCTTGCCGATCTCCTCGCACGCCTTCGTGCCGTAGGCCTTGTTGTCGGCACGCACGACCATGGCGACCTTGCCGCTCTCGGGCGCGACGTCGACCGCGACCACGGGCACGCCCTTGTTCTCGGCCTGCTTCAGCCCGGCGACCACCGCGGCGGAGTCGATCGGCGTCACGACCAGGCCCTTGACGCCCTGGTTGAGCAGTGTGCCGATGTCGGTGATCAGCTTCGCCGGGTCGTTGTCGGCGTTCACCGTCGGCAACGCGTCGAGGCCGGTCTCCTTGGCCATTTGCGGCACGTAGTTGTTGTAGGCCTGCCAGAACGGCGACGTCAGCAGCGGCAGCGTGGCCCCGACCTTGCCGCCGGTGACGCCACCGCCGCCCGCCGCGGCCGCCGGTTTGTCCTTCGTGGACCCACACGCGGTCAGGACCAAACCACACGCGGCCGCCGCGGCGGCGAGCCGGATCACCTTCGTACGCACCGCATCCTCCTTGATGACATGCAAACGGGCACTATTTCTGCACAGGTCCCCGCGGGCGCAGGCCGTGCATGCCGCCGTCGACCGCGAGCGCGGTGCCGGTGGTCGACGCGGACAGCGGGCTGGCGAGGTAGGTGATGGCGCTCGCGACCTCGTCGGCGGTCACGAGCCGGCCCATCGGCTGGCGCGCGGCCAGGGCCGCGCGTTCGGCGGCCGGGTCCGCGGCCGCGTCGAGCAGGCGTCCGACCCACGGCGTGTCCGCGGTGCCGGGACACACGCAGTTCACGCGGATGCGGTGGGGCAGGTGGTCGGTGGCCATCGCGAGCGTCAGCGACAGCACCGCGCCCTTCGTCGCGGAGTACAGCGCCCGCTGCGGCAGGCCGGCCCACGCGGCGATGGAGCAGGTGTTGACCACGGCCGCCGAAGGCGACGCCTTGAGGTGCGGCAGGGCGGCACGCGTGACCCGGACCATGCCGACCACGTTCACGTCGTAGACGCGGTGCCACTCGTCGTCGCTGTTGTCCGCCACGTCGCCGGCCGCGCCGATGCCGGCGTTGTTGACCAGCACGTCGATCCGCCCGAAACGCTCGGCGACGGCGTCGATCGCGGCCTTCACCTCGGCGTCGGCCGTGACGTCGCACCGGAAGCCGGCCAGCGGCTCGGGCACGTCGTCGGTCTTGAGGTCCAGCACGGCCACCCGCGCGCCGCGCTCGGCGAGCAGCGTGGCCGTGGCCAGGCCGATCCCCGAAGCACCGCCGGTGACCACGGCGACCAGGCCGTCGAACTCGCTCACTGGGCGTCCTCCGTCCACTCTGGACCGTCCGGGAAGCGGAAGCGGCGCAGGGTCGCGTCGTGCATCCGCGCGGAGAACCCGGGTGCGGTCGGGGCCAGGTACCGGCCGTCGCGCACGACGGCCGGGTCGGTGAAGTGCTCGTGCAGGTGGTCGACCCACTCGATGGTGCGGTCGGTGTCCTCACCGGAGACGGCCACGAAGTCGAACATCGACAGGTGCCGCACCAGCTCGCACAGGCCGACCCCGCCGGCGTGCGGGCACACCGGAACGCCGAACTTGGCCGCCAGCAACAGGATCGCGAGGTTTTCGTTCACCCCGCCGACGCGCGCGGCGTCGAGCTGCAGCACGTCGATCGCGCCGGCCTGCAGCAGCTGCTTGAACACCACGCGGTTCTGCACGTGCTCGCCGGTGGCGACCTTGATCGGCGCCAGTGCCTTCGCGATGGCCGCGTGGCCCAGGATGTCGTCAGGCGAGGTCGGTTCTTCGATCCAGTACGGGTCGAACGGCGCGAGCTCCGTCATCCAGGACACCGCCGTGGCCACGTCCCAGCGCTGGTTGGCGTCCACGGCGACGCGGATCTCCGAGCCCACCGTCTCGCGCGCCAGCTTCATGCGGCGCACGTCGTCCTCGAGGTTGCCGCCGACCTTCAGCTTGATCATCTCGAAGCCGTCGGCCACGGCCTGTTCGGCCAGGCGCACCAGCTTCGCATCGGAGTAGCCGAGCCAGCCCGGCGACGTGCTGTACGCGCGGTAGCCCTCGGCTTCGAGCTTCGCGATCCGCTCCTCGCGGCCGGGTTCGGCGGCGCGCAGGATGTCGAGCGCCTCCTGTTCGGTCAGCGCGTCGGACAGGTACCGGAAGTCCACGAGCGACACCAGCTCTTCCGGCGTCATGCGGGCCGCGAACTTCCACAGCGGCAGGTCGGCCCGGCGCGCGGCGAGGTCCCACGCGGCGTTCACGACCGCGCCGATCGCCATGTGCGCCACGCCCTTTTCCGGGCCCAGCCAGCGGAACTGCGAGTCGCCGATCAGGTCACGGGAAAGCCGGCCAAGCGCCTCGGCGTCTTCCGGCACCTCGCGGCCGACGACGTGTGGCGCGAGCGCGCGGATCGCGGCGGCCTGCACGTCGTTGCCGCGGCCGATGGTGAAGGCAAGCCCGTAGCCGTCGGGGCCGAGGTCGGTGTGGAGCTCGACGTAGGCGGCCGAGTAGTCGGGGTCGGGGTTCATGGCGTCCGACCCGTCGAGCTCCCGGGAGGTCGGGAACCGGACGTCGAGCACCTCCATGCCGATGATCTTCGCCATGTCAGGCCTGCCTCAGCGTCTGGCGCTGGCGGCCGAGGCCGTCGATCTCCAGCTCGACCACGTCGCCCTCGCGCAGGTACGGCTTCGGCTCCGGCTGCCCGAGCGCGACGCCCTCGGGGGTGCCGGTGTTGATCAGGTCGCCGGGGCGCAGCACCATGAACTGGCTCAGGTAGTGGACGATCTCGGCGACGGTGAAGACCATGTCCTTCGTCGAGGAGTCCTGCACCTTTTTGCCGTTGACCCACGTGCGCAGGCCGAGGTCCTGCGGGTCGGGTACCTCGTCGGCGGTCACGAGCGCCGGGCCGAGCGGGTTGAACGTCTCGCAGTTCTTGCCCTTGTCCCACTGGCCGCCGCGATGCAGCTGGAACTCGCGCTCCGAGACGTCGTTGGACACGACGTAGCCGGCGACGTGTTGGAGAGCCTCCTCGACGCTGTCGAGGTAACGCGCCTGCTTGCCGATCACGACGCCGAGCTCGACTTCCCAGTCGGTGCTGGTCGAGCGGCGCGGGATGAGCACGTCGTCGTCCGGGCCGACGATCACGTCAGGGGCCTTCATGAACAGCACCGGTTCCGTCGGCACGGCGGCGCCGGTTTCCTCGGCGTGCCGGCGGTAGTTCATGCCGATGCAGAGAACCTTGCCGGGCGAGGCCAGCGGCGGGCCGACGCGCGGGCTCGCGGTTTCCGGGCCGGCGGCGGGCAGCTCGCCGGCTTCGAGCGCGGCGGCGACGCGGGCGAGGCCGTCGGCCGCGAGGAACGCGCCGTCGACGTCGGCCGTGAGGCCGGAGAGGTCGTACAGGGTGCCGTCTCCGGCACGCACGAACGGTCGCTCTTCTCCCGCGGCTCCGAGACGCACAAGCTGCACGGACGTTCCCCTCTCACCACAGCCACATCAAGACATCCGATGTATAGCGCATGGGCGGCGTGGGATCCAGAGGTCTGGATGATTTGGTGTCAAAATTGATCGGATCACCAAAGTGGGCGCCTTACGGTGCACCGATGCCGATCGTGCCCCGGCCCGGCCGCAGGCGCACGCCGGAGCCGGCCCGCTTTCGTCGGATCTTTCCGCGCGGGAGCCGGCGAAGGGTGAACAGCCCGTGGTTTCCCGGTGTTTTCCTTGCCACACCTCGGCTTCGGTACCGATTCGGCCGAACCCGTTGAAAACGCCGCCGGGTCGTGCCTTGATGGCTTCCGACCCAACGACGCAGTGAACGAGGTACTGATGCCCAAGCGGATCCTGATCTGCTGCGACGGCACGTGGGATTCGGCGGATCTGGCCGACGGCAGCGTGCCCGCCCCGAGCAACGTCACGCGGCTCGCGCTGGCCACCGCACCGGCCGACGAAGCCGGCACGGAGCAACGGGTCTTCTACCAGTCGGGCATCGGCACCACGCGGCAGCGGCTGATCGGCGGCGCGTTCGGCATCGGGCTCTCACGCAACGTCCGCGAGGTCTACACCTATCTCGTGCACACCTACGAACCCGGCGACGAGATCTTTTTCGTGGGCTTCAGCCGTGGCGCGTACACCGTGCGCAGCGTGGCCGGCTTCATCCGCAACTGCGGCCTGCTGCGCCGCGAGCACGGCGGGCTCGTCAAGCGCGCGTACAGCCTCTACCGCGACCGCGGCGACAAGTCCCACCCGCGCAACACCGAGGCCACGCTCTTCCGCCGCACCTATTCGCACGAGCCGCGGATCCGGTTCATCGGCGTGTGGGACACGGTGGGCGCACTCGGCGTGCCGCTCACCGGCTTCTGGCCGATCGACGTGTTCAACCGCCGCTTCCAGTTCCACGACACGGCCCTGAGCTCCACGGTGGACGCCGCGTTCCAGGCGCTGTCGATCGACGAGCACCGCAAACCGTTCGTGCCCTCGATCTGGGCGCCGCCGACCGCGCCCGGCACGAAGCAGATCGAGCAGGTCTGGTTCGCCGGCTGCCACTCCGACGTCGGCGGCGGCGGGCAGACCCAGCGCGGCCTCTCCGACGTCCCGCTGCGCTGGCTCGCGAGCCACGCCGCCCTCAACGGCCTCGCACTGCTGCCGGACTTCCCGTGCGAACCCGACGCGCTCGGCCCGACGTTCCCGTCCCGCACGGGTTTCTACCGCCTCCTGCCCTCGGTGACGCGCGGCATCGGCACCACGGACCCGAAGCACGAGTTCGTGGCCTCCAGCGCCCTCACCCGCCACAAGGTCGCGGCGGACTACGCGCCGCCGAACCTGGTGGGGTACCTGGCGCTGGACGGGCCGGTCATCCCGGTGGAGGCCTGAACCTCACCCGAGGTCTGGTCCAGGCGAGAGCCGGTAGACCAGCTGCGGGAGCAGCCGGCCCGGAATGGATCCCGAGAGTACGGAGCCGATCCGGACCGCGCCCATCTTCCGGTAGAAGTCCTCGGCGAACGGGTCGGAGCCGATGATGAGCCGCTGAAAGTCCAGCGTGCGGGCCGTGTCCACCGCGTGCTGCCACAACCGGCGGCCGACGCCGGTACCGATGTGGTCAGGCTCGACGAAGAGGCAGGCGAGCTCACCTTCGGGTGCCTGACCGGCCAGGGTGTAGAAGCCGACCACGCGCTCGCCGATCTGCGCCACGGTCGCTTTCCCCGCGACCAGGTCGTCGGGTCGGAGGGTCAGCTCGGTTCGGCATGCCTCCAGGAACGCCTCGTCGTAGCCCCAGTGGGCCTTCGACCGCAGCGTGAGCGCGCTGAGGTCGGCGGCTTCATGGGGCTGACCGGCGCGAAGCAGCATGCCTTTCACTGTGCCCTTCGGAGCCGCTGGCGATCAAGCCATCACCCGATCTCGGCGAGGTTGCCCGACTTCAGGTCCTCGTCACGCACCTTCATTCGCCCATCCACCAAGCGCTGCAACGCATCCCCGTCGTCCCACTGGTTCACGTTCATCGCGGCGTGCACCTCGCCCTCGGCGCCGACCCAGAACGCCGTGAAGTCGCGCGCTGCGAGGTCGCCGCGGACGACGAGGTGGTCGCGGTCGAGGTCGGCGAGACCGCGGTATTCCATGCCGAGGTCGTACTGGTCGGAGAAGAAGTAGGGCGAATCCAGGTAGGGCTCGTTCTCCCCCAGCAGGTTCCCGGCAACGTGGGCCCCCTGTGTGCGCGCGGCGGCCCAGTGCTCGACGCGCACGCGGTGGCCGTAGCGGGGGTGGAAGTGCGACGCAATGTCGCCGATGGCGTAGACGTCCGGGGCGGCCGTGCGCAGGCCCGCGTCGACCGCGACGCCGCCGTCGTCCGAAAGCTCGAGGCCCGCGGTGTGGGCAAGTTCCACGCGCGGCGCGGCGCCGACGGCCACGAGGACCACGTCGGCGAGCAGCTCCTCACCGCTTCGCAGCCGCACGCCGCGCACGCCGCTCGGGTCACCCGTGACCTCCGCGACGTGTTCGCCCAGGCGCCAGTGCACGCCGTGTTCTTCGTGCAGGGACCAGAAAACCCCGGCCACCTCGGCGCCGAGGACCTTCCCGAGCGGCAGGCGCCCGGGCGCCACCACGGTCACGTCCGCGTCGTGCGAACGCGCGGCCGCCGCGGCCTCCGTGCCGATCCAGCCGGCGCCGATGACCACCACGCGCCGGGCGTCGACGAACGCCGTGCGCAGGCTGAGCGAGTCGTCCAGCGTGCGCAGCGTGTAGAGGCCCGGGAAGTTGCCGCCGGGCGCGGTCAGCGGACGCGGACGGGAACCCGTCGCGAGCACGAGACGGTCGAAGCGGTGCTCGCCGCCGGCGTCGTCGAGCACGAGGCGCGCGCCGAGCTCCAGACGCGTGGCGGTGAGGCCGGAGGTGAGCCGGATGGCTTGGGCGTCGTAGAACCCGGCCTCGTGCACCCAATCGGGTTCGTCGGTGGTGCCCAGCAGCACACCCTTCGACAGCGGCGGCAGCTCGTAGGGCCGGTGCGGGTCCGAACCCATCAGCAGCACGTCGCCGCCGAAGCCCTTCTCCCGCACGGCGGCGGCAGCCGAGGCTCCCGCGAGACCGGCCCCGACGATCACGATCTTCCGCGGCTGCGCCATCCCGGACATCCCGACCTCCCGCGTCCCCGCCACCTGCCGCGTGGACGCTACTCCCGTCGCGCGGACGGCACATCCCAGGTGAACCCGCCAGGACGACCCGTCGGTAGGCAATTCGGGTGAACCCGCGTAAGAGCCGCGTGAGGCGCTCGTCCCACCCGGGCACGAAGCACGACCGCAACGCGGAATCGGGAGGGCGAGAGCCGTGACAGACCGGGACGAGTGGTCCATCGGCTGCCGGGATCTGGCGGGCAGGCGCAGGGACGTGACGGTGTTCGTGAGCAGCGACGACAAGATCGTGCTCGTGGCGCCGCCAGGCGAAGCGGCCGTGCTCGGGCCCCTCGACGTGGGCCGCCTCAGGGCCGCGCTGCGCGACGCCGTGGTGGCCGTGGCGCAGCACCCGGAGTGAGTGAGTTTTTTGCCTCGGCTGTGTTGTTGGCCCCGGCTCCGCCGGGGCGTGCGAGATCGCCTTTGAGCCGGCTTCCGGATTGGGGCGGTCGGATCGGCCGGGGGCCGATCGCACCGCCCCAATCCGGAAGCCGGCGCGATCTCGCGCTGTGGTCGCCTCCAGGGCCTGTCCGGTCGGCCCGCCGCTCGCTGCGACCGCCCACCGGCCGTCACAACTCCCACCAAACGCGACTCAACCTCCGGTTACCGCCGTTCCCGACCTCGCGCCTTAGACGCCAACAGAACCTGCCCAATCCATCCGCTCAGTGCGACCGCCCGCCGGCCGCCACAGCTCCGACCCCACGCGGCTCAACCTCCGGCCGCCACCGTTCGCGATCTCGCGCCGTGATCGCCAACAGAACCTGCCCAGTCCATCCGCTCAGTGCGACCACCCACCCGCCGTCACAACTTCCAACCCGCACGGCCCAACCCCGGCAACCCCCGGCTACCGCCGTGGTGACCGAGCGCCGTTGCGGCGCATCGTGAACGTGACGACCGGGGACCTGCAGGCCGACGCCGTAGCCCACCTGATCTGCCGCTCCCCGCACCGGCCTCACTCTCCGCCACCATCACCCGGCTACTCTGACCCCGCAGGGCCTGACCCGGCCCCCTGGGCAACCACGGCGCGAAATCGCGCCGGTGTCGGGATCGAGCGGTGCGATCGGCCCACGGCCGATCAGACCGCCCGATCCCAACACCGGCTGAAAGCGATCTCGCACGCCTCGGCGGAGCCGAGGCAGAAAACACAGCCGAGGCGAAAGGACACAGCGTGGACGTCGCCGAGGCGCTGCCCACGGCCGCCGAGGTGGTCCGGCGGCGACGCGTCCTGCTGCGGTGGAGCGCGCACGTCGCGTGGGTGCTCGTGCTCGCGGTGGCGACGGAGCTGCGCGTGGGCCGGTTCGGCTTCCATCCGTCCGACCAGGGCTTCATCCTCGCGCAGGCGTGGCGGGTGCTGCAGGGCGAAGTGCCGCACGCCGACATCATCTCCGCGCGGCCGCTCGGCTCGGCGATCCTGCACGTGGTCGATTTCGCGCTGCCGGGACCGCTGTTCTTCGCGTCCAGCTGCCTGGCGATGGTGCAGATCACCCTCGCGACGATCGCGTTCGCCGTGCTCGTGACGCGGCGGCCGGTGCTGTCGTGGGGACCCGGCCGCGCGGCGCTGGTCGCGGCGGCCGCCCTGCTGAACCTCAACGGATTCCCGCTCATGGCGTGGCACACCGTCGACGGGATCACGCTCACCGCGTGCGGCGCGTGGGCTCTGGATTCCGGGCTGCGCAAGGGAAACCCGTACGCGCGGCTCGGTGGGCTCGCGCTGCTGGGCGCGGCAGTGTTCGTGAAGCAGAGCTTCGTGCTCGCCGCGGTGATCGGGCTGGTCTGGACCTTGTGCTACCCGAACCGGCTGCGCCGCCTGCCGGGTGACCTGCTGGCGTTGGGCGCGTTCGGGATCGTCTACGTGGCCTGGGTGAGCATCGGCGGCGGCATCGGCGAGATGGTCGGGCAGCTGACCGGCGGCGTGCCCGCGTACGGCGAACGGCTGCTCGGCCTGTGGCTGCAAGACCCGCAGGTGCTGCTGCGCCCGCCGGTGCGGGAGCTCACGTTCTTCGCCGCCATCGCCGTGGTGCTGCTGGTGCTGCGGCTCGCGGGCGAACGGCTCGGCGCGGCCGGACGCGCGGCGTCGTGGCTGCTCGCGCTCGGCGGCGCGGCCGCGGTGGCGTGGACGGTGGTCGACGGGCGGCTCACGGCTTCGTCGCGCTGGGCCGACGTGCTGTGGTGGATTCTCGCCGTCGCCGTCGTGGTCCACGCGACCGTGCGGCGCAAGGTTTCCTGGGCCGGGCTGCTCGTGCTCGTGACGGGGTTCATGACGAGCCTGTCGTGGGGCAACGACACCCCGACGCTGCTCACCGGCTCACTGGCGCTCACGACGTTGCTGCTGCTGGGTTTCGTGCTGCCGGACCTTGCGCCGGTGCTGCGCCGCACCTGGCTCACCACCACGGCAGGCCTGGTCACGGTGGCGCTGTGCGGCTGGGCGGTCGTCGCGCACCACGACGAAGCCGCGTACCTCGACCTTTCACACGACAAGCTCACGGCCGACCTCGGCACGGTCAGCCCGGCCATGCGCGGCATCCGCACGAACCCCGCGACCTACACCTACGTCGCCCAGATCCGCGACTGTCTGCAGCGCTACCCGGCCTCCCGCGTCGCGGTGCTGCCCGACAACCCGTTCGCGTACCCGGCTTTCGGCCTGCGCAACCCGTTCCCGCTGGAGTGGCCGCTGCCGTTGGAGATCGTCGGTGACGCGCCGCAGCGCATGCTCGCCACCGCGGCGGATCTCGATCGCGAGGGCGACTACCTGGTGTTGTTCGAAACGGTGCAGAACAAGACGCTGGCGCAGGGCGGCCCGGTGCCCGCTCACGTGGCGGTGGATGCCCCGAGCGTCGACTACCTGGGGCTGGAGAACGCCTTGCGCGCGCGGCTGACCGGACAACCGGTGGCGTGCGGGAGCTTCGTCGGCAAGTGGGTGCGCTGAGGTTCAGTCCGGCAACGTGTCGTCCGGCGATCCGGCCGCCAGCGTCGCGAGCACGTCGAGCGCCGCCGCGAGGGTTTCCTTGGGTGGCGCGGAAACCGCGAGCCGCACGGCGTTCGGTGCGTGACCCGGAAGCACGGCGAACGAAGCCGCCGGCGACAACGCGATGCCGTGGCGAGCGGCGGCGGCCACGAACGTCTCCGCGCGCCACTGCTCCGGCAGCTCCCACCAGCGGTGGTACGCGGCCGGATCGCCGATGACGGTGAACCCGGCGAGGCGCTCGTCGAGGATCGTGGCGCGTTCGGCAGCGTCGGCGCGCTTCGCGGTCTCGACCTCGGCCAGCGCGCCGCCGGTGATCCAGCGGGTGGCGGCCTCCATCGCGAACCGCGTCGAACCCCAGCCACCCGAACGGACGGCGCCGGCGAGCCGCGCGGTCCAGGCCGCCGGCGACACCACGAACCCGGCGGTTAGGCCGGGCGCGACCCGCTTCGACAGGCTGTCGACGAACACCGTGCGCTCGGGCGCGAGCGCGGCCAGCGGCTCGACCTCCGGGCGCAGGAACGTGTAGATCCCGTCCTCGATCACCGGCAGGTCGAGGCGCCGCACCGTGTCGGCCAGCTCGGCACGGCGCGCGGGCGGCATGGTCGGCCCGAGAGGGTTGTGCAGCGTCGGCTGCACGTACAGCGCGCGCACGGGCGCCGCCGCGTGGGCGGCTTCGAGCGCGGCCGGGACGAGGCCGTCGGCGTCGGTTTCGATGGGCACGAGCTCGGCACCCAGCCGCGTGGCCAGGGCCTTCACCACGGGGTACGTCAGCGCTTCGACCGCGAGCCGCTCCCCCAGCGGCACGAACGTGGAGATCGCCGCGGCGATGCCCTGGCGGCCGTTGCCCGTCACCAGAACCGTCGCCGGGCCGGGCGTCCAGCTGCCACGAGACAGCAGTCCCGCCGCGGCTTCACGCACCGCTTTCGTCCCGGCGGCGCCGACGGGGTGCAGCGCGTCGGTGAAGACATCGGCGCGAAGCAGCGGCTCCAGCGCGTACGCAAGCTTCGCGGATTGGCTCGGCAGCACGGCGAAGTTGAGCTCGAGGTCCACGCGCGCGTCGCCGGGTTCGGCCAGCGCGGGCTCGGGCGCCGGGCGCGCGGCCCGGACGAAGGTGCCCCGGCCGACCTCCCCGACGGCCAGGCCGCGACGGATCAGCTCGCCGTAGACGCGGGCGGCGGTGGAGCCGGCGATGCCGCGGTCGCGCGCGAACCGGCGTTGCGGCGGAAGGCGGTCACCCGGCCTCAGCCGGCCGGCCTCGATGTCGGCAGCGAGTTCGTCCGCGACGACCCGGTAGTCATCCATCGCCACCTTCGCTTACGCCGTGAACCGCACAGAACCCCGTCCGCATGATGACACCGGCTGGTCACGTTCGGCGAATGCGACCCAGGGAACTCCCCGAACGAGGGCCACTAGGTTAGCCTAACCTGTGTGGAACAGACGATCACGGACGCACCAGCCCGGACCGAGCCCCGGCTCCACGCCGAGGAACTGACCCTCGCGTACGACGGGCGCACCGTCGCCGAAGACCTCGGCGTGGTCATCCCGGACAAGTCGTTCACGGTCATCGTCGGCCCCAACGCGTGCGGCAAGACCACGCTCCTGCGCGCGCTCGCGCGGATGCTCAAGCCCCGCAAGGGCTCCGTCTACCTCGACGGCTCGGTGATCTCCAGCTACGGCGCCAAGGAGGTCGCGCGCCGCCTCGGCCTGCTGCCGCAGAGCTCCGTCGCGCCCGACGGCATCACTGTCGCCGACCTCGTCGCGCGCGGCCGCTACCCCCACCAGCGCCTGCTGCGCCAATGGTCCCGCGACGACGCCGCCGTGGTCGCCGAGTCCATGGCGGCCACCGGCGTCTCGGACCTGGCCGAGCGGCTCGTCGACGAGCTGTCCGGCGGGCAGCGCCAGCGCGTGTGGATGGCGATGGCCCTGGCCCAGCAGACCGACCTGCTGCTGCTCGACGAACCCACGACCTACCTCGACATCGCGCACCAGATGGACATCCTCGACCTGTGCGCGCAGCTGCACACCGAGCAGGGCCGCACGCTCGTCGCGGTGCTCCACGACCTCAACCACGCCGCCCGCTACGCCACCCACATGATCGCCATGCGCGACGGCCAGGTGCTCGCCACCGGCACGCCCGAGGAGGTCGTGACGGAGGAGAACGTGGAGAAGATCTTCGAACTGCCGTGCCGCGTCATGCCCTGCCCCGAGACGGCCACCCCGCTGGTGATCCCGAAAGCAGGCCGGCGTGCCGCGTAGTCGTTAGATTGGTCGTGGAGGTGCCATGACCCGCGAACTCTGGACCGCAGTCGACGACTACCTGGCCGAAGCATTGCTCCCGGCCGACCCGGTGCTCGACGCCGCCCTCGCCGAGTCGGGCGCGGCCGGCCTGCCGGCGATCGCCGTGTCGCCCACGCAAGGCAAACTGCTCAACCTGCTCGCCCTCACCGCCGGCGCCCGCTCGATCCTCGAGATCGGCACACTAGGCGGCTACAGCACGATCTGGCTCGCCCGCGCCCTGCCGCCCGGCGGCACGCTGGTGACCTGCGAATACGACCCGAAGCACGCCGCCGTGGCGCGCGCGAACCTCGACCGCGCCGGCTTCGGGCCCGACGTGGCCGACATCCGCGTCGGCGCCGCTCTCGACACCCTGCCCACGCTCACGGGACCGTTCGACTTCGTCTTCATCGACGCCGACAAGGCCAACCTCGCGCCCTACGTCGCCGAAGCCGTGCGGCTTTCGCGGCCGGGAACCACGATCGTGGTGGACAACGTCGTCCGCGACGGCGCCGTGCTCGACGCCGCCGGCACCGACCCGTCCGTGCGGGGCGTGCGCGAGATGTTCGCGGCTCTCACCGGCGACGACCGCGTCGACGCCACCGCGATCCAGACGGTGGGAAACAAGGGTTACGACGGTTTCGTCCTCGCCCGCGTGCGCTGACCTGATCGCTCCCGTGAACGGCGCCCTTCACAGACGATCAGCGACCGGGCGGCGCCGTCTGCTTCGCGAGCGGAGGGGCGAACCTCGGCTCGACTCCGCCGTTCCCCTCGATCGGCTGCCCCTGCTCCGCCTGCACCATGAACGTCCGCCAGATGTCCGCGGGGACGGTCGAGCCCATCAGCTTCTTCCCCTGTGCGTCGAACAGCCGCCGTTCGTCGTCGGAGCCAACCCAGACGGCCGTCGCCAGCTGCGGGGTGTAGCCGATCGCCCAGGCGTCCTGGTTGTCCGACGAGTTGCCGTGCTGGAACTCGCCCGTGCGCAGGGCGGCGGGGCGGCCGTCGGGCAAGAACGTCTGCAGCACGTTCGTCACCTCGATGGAGATCTTCGCGCTCACCCCCGGGTCGTCGGAGAACGCGGGGTGCGGCTCGTCGTCGTGCTGCCACACGACGCTGCCGTCCTGGTCGAGCACCTTGTCCACGAGGTGCGGCGTCACGCGCATCCCGTCGGCCGCGAAGGTGCCGTACGCCCCGGCCAAGTCCAACGGCCGCAACGGATACCGCCCGACGGCGAGGCCCGAGCCGATCAGGAACCCGTCCTTCTCACGCAGGGTCGGCGAGCCGTCGACCGCCTCCGGGATGCCCGCGTCGCGGGCCGCGGTGCTCACCGCGTCAGCGCCGACGCGTTTGGCCAGCCCGATGTACGGCGTGTCCGCGCCCGAGGTCATCGCCGTGCGCAAGGTACACGTCGCCGGGCATTTCTGCGGGTACTCGAAGTCCTCACCCAGGAAGTCGACCGCGCCCGGCGCGGCCACCGGTTCGTCTGGCGAGGCGCCGGCACGCAGGCCCGCGGTGAGCGTGAACGGGTAGAACGCCGAGCCCACCGCGTGTTCCGTGCCGGCGTAGTCGCGCACGCCGTTGTCACCGCCGTCGTACGCGCGCACCGCCCCTGTGGACGGGTCCACGGACACGAGCGCGCCCCGGAACTCCTTCGGCTCGCCCTTCAGGCGATCGGCCAGCGTCGAGCGCGCGGACGCCTGCGCCTTGCGGCCAAGCGTGGTCTGCACGACCAGATTCCCTTGCTGCAGCCGGGAAAGCGAGAACCCGTCCTGTTCGAGCTCGCTGAGCACCTGCTGCTTCACGTGGTACTCGTCGTAGGTCACGCTCGCGCGCGTCTCCGAGGGCGGCAGGATTTCCTTGCCGGGGTAGGCCATCGTGGCGGCCTCGGCCGGCTTGACGTAACCGCGCTGCACGAGCTTGTCGCGCACGTACGTCCAGCGTTTGGCCGCGTGTGCGTCGCCGGAAACGGCGGGGTCGTGCACCGAGGGCGACTGGATCATCCCGGCCAGGAACGCGGCTTCACTCCAGGTCATGGAGTCGTCGAGCGGCCGGCCGAAGAACGCGTTCGTCGCCGCGGCCGGGCCGAAGGTGCCGCGGCCGAAGGAAATGATGTTCTCGTAGCTGGTGAAGATCTGTTCCTTGCTCTGCTGCTGCGTGATCTTCGTGGCGAGCACCAGTTCCTGCAGCTTGCGCCCGAGTGTCGCGTCGTCGTCGCCGGTCGACTTCTTGATGTACTGCTGGGTGATCCCCGAGCCGCCGCCGACGCCGGTGAGGAACGCGCGGCCGATGCCGGTGGGGTCGAAGCCCGCGTTGTCCCAGAACGTCGGGTCCTCGGTGGCGATGATCGCGTCACGCAGCTTCGAGGGCACTTTGTCGTAGGGCACGAAGGAGCGGTCGCCGTCGGCGGGCAGGACCTTGAGCAGCTCGCTGCCGTCGGAGTACTTCAGCTCCACGGTCTTGTCGAGCGAGGCGAGCACGTCCTGCGGGCTGCGGACGTCCATCAGCAGGTAGGCGATCCAGAACGCGATCAGCGGCAGGCCGACGAAGACGCCGAAGCAGCAGTAGCAGACCCGCCGGATCTTGCGCCACCGGCGGCGACGGCGGGCGCGGGGATCATCGGGCGGCTCGTTCGTGACACTGCTGGTGGCTCCATCCGTCTCGGCATCCGTGTCGCGTA
Organism: Amycolatopsis sp. NPDC051372; assembly: GCF_040682095.1. Lineage (NCBI taxonomy): Bacteria > Bacillati > Actinomycetota > Actinomycetes > Pseudonocardiales > Pseudonocardiaceae > Amycolatopsis > Amycolatopsis sp. NPDC051372. The sequence goes on from NZ_JBFBAF010000024.1 coordinate 162,105, forward strand.
GCACGATGGGACGACGGCCGGACGGGTGAAAAGGTTGTGCGGTTCGGTGAGAAATTCACGGCGGGTCACGACAAGAAGGCACGTAGCAGCGACGCCGTGCCCTCGATGTGCTCGGTCATCGCGTGGCGCGCGGCCACGGGATCGCCGGCGAGGATGGCGTCGACGATCGCCGCGTGCTGGGCGTTGGAGTGCTCCAGGTTGGGCTCGAGCAGGGGAATGCGGTCGAGCAGCTGGTTCACGCGCGTGCGGGCGTCGGCCATCGCCGTGGTGAGCGAGCTCGACGCCGTGACCTCGGCGATCGCCAGGTGCAGGCGGGAGTCCTTGCGCCGGTAGTCGACCAGGTCGGCGGCCGCGGCCTCCGCGAGCGTGGTCTTGAGGTGCTGCCGGTCGGCCGGGCTGAGCGTCCGCGCGGCAGCGGCCTCGGCGGCGCCGGTTTCGAGCACGTGGCGCAGGCACAGCGCGTCTTCGAAGGCGGCCGCGTCGATTTCAGGTGGTTTGCTCTGTGCCGGCTCTGGCAGGTTCTCGTTCACGAACGTGCCGCCGTAGCGCCCTCTTCGTGACTCCACGTAACCCGCGTCGGCCAGCGCGCGGATGGCTTCCCTGAGCGTCACCCGGCTCACCCCGAGCCGCTCCGCCAGCTCGCGCTCCGACGGCAGCCGCTCCCCCGCGCCGACCACGCCGAGGCGGATGGCCTGCAGCAGGCGTTCGACGGTCTCCTCGAACGCGTTGCCCGCGCGCACCGGCCGGAAGAGCGCCTCGTTCGCGCTAGCCACCGACGTCTCCACGTCCCGAGTCTAAGCCCGTGCGATTGCAGAGACCTCTTTGCAAAGGACCCTCTGCGGTGTAGCTTGTGTTTCATGAGCTCTTCCGACCGCACCGAACGGATCCTCGACGCACGCACCCTGCGGGCGCTCGCCCACCCGCTGCGGATGCGGATGCTGGACCTGCTGGAACAGGACGGCCCGGCCACCGCCACCGGCCTGGGCAAGCGCGTCGGCGAGAGCTCCGGCACCACGTCCTGGCACCTGCGCCAGCTCGCCGATGCCGGCCTCGTCGCGGAGGACCCCGACCGGGGCTCGAAGCGCGAACGCTGGTGGAAGGCCGCGCAGGACTACACCACCATCCGCACCGGCGACTTCGTCAGCGACCCGGAACTCGCCGGCTCGATTTCGACGGTGCTGCACCAGCTGGTCATTCAGCGCCACCAGGAGGAGGCGCAGTTCGTCGCCGAGCTGCCGCGCTGGCACGACCGGTGGGAACACAGCGCCACCCTGACCAGCGAGCACCTCTCCCTGACCCCCGAAGAGACCCGCCGAATGAGCGCCGAAATCACCGCCGTTGTCGACCGCTACCGCCGCCCCACCCGCCCGGGCGACGACGCCGTGGTCACCCACTGGGCCGCCTTCCCACGCACGGCCCGCCCCGAAGAACCCACCGACACCCTGGGGACGCCATGATTCCGCACCACTTCACGGAGCACTTCGTCGCCGCGCGCCAGTCCGAACTCCGCGCTGCGGCTTCTCGCCACCGCGCCACCACCGCCCGGCCCCGCACCCTGGCCACGCCCCGCCAGCGCCTCGGCTGGCTGTTGGTCCACACGGGCTTGCGGTTGGTCACCGACCGAGGTCAACGGCCGCAGATCACTTTGCCGGCCTGAGAATCGGTCGGGCTTCAGTCCACTAAGGACGCTTTTCGCCCCACACCCAGCCTCGCGCCTGCCGCACAGCCGCTCCTCTCCACGCAGGAGGGACCGTTCGCTCAGCGAAGGTCCTTGCCGCACACCACCGAACACGCCGTCGACCATCTCGGCACCGCAGAACCGTTCGCCCATCGAAAGGCGCGCGAGCGAGCGCCAGTCCCACCGCGCGCCGGCGCGACAGAACCGTTCGGCCAACGAAGGTCCCCACTCCACACCACTCACCCACACCCGGCGCAAGAGCCGCGTAAGGCCCGGAAATGCACGATGGGACCATTCGCCCAGCGAACGGTCCCATCCCGACCCCACCGAGTACCTCAGCACTCGATGACGTTCACCGCCAAGCCACCGCGCGCGGTTTCCTTGTACTTCACCGACATGTCGGCCCCGGTCTCGCGCATGGTCTTGATCGCCTTGTCCAGGGTCACCACGTGGCTGCCATCCCCGCGCATCGCCATCCGCGCCGCGTGGATCGCCTTCGAGGCGCCCACGGCGTTGCGCTCGATGCACGGAATCTGCACCAACCCGCCCACCGGGTCGCAGGTCAGACCCAGGTGGTGCTCCACCCCGATCTCAGCCGCGTTCTCCACCTGAGCCGGCGACCCGCCCAGCACCTCGGTCAACCCGGCCGCCGCCATGGCCGAGGCCGAACCGACCTCACCCTGGCACCCGACCTCTGCACCCGAAATGGACCCGGTCTGCTTGAGGATCGAACCCAGCGCCCCCGCCGTCAGCAGGAAAGTGATAATGCCGTCATCCGAAGAACCCCGGATGAACCGCTGGTAGTAGTGCAGCACAGCCGGGATGATCCCCGCGGCACCGTTCGTCGGCGCCGTGACCACGCGCCCGCCGGCGGCGTTCTCCTCGTTCACCGCCAGCGCGTACAGGCTCACCCAGTCCATGGCGTACAACGGATCCCCGACGCCGTCCTCGGCGATCAGCTTGTCGTGCAACGCCTTTGCCCGCCGCGGCACCTTCAGGCCGCCCGGCAGCACCCCTTCGTGGGCGATGCCGGCCGAAACGCAGTCGGCCATCACCGACCAGATCTCCAACAGGCCCGCGCGCATCTCGTCCGCCGACCGCCACGAAAGCTCGTTCGCCAGCATGATCTCGCTGATCGGCAGCCCCGTCGCCGCGCAGTGGCCGAGAAGGTCGGCGCCTGTGCGGAACGGGTACGGAACCGGCGTCGAGTCCTCCACGAACACCGCGTCCGTCTCGTACGACTCGTCGCGCACGAAGCCGCCGCCCACGGAGTAGTACGTCCGCGTGCGCAGCTCGGAAGAACCGGAGAAGGCCCGGAACACCATCCCGTTCGGATGCGCCGGCAGCGACTTGCGCCGGTGCATCGTCAAGTCGACATCCTCGTCGAACGAGATCTCCCGGACGCCACCCAGCAGCAACCGCCCAGAGGACCGGATCGCGGCGACCCGCGCAGGCACCGTCTCCGTGTCGACGGACTCCGGACGCTCGCCCGACAGCCCCAGCAGCACGGCCTTGTCACTGCCGTGGCCGAACCCGGTCGCGCCGAGCGAGCCGAACAGCTCCGCCTGCACCCGCGTCACGCGGTCCAGCACGCCCTCGTCAACGAGACCGTCCACAAAGGTCCGCGCGGCCCGCATCGGGCCGACCGTGTGGGAGCTCGACGGCCCGATGCCGATGGAGAACAGATCGAAGACGCTGATCGCCATTGACCCGCCCCTTCCCTCTAGTGTCTGGCCAGCAGCGAGCTGGCTTCTTGCGCTGCGGGGCCCTGCTCGGCCAGGTGCGCCAGGTTCTCCGGCAGCTCCTCACCACGGTGGGCCTTGGTCTGCGCGTACAACCGGCCCGC